>JBBDHZ010000045.1:0-1393 GCA_040880645.1 Minisyncoccota bacterium
GGTCAAGCCGCCTTCGCTCGACCAGATGAAAGCGGTCCTCGCCCATGCAAAGCTTTCCCAATGAGAATCTTTCAGGACTTCCAAAAATTTGCTCTACGGGGCAACGTCGTGGACTTGGCAATTGGCTTCACCGTCGGGGCGGCATTCACGACCGTCGTCCGATCACTGGTCAACGATGTGATCATGCCTCCGATCGGCCTCGTCACCGGTAACTCGGATTTCTCAGATCTTTTCTGGGTCCTCGACGTACCGGACGGCGTGACCGTGCCGGAGTCGGGATTCCAAACGCTTCAAGCGGCACAGGAAGCCGGCGTGGTAACGCTCAATTACGGTTTGTTTTTCAATAATTGCCTTGCGATGCTGATTGTGGCGATCGCCATGTTCATCATCATCCACGTCTACAATCGCCTGGATGAGCGACTCGACAAAGTCTTCGTCGAAACGCCTCCACCCGCGGAGGAACCGACGGATAAAAAATGCGAGTTCTGTCGGTCAACGATTCCCTATCGAGCCAGCCGCTGTCCCCAATGCACCTCGCAACTGCCCAAGGTCCCAACGGCTCCGGAGTTGGCGTAGACCACAGCTTCGAACATTCGACTGAAAGAGCTGGTGAGCCCATGGATTGGAGGACCGTCTTCGCAGCGTCGACGACGCTGGTGTTAGTGATGGACCCGCTGGGTAATGTACCGCTGGTCCATTCGATCCTTGCCCGTTTTTCGCCTGCACGACGACGAGCGATCGTGCTCCGCGAATTGTTCATTTCATTGGCGGTCCTGGGGCTCTTTCTGTGGACCGGCAACTGGATCCTCGGCTTCCTCGGTCTGACGACTTCCACTTTGAATTTGTCCGGTGGGATCCTGCTTTTTGTGATCGCGATGAAGATGATCTTTCCGCCGAAACACGATTCGACCGAGATGCCCGAGGATCCGTTCATCGTTCCGTTGGCCGTCCCCATGATCGCCGGTCCATCATCCATCGCATTACTGATGCTATGGAGCAGCACGTCCCCCGAACAGATCGTGGAATGGAACGTTGCCCTGTTGCTGGCGTGGCTGGTGACCACCGCAATCATTCTCTCCTCCGAACTCTTCGTCCGCCTGTTGGGAGACCGCGGCTTAAAAGCGGTCGAGCGGTTGATGGGAATGATCCTGGTCTTACTGGCAATTCAAATGTTCCTGGACGGAATGACGGGATATCTCGATGGACTCGGTTTGATCGGCCGGTGACAACGATTGTCGTAGCTGCGTTCGGCAGAATGCGGGCAAGCCCGGTTATGACACCCCACGTTCTGGCGAACATAAGCCCGTCGCCGGGAGTAATCGGGGGTAATTGGAACGTAGAACGTAGGTCAGGACCTGTCCTGACAGCGAGACAAATGCATTCCCTTGTCAGG
>JBBDHZ010000046.1:0-7510 GCA_040880645.1 Minisyncoccota bacterium
CGGCGCTAGCCGCCGGTCTTGCGCCACAATGTCCAACACACAAAGGCCGGTGGCTAGCGCCATACCGCTCACGAACCTGGCGCTGTCCAGCTAGTCGCACCGGGCAGACGGTGCCCTCGGTGACCCTCATCATCGTCGCGCACAACGAGGAGGACAGCATCGGGAGCAAGATTGAGAACATTTTGTCGCTCGATTATCCCGTCGACAGGCTTCAGGTCATCGTCGTGTCGGACGGATCGAGCGACCGGACGTGCGAGATCGTGAGTCGCTATCTGGATCGGGGCATCAAGTTTTTGGCGCTCCCGCGATTGGGCAAGGCTTCTGGGCTGAATGCAGCCGCAGAAAGGGCTGACGGGGAAATCCTCGTTTTCTCCGACGCAAACAGTATGTTTGCCCCCGACGCCCTCCATCAGTTGGTCGTCCCTTTTGCCGACGAAAAAGTCGGCGGTGTCGCGGGAGACCAGCGTTACCGTCAGTCCATCTCCGACAGTGGCGGCGAAGGAGGCGAGTGTGCTTACTGGAATTTCGATCGGCTGCTGAAACGCTGGGAGAGCCAAGCGGGGCACGTGATATCCGCCACGGGCGCGATTTATGCGATCCGCCGACATTTATTCCAACCCGTTCCAGACGGCGTCACCGATGACTTCGTCACCAGCACCAGAGTCATTCTCCAGGGGCATCGGCTGGTTTTTGCGGATCGCGCCGTCGCATACGAGCCCCCTGCGTCATCAAGCGGAATCGAGTTTGGCCGCAAAGTGCGAGTGATGACCCGCGGATTGCGGGGTGTTTTAACCGTGCGCCAACTGCTTAATCCGATTCGATTCGGCTTTTATTCTGTCCAATTGTTCTCACACAAAGTTCTCAGACGGTTAATGGCCGTTCCGTTGATTATTCTTTTTGTGTGTAGCGGGCTACTTGTAACGGACGGGGTCGGATACGCGATTTTTTTTGGTTTTCAATCAACGTTCTATCTCGCTGCGGTGTGCGGAATTGTTGCGGGCTCAAGAGAGATCGGTCGTTGGAAAGTTTTCAGATTTCCCGCCTACTTTTGTATGGTCAATGCTGCGGCCCTCGTGGCTCTTGTGAACACGATCCGTGGCCACCGAATTGATCGTTGGGAGCCCCAACGGACAGTGGACACGGCGACGACAGGATAGTGCGGCAGGGCACCACCGGATTCCATCTCACGTTCGCTTTATGACTTCCACGACGATCCAACCATCGCGACGTATCCAGTTCAGCTTGCCTTTCATCGCCATGCTGGCGAGCTTGGTGCTGACGCTTGGGGTGTTGCTAGCGATGAGCTATCCCAAAGGGTGGGTCGCGATTGTCGCTTGTGTGTCAATACCGCTGATCTGGAGCGGGCTGCGATACCCGCACTTGGTTGTTGCATTTTCGATTTTTTTGTTGTTCAGCAACGCGCTGGTCGTGGCCGTTAAGTTTCACGGAATGCCTCCTGTTGTTGCCTCACTCGGGCTTCCAGCAGCCTTGGGTTCGGTGTGGCTGTATCACCTGACCGTCCGCCGTGAACCGCTGGTTTTTCCGCGAGCCTGGCTTTGGGCATTGGCCTTTCTTGGCGTCCAAGTGCTCAGCGCCATTTTGTCTCGACACCCTGATGTGGCGCTCGATACTCTGAAAAACCATCTCATCGAAGGCATGGGGTTGTTTTTGATTGTGTGTAATGTCGTCCGCACGAGAAAATGCCTTGAGTACGTCGTCGTCGCACTGTTAATCGCCGGCTCTTTTCTCGGTGGCCTGTCCCTTTATCAACAGGTCACCGGCACCCACCGCAACGATTATGGTGGGTTTGCTCAGGTGCCGATGGAAGGCAAGGGATTCGAAACTGACGGGCATGGTCGGCAGCGTCGTTCCGCTGGTTCGCTGGGAGAGCAGAACCGGTACGCACAGAATTTGTTGATGCTGATCCCTTTGGCCGTTCTTCCCATGTCCGCGGCGTGTAGCGTTCGGCGGAAGTCGCTCTACTTTGTATCGGCGCTCTTGATCTCGGCGGGATGCATCCTGACGTTCTCTCGCGGTGCGGCGGTGGCCTTCGTGATATTGATCTTCGTGATGAAGGCGACAGGGTACTTACGGACCCGGCACCTGATGATGGTGATCACAGCGGCCTTGCTATTCCTGCTGGCCTTTCCACAACTTCTTGCCCGGATGGATGCGATGGGAACGTTGATGGGATACCTGCGCGCCGATACCGGGGCGCAAACGGAGGAGCTAGACGGGGCAATTACTGGACGTGCGACGTCCATTTTGGCGGCGATCCGCGTTACCGCGGACCATCCGGTATTGGGCGTGGGGCCCGGGAATTTCCCCTTGTATTATCAGGAATACGGAAAGCTGGGCGGTTTTCGAGCACGCCAGGAAGATCGCGAAGCACACATTCTGTATTTGCATCTCTCGTCCGAATTCGGCTTGCTGGGATTAGCGAGTTTCCTGGGGATGGTTGGTGTGACGCTCCTGGGTCTGCATGACGTATGGAAAACGCACCGCCAGGTCGATCCGGCCATGGCAGGACTTGCCGCCGGCTTCGCGATGGCCCTCTTCGCCTATCTGCTCACCGGTTTGTTTCTGCACTTCTCCTTCATTCGCTTTTTCTGGATCATCCTCGCGTTGGCCTGCAGCGTTTCGATGATCGCCGCGAGCGACGAGCGGCGGGGGCAGTCGGCGTCACAGCCGGGGGTGGAATGAATGAACGTGCCGACTGAGAAGAGCGAATCACGCGGACATGTCCGCGGCTCGAGCTTGCTGCTGGCCGGACGGATGATCTCTTTGGCGATCAATTTCGCGGTCCAAGTGCTGATCGTTCGCTATCTTTCCAAGCACGATTACGGGGCGTTCGCCTATGGATTCAGCATCGCGATGCTGGCCGCGCGAATGACGCCGTTGGGCACCGATAAGGCCATCAGCCGTTTCATTCCAATCTATCACGAAGAGAACCGCCTCCATCAGCTCAAAGGCAGTCTCCTCGTCGCCTTCATGACGATTGGCATCATGGGCGTCCTGCTGGTCGGGATGGTGCTCTCCTTAAAGAGTGCGTTAGCGGGATCGGTTGTCCGCGATCCACTCTCACTTTCCGTGCTGCTGATCATCATTGCTTTGGCGCCATTGCACGCGATGGAAAACCTGCTGGAGAAGCTGTTGGCGATTTTCGGTCGCGTGCGTTCGATTTTTTTCCGCCGCTATTTGCTGACGCCGCTCCTGCGACTGATCGCGGTTTGCAGTTTGATGGCCGCGGGCGGTGACGCTCGCTACTTGGCAGCTGCATACGTCGTGGTCACGCTGTTCGGTGTGCTCGTCTCGTCGCAGTTATTGTGGCGCGTTCTTCGGGAAGATCAACTTTTATCGCAGCTTGCCCAGGTCAAGGCGGAGTTACCGACCAAGCGTCTGCTGGGGTTCGGTGTTCCGCTGCTGAGTTCCGAGGTCGTGTTCGGCTTGCGAACGAGTCTTGTGGTACTCTTGCTGGAATTCTTTCACGGTACGACAGGAGTCGCGGCGTTTCGCGCCATCCTCCCGGTGGCGCGACTGAACCAGGTGGTGTTCGACAGCTTTCGCGTGCTGTATGTGCCGGCGGCTTCGCGTTTGTTTGCGAGGGGCGAGCACGCTGCGATCAGCCAGCTTTACTGGCGAAGTTCGGCCTGGATCGCCATGCTGACAATGCCTGTTTTTCTGATCTCGTTTTCTCTGGCAGGGCCGACCGTCGTGCTGCTGTTCGGCGAATCCTACGCCAGTTCCGGCCCGGTTCTGTCGATCGTCGCCTTGGGGCTTTATCTGAACGCGGCATTCGGTTTCAACACATTGACGCTGCATGTATTTGACCGTGTTCGAACGATTCTGAGGATAGACCTCGCCTGTGGAGTTCTCGCATTGGCTTTAAATCTGGTGGCGGTACCGGCATACGGCGCCCTCGGCGGCGGCGCTGTCACCTTCCTGGTGCTGGCATTTCAGAACATCGCCTTTCAGGTTGCCTTGGGGCGAGCGGGACAGCTGGCACGGATCCCTGGGGAGATCGCCAGAATTCATGGTGCCATTTTCACGTTGGCGATTGCCTTATTGATTTTTCAGATCAAATTCACGCCGCCGGCTGCCGTCGGTTTGGCACTGGCCGCTCTGGGAACCGCTGTGATTTGGATTATCTACATGAAGACGTTGCAGATTCGTCAGCTATTTCCTGAACTCGATCGATTCCTGTCACGTCGATCAGTCGCAAGCAAACCGCTACCGCCCGCCACTCTGCCATCGGATCAACCACCATCATGAGTCAGATCGGCATAAACCCATCAATGACAACCTCCGCGACGCTGACCGCATGCCTGCGCGAGCGTATCGCAGATTACGATCGATTGAATGGCGATGGGAACGAACTGACCCTGATTAAGGAGGTTCATCGTCGATTCTGCAGACTCTACCTGTTTCGGCTCACATCATCGGGCCGCCCCGACTTGGTGGTGAAGGTTCCTGTGGGTCATTCCGACGTCGCCTATGAAACGCACCGTCATGACCCTTGCTTTGTCGATCGGCCGCGTCTGTTCGAGCGGGCCGTTCCCGAAAGCAAATCCAGCAGGGAGTACGCGGCGCTCTGCCGAATCCAAACACACTTTGACGCCAAGCCAGATCGGCGGTTTGGGGTGGTGCGCGTGTATGACCTCCTTCCGGAGAACCAAGCGATGGTCCTGCAGTGGATCGATCAACCGAGTCTTCGCGCCCTTCTTTACAAGACGCACCGCCTGGCAAATGTGCGACGGGCGCGCCAGTTGGAAGGTGCCTTTCACCACGCCGGCGCCTGGCTCCGCTGGCACCACGCATTGCCGTCGCTTCCGCATGCGGAAATACGCAATACCTCGCGGGACGCGTATCTGGACGCAGTAGAAAAATTTGTGGCCTATCTGACCAACCATGTAAGCGATGGCGACGAAATGCGTCAGATGCATCAGCGAATCGTCGCGTTGGCTCACGAGCATATCCCTACAACCGTTCCCACCGGACAGGTGCATGGCGATTTTGCCCCGCGCAATATTTTTGTCGGTCATGGTAATCGCGTCTCGATCTTCGACACGCTCGGACGGTTCGAGGCTCCAATTTACGAGGACATCGCAAAGATGTTGATGACAGTCCAGGCATCCGGCCCGCAGCTGTTTAGCCGGGGCCTGTTTTTCGATCACAACAGATTAACTCGATTCGAGCAGCACTTTTTAGAGGGCTATTTTTCCGACCAGCCGATTCCCTTACCAACGATTCGACTCTTCTTGGCGCAACAGTTGTTGGAACATTGGTCGGCCGTTGTCTATCGACACCAGCAGCAGCGAGGGGTGAAACGCCTCGCCAAGGGCCTGCGCCGAACGATCTGGCAGTCGGGTTTTCGTTCCTACTTGCGGCACATTATTTCCATCAGGGGCTAATGCAGTGAATCGTCAACCTAATTTCATCTATATCGGTACCAGCAAGGCCGGTTCAACCTGGTTGTTTGACGTGCTATCGCGGCACCCGGATGTGTACGTGACACCAGCCAAAGGCCTCTATTTTTTCGATCATCACAGTAGCAAGGGGTGGTCCTGGTACCTGGATCACTTTTCCGACGCGACCAGCGAACGTATTGTGGGCGAAATCTCGCATTCCTACCTCTACTCAGAAATCGCGTGTGAGCGGATCGCCGCGATGAATCCCGATATCAAGCTGATGGTTTGTCTGCGTGAGCCGATTGATCGCGCTTTTTCGATGTACCTTGATGGAATCCGCAACGGAAAGTGGACGGGCACGTTCGAAGAACGGTACAAGGACACTCCCGCAATCGTCGACGAAGGATGCTACGCTCGACACCTCGAGACGTACCTGAACCGGTTTTCACGCGACCAGATCCATGTAACGCTGTTTGACGATCTTCGATGGGATCCCAAATCCTACGCCCAAGGCGTTTTCGAAGCTTTGGAGGTTCCCCCCATGTCGTTGGATTCAAAGCTGTTAACCAAAGTGATGCCGGCGAGTTTGCCGCGAAACAAAACGATCGTTCACATTGCGAAACGCACGTCCGAAGTATGCCGCCGGTTGAAATGGAAGAAGCTGAGAGGGAGGGTAAAGCGTTCACGATTGATTCGCAGTCTCCTTTTTCGGAAGCTGCGCGAGGCAGAGAAAGCTAGTATTTCTCCGGAAGTGCTAGCGGAGTTGAAGGTGCGGTTTCAACCGGACGTTGAGCGTCTCGACGAACTTCTCGGCATGCAGCTCTGTCAGCGATGGGGCTATACCTCCCGTTCCAAGATCACCCCACTTAAAGATCGCCACCCAATTTCATGAACCCCGTTGGTCTTAGTCTGCATGGTCAGATTCATCTAACGCTCACCGGTGCGTCTCCGTACGACGTGCAAGCGGTGATGTGCGCAAGCGGCGCAGTGCGGGATTCGAGCGAGGAATCGCCGGACGTGGAGGTCCGCTTCGCGGGGGACACGTCGACCGATGTCGTGTGGCGGCATCTGGACGATGCCTACAGCGCCGATGGCCGTTTCGCACTCCGACACTCGCTTTTCCCGTCCCCCGTTGAGATCCAGCTGCCAACGGCTCCTGGCCCCGCACCCTTTCGTATCACGTATCCGTCTATCGCCCGCCGACGTTTTCCCTGGCTGCGATCGATGATCAACGGCAAATGTGTCGCGAAGGGGCTGCTCGGAGTGCACGCGACCGCGTTTACATTTGAGGGCCGCGGTTACCTGGTCTGTGGGTGGCCTCGGGGTGGAAAAACCGGAATGTTGTTAGCCTATCTGCTTCATGACGCGCGGTATCTGGCGGCAGAGTGGGCTTACGTCTCCGATGCCGGTCAGACCATGCATGGAGTTCCGGAATCGCTCCGGCTAAGAGATTGGCATTTGCGTCAAGGCGGAAGCCAACTTCAACACGTCGGGATGCGTGAGCGAATTCGCCTGGGTGCACGGCAGGGAGCCGCGACAGGAATGAGTCGAATCTCGCGTGCCCTCGAGACCGTACTCCCGAGGAATGGCGCACCGATCCGCAAGCTCGCTGCCGCCGTCGATCGCCACCGTTACGTCGACCGCTCTGTAGCAGACTGGCTCGGACAAGAAATCGGCCCGCGTGCCGCGCCAATCCACATTATCGTGTTGGTTGGCACCCATGCCGGATCCGATATCCGAATCACCCGCCTCAATGCTGAAACGGCAAAACGCCGTTTAACTGCGTTGCAAGACGAGGACTGGGATGATCTGACTCTCGCCTATCGGCGGTGGGCGTACGCGATGCCCGACCCGTCCGAATGGCTGGCCGACTTTGAACGAAAGCGTCGTCACCTACTCGATCAACTCATCGTCGGCAAAACGATTTACGCCGTCGATCATCCTCAGGAAGTGGGGCTCGCCGAACTGTTTCACAACCTCGAACGCTCGGTGGCAGAACAATGTTCACAGTCGCGTTAATCGGTCCAGACGGCTCCGGGAAGACAACCGTCGGGAAGCGTTTGCGGGAAGTACTGCCGGTGCCGACGAAGTACATTTATATG
>JBBDHZ010000047.1:0-1382 GCA_040880645.1 Minisyncoccota bacterium
TCACCTCATGTCGACGCGCTAGTGCCTTGCGTAGTTGGTCCAGCGGAAACCCCGGCAGCGCGGTCGAATCCGTCTGTTCGGCATACTGACCGTTCTCTAAACGCAAAACCGAGAGCGTCTCCTTCCGCCATCGCCAGACTTCCGGCACTCTCAAGGCGGCGTAGATCGGCATCTTTGGAACCGACGCGCGGGTGTGGTCAACCTCGATGGCTAAATCGGGAGGAAACCGCTCGATGTCAATATCGACTTGCCCCAACACATCGACGGCGTGCTGGATATAGTAGCTCTGGTCTCCTTCCAGGCCCTGTTCCAGGATTTGACTGCGCAAGGTCATCGATCCCGACGGTTGGACGTCGATATTCCGATGAATCTGCCAGAGCGTAATAAAGTTATGGATGAGCAGAGAGATCGCTTCGTGAAAATACGACAATGTCATGATCTCCAGCACTCCTTGGTCATACGTCATCCGCGATCCTTGATTGGCGGGATCGTCTCGATAGCGGACATACTCGTCCCAAGTAACCCCGCGCAAAACGGTGGCTTGGTCAGGAGGGGTGGTGATCGGCACACTGGCGGTTGACATGCCGGATTCCTCGGAGATTTCAAAGTGGTTATCGCCCACCGCTTATCCTAGCAACCGGGCTTCGACGCTTTCAACCCGCCAAATGCGTGCCATGGGTGGACGGTCGTTTAACCCGATCGCATCGCGACGGACGTCCGAAAGAAACGTGCGGCGGGAGAATAGACTAGCGTTCACGTTTGGCCTCCTGAGTTTTCCAGGTCGAACTGTGACTTCACATCACGCAATCGGTCTGCGACGCCCAGTTCCGCGGCCCACTTTCGCAGGTACTCTTCGTCCAATTGGCCTTGGGCAAGAAAGACGTCGAAAATGTCTCCGATGTCTCGCGGCCTCGAAGCAATCAACTTGAGCAAGATCAAATCCTCCGCCGAGACCAGCCAAGCGACTCCGGCATCTACTTCCATGCGCACGCGGCGAGCCAACACATTTTCTTGGAAATCCGACTCCGCGAGAAAGATGTCGATGTCGATCGCCTTGCCTTCCACCCACTGCCTGACTCGAACCAAGGGCATCTCCGCGACGAGATCCACCCCACCGGCAGCGAACGCATCTGGTACAGAGTATCCAAGTTGTTCGGCTGCGGCATACAAGTCGGGAAGTCGCTGTCGCTCAATACTTATCGTAAAATCCAAGTCATGGGTCGGTCTCGGAATACCATGTGCTCCGACCGCTATTCCACCCATAATTGCGTACGGGATGTCAAGCTCTTCAAAGAGCCTCACGAAATCACGCAGGGGCTGGACTAGGTAATCATCCATTTGTTTTGCGAGTGCGAGCGATCGCCTCCAGCATCCGTCGGTTT
>JBBDHZ010000048.1:0-1374 GCA_040880645.1 Minisyncoccota bacterium
GTTTGATCCCGTTCCGCAGCACACCGATGACACCCTGTTTGGTAATCTCGCCCTGTAACCGGGCCAGAAACTTCGCCCGCGTCGGCCCGTCGTTTTCCAGATCCAGCCTTTCGGCAACCTCAGGCTGCGTCGTCCGCAGAAACTCGGTCAGTTTGACGAAGTCGACCGCCGAATCCCGGTCATAGTCCGTCGGCGACCCGGCAACGTAACCGGCCTTGTGAATGAGCGAATCGACGATGAGTGATTCAAGCCCCTTTTCGGAGGTGTCAGTCGTTGGCATTCTTAGTTAGCCTTCTTCTGAGATTTCTCGGTGCCGTTGATCTCGCAGGGGCTATTGGACGTTAACACGGCAACGCCGTCAGAACCTACATACAGAGACTCATCCTCTAATTCCTCGACCCGAACGTCACGTGCCCATTTCGACTTATGCATCTCATACGCTTTGTCTTCAAGGCCATACCAGATGTAGTCGCGGTCTACTGGGTCAAACATCATTGCTCGCATCAGGAAACTACGCCCACCACGTTGAATCCCGGTAGCGTCACCGGCCAGGAAGTCAACAAATGGCTGATAGTATTTGCCTCTTGCATCTGCAACGTTTATCGCGATGTCGCCGTTTTTCCCTGGCCGAGAAGGCGGATCGAGAAGTTCAAAGGTCATCTTCTTCAATATTCGCGCAACACCCACACTACCGGTACCGATAGCCGAACCATTTACATGGGTTACGGTTGATGCTTGAGCCTTCCAATCATTCATAGCTGATGGTGTTGGCTTCGTTTGTCGCCCTTTTGCTTCGAAAATATGCCACGTGTTATTCGTGTCTTGCCCACATAAATCCGCAAGGCTTCGCGACCTCTGGTTCGCCTTCGTCAGTTTCTGCCCGCCGTTTGACGCGTGGAACGTCCGTGAAACGCCAAGCACTTCGTCAGCCGCGATTGCGGTAATGGCCATGCCAATCCAGTAAGAGAGGTTCATTTTCTCCGTACTCTCAAGATGAGAGTAGTGTGGCACGACGGACAAATCGGGTTTCGTGAAGTCAATGACGCACTTAATGGCCATCGCACGATAGGAGGCAAGGGAAAGCGCTGTCACGGTGCTTTGAAACGCCCGACTGAAATGAGAATTACCAACCGTGGTGGCAAACTTCAGACACCTGCGTCTCGAAATGCTCGTGATGTGAACCTTGTTCAATCTAGCATACGTTCCCGAAAACTGACTCGCTTCGATCCTAAGTTGCGGCACGATCGTTACCTCGCAATAACTTATTTTCTCGTTTGCCGAATTCGCTCGTTGCTTCCCGACGGTGGGTGTCGCTACGCGTCCAGGCTCCGCCCAACCGGTATTTATCAACCCAAACTTTTAATTCCTCCGTGT
>JBBDHZ010000049.1:0-1366 GCA_040880645.1 Minisyncoccota bacterium
AGAGGGAGAATGACGTAAATGTTTCCTGCATTTCAGCTCTGACAATCAATTATGAACAGCTTTCTATTACTCCCTCTGCTCGTCATGCATCCGTTTCACGTCACGCTGACCGAAGCGGAGTGGAACCGTCAGACGAACCGTTTGGAGTGCTCCCTGCGCGTCGACCCTCGCGATCTGGACATGGCGTTGTCGGCGCACGAGAAAAAGCCGATCCGTAGCGAGGAACTCAGCGCTGACGAGCTCGAACGAATAACGACCGAGTACCTGCGGAAGCGAATCCGCTTGTTGCGAACCGGTCAGGACGAACCGGCGACCTTGCACTGGGTGGGCAGTGAAGCGGATTCAAAGTATCGTTGGTTCTACTTCGAGTTGCAGCCGCCCGCGGGCGAACAAACGTTGATGATGGAGAACCGGCTCTTCTTCGAGGTGCAGGCTGGACAACGCAATACTGTGGTTTTCCGGCGGAAGCAGAAAAAGTCGCGCGCGGCCGTCTTTACCGAATCGGCGGCACGTCAGGAAGTGAAGTTCGATCAAGAATAATGCATGTCAGAAAAATCGACGCCGTTGATCGCCGAAGTGATTTCGATCGGTGATGAAATGACATCGGGTGCGCGGCTTGACACCAACAGCCAATGGCTCAGCCAGCAACTCGCGCTGCTCGGGATCCGAACCGAGTTTCACACCACGGTCGGTGACCGCTTTCAGGCGAACGTGCAGGTGTTCCGAACGGCCGCCACACGGGCCGATGTGATCGTCAGCACCGGCGGTCTCGGTCCGACGCAGGACGATCTGACGCGCGAAGCAGTCGCTGCCGCAACCGACCGTCCCTTAGAATTTCGCCAATCCGCATTTGATCACATCGCCTCCCTCTTCTCCAACCGCGGTCGGCTGATGCCGGAACAGAATCGTATTCAAGCGATGTTCCCTCGCGGCAGTCGCGAGATTCCCAACCCGCAAGGCACCGCCCCCGGGATCGACCTTCAATGGCCCCACCCGCGGTCTGCTGGGAGCGATGAAGAGGCTGCCCCCACGGGAGTTCCGCGTCTCTTCGCGTTGCCCGGCGTGCCGGCCGAAATGCGGCAGATGTGGACCGGCACCGTGGTTCCACGCTTGATCGAGGAAATGGGAGCGGGACGACGCAAGATTCATCAGCATGTCGTCAAATGCTTCGGGCTCGGTGAGAGTGAAATGGAAAGACGGCTGGATGGTTTGATCGCCCGCGATCAGATTCCCAACGTCGGGATTACGGTCAGCCAGGCGACGATCTCGCTACGGATTACCGCTGAGGAGGATGACGATGCTATTTGCGAGTCAATGATTGCGGCCACGCGAGAACGGATTATTCAGTCGGCAGGGGAATTCGTCT
>JBBDHZ010000050.1:0-7396 GCA_040880645.1 Minisyncoccota bacterium
CAATCCTTTTCGCCAGCGTCTCGCCGATGCCGGGCAGCAGCGTCCATTCGGGCCAATCGGACGTTACCACTGCGTAATCCTCTTCAACTCGTGTTCGCGGCCACGGAAACCCCCAGTATACAGCAACGGTCGCGCGCGTCAGCCGTATTGGTCGCGGCCGATTTTCTCAACGAATTCCTAGTCAAACCGCGACAAGCGTCAGCCGTTATAGAAGCCGGCGCGAAACAAGGACTGTCTCGCTCGGCACTGCATCGGGCAAGACTGCGAATCGATGCCATCGCGGAGGCCGGCGTTTGGCGTCTGGCGAAGTGAATATTGACCTTTCAACATCGGCCCAGCTGCGACGATTCAGTGATGGCACGTTTACGGCGAGTGAAGAGCCCTGAACGAGGCAAGAAACCAAGGGCGTAAGCCAATGAAATGAGCCGACTCGGTGTCAGATTCGAGCCGGCTCTTGTACGGTCACTTTGGGAGCGGAACATCTCGTATTAAGACGCTGCTGACGGACGACGCCAGCGGCACTAACCACGAAACAAATCGACGCATCGGCCTGGAAACCCGCTGCGTCAAGAGTTTGAAGCACGTTGGCATGAACGAAACCATTACAGATCGGACGATGAGACGGAGCACTCGCTCGTATCCATCGTTGCGTGGTGATGTCCGTGAATGCTGTGGACGCGGCCGATACTGCCGCGGCGTAGGTGAAACCCCAGGCTCGCCACCGATGGGAAAATCAGGCCCGCAATTGACACGCGAATTTTGTCTAATTCATACAAAACCCTCGGTTAAGACTGTGCCCCTTGTCTCCCGAGGTGCTGGACGTGTCACCGCGATGCTGATACCTGCCTTATCACGATAGACGTGACTGAAACTTGAGGAGCACCAAAGGCGGCTACTTCTGTATCCAGCCAAAAAGGGCGGGCGTCTGCGCACAAGCCAAATAACCTCGAATCCCTCGAAAGGAATCCACAGATGATCGCAACCGACACAATTCCCAACCCAACGTACCGCCCGGAAACCGCACGTTACATTTGCCATTGTCGGCATTGCGGACGACAGTTCAGCGCCAACTAACGACGCATACGTCGAACGACGACGAGAAAGGCGGCGATTGGCGCGTCAGAAGAAATGCGAGAGCTGCCACGGAGAGTTCGAGGCGCTTCGCAAGGATGCCAAGTTTTGCTCCGCCAAGTGCAAGCAAAGGAGCTACAGAAAGCGAGTCGTTACGGTTACGGAAACAGGTTGTGGTAAGTCTACCACAACCTAGAAGCGTAACGGATGACGCCGATTGTTGAAGACGTGCATCGTCACTGACGCGGATACAAGCCAAACAGCCGCACAGAATCGGCTGTAACGAACGATCGAAGGCCGAGACGTGTTTCCATGCTCTGACGAATTGAGCCGAATCCTACGGCACCTGGATGGCTCTGATTCGACGCGCAGCCGCGCCAAAACTCATCGGCTGTCGTGTGACGGCACCTAACTTGACGCGCGCTAGATCCAGCGCACGGAGTTGAAAGTCGGACCCTGGAAGACTCCCCAAGACATCAACCCGAAATCATCGGTTCTGTCGCTGTCGCTTCTCTCGCTGTTCGCGCTTACACAGATAGTCGAGCACAAACATTCCATAGCCCACTCTGATACGTGGCGGAGCGACCTCGAGATAGTCCGCCACAGCCTGAGCGAGCTTCTTCCCGCTGCCGAGCTGCCGCACGGAGCTGGCGACCAGATCATCGGGGTTTCCCTCGCGCCGTAGGAGTTTCCGAACGTAATTCTTCGCGACGCTACGGCTCAGCTCGCGTTCCTTCCTGTGTCGGCGATGGCGTTCTCTGTCGTTGTGGCATATACGGCAGAGGTTCATCCGATCATTGCCATTCCGCCGGCGCAGTCGAAACTCGGTAATTGGCAACGCCTCGGCGCAACCCCGGCAAACCTTCGTTTCGGTGACTTCCGTAGCGGTGTTTTCGGTGGTTGTTTCCGTCATTGTCGATGACCTCCGGGAATATGCACTAAGGGGGTGTGCGTGCTTTCCACGAGCCTTTTCTGCGCCGCCGCCGAAACGGTGAACGCGTCGCAAAGCAAGTGGTGTCAGTATTTTACGGTGTTGGGCGGAATTGTGTGCCACTTTTCGCCGCGGTCCCATGGTGACCCCCTGGTGACCCATCCCCCGAAGGCGGTTTTTCTACCCGATTTCCAGGCGTCTGCAGGCTCGAATGACCGCCACATCCGACCACGGATTGCCCCTTCTGGTGCGTTCGCCGCGGAGATTCAGAACAGTGGCTTACAACTCGTCCAATTCCGAAACCACCGTTGCCTCCGATTAGCACCACGCCACCTCGAAAACCACCGAACTTCGCTGGCTGGCCAGACGATGACGCGCTAAGAGATCGTCCCAAGTGACCTCCCCTCACTATTCCCCCACTGCCCATACAAGATACACACGAGGTGCCACAGCGAGCGGCCAACAGCGCCCATCTGAATTGTGCAACGGTAATATGCACCAGCCTGTCTATCGCACCTCGCAGATACCTGTCCTCTCGTGGTCCGGTGTGGTCGGATCTAAGTAATAATCTCCGTAAGCCATTTGAATACAATGACTTACGTTGCTCTTCGACGCTCCTCTGCCTCGCACGAGCGACCGGGGGGCCGGGACCGGACGCGCCACCCCCTACTGCTGCCGACTACTCTGATGTTATTGAGGGTCTGTTCGCGACAAGCTAAGGACAACCAAGAAACGCGCCAGACACGGTAAAAAGCAGGTCCGGAGGCCGTTTTTGCTAGTCGATTTCCAGGCGTCGACAGGCTCGAATTACGGCGACATCGCTCCACGGTTTGCCTCTTCTGGTAAGCTCGCCACGTAAGTTTAGGATCGTCGCGATTTGGGCGTACGAAAACGACTGGCGCAACTCCACAAGGAAGTTCCGTAGATCGAGATAGGCTTCGTCGGCGAGTTGCTTGGCGGCGATCCCGCCGGCCTTCGAGCCTCGCTTCCTGGCGGCCTTGGTGAGGTTTCGACAGTTCGGGTTGCTGCCGCCGAGCTTCGTTCCGCGCCGTTTGGCGGCACCCAACGCGGCCTTGGTCCGTTCGCTGATTCGGCGTGCTTCGTCTTCGGCGACGGCGGCCAAGATGTGAATGGTCAGCCGATTGGCGTGCGGATTGTCACAGGCGATGAAATCGACGCCGGACTCCATCAGGGCGCTCGTGAACGCGACATTGCGGGCGAGACGGTCCAGTTTGGCGACCACAAGTGTCGCTCGAGCTCGCTTGGCATGGGCGATCGCCTTGGCCAGTTCAGGACGGTCGGAACGCTTGCCGGATTCAACTTCCGTGTAGCAGGCCAATACCTTGGCGTCTTGTTGGCGAGCGTAGTCAGCGACATCCGCTTGCTGAGCTTCAAGACCGAGGCCAGAGCGCCCCTGTCGCTTGGATGACACGCGGTAGTAAGGGACCAAGTTATTCATCGTCATCCCCCCATAGTCCAAGTCTCATTGCCTTTTCAACGACCTCGTCAGCGTCGTCGACCCAGTGGCCGCGCAGTTCCGCCAATGTCTCGGCATCGGCGTTGTTCTGGACGGCTTCGTCGTGCGCCAATGCACAGGCGAGGGCGGTGACAGCGCGTTCAAACAGCTTCTTTTCCAGGGTGGTCATAGCCATTTTTCAGTTCTCCTTTGCGAGTTCGATAACGGAAATCCAGGACGGTGGTTGATACTCTTCGGGCAACGTAGCCCGGCGATTGCTGAGGCAGGCGACGACGGGTAATCCCGGGTTCTGTTCGGGCCAAGGCGTGTAGCCGTCGGTGCAGACGAGGATCATCTGCGGCTGGGGACGGGATTCCAGGACTTCGGCCACGATGGCGGCCATGTTTGTACCGCCCCCGCCCGTCAGTTCGATGCGTTTCGGATCGGACAGACAGAGTTGCTTCGTCTGTCCTTGCCTGTCTCCAGTGACGACGCGGATGCCATCCCGAATGCGGAATGAGTTCAATACCTTGCGGATCATTCCCAGCGACAGGCCAAGATCCTCTTCGCTCATGGAGCCCGAAGTGTCAACGATGACGGTGATTCTTGGCAGTGGAGCCACGTTGCTCGGTAGGACCATGCGCGGGTCGCCGTTGCGTCGACTAGGACGGCGGTAGCTGCGTTCACCGATTCCAACCGTCAGATCGCAATAGCGGCGAACCAGGTGCAACAGCCTAGCGGCTGGATCGATGGGCGGATTGAGGATGTCACTAGCCCAGCGGCGATGGCGGGCTGACTCCTGGCCGTGCTCTCGCTCCAAGACGTTCTTGGCGGTGACGTGGATGAGTTGCTCTTGGTCGGCTTCCTCCAAACCGGGGTTGTCGTCATCGGGCGGGCCAAGTTCCCACGGACGCTGTTGACCATCGGAGCAAGAACCGCTGGCACCTACTGGTTGCGGTTCCACTGGTTGCGAGGCTTCATCCTCCCCGCCTGGATGTTCCAGTCGATCAGGGCTTCCAGCAATTGGCTCTGATGCTCCTTCATCTCCCGAATGGTCTGTTCCTTGATCGCCAGCGTCGTCTCCAGGCTCGCGATCTTCGTCTTCAGAGTCTTGACCGTCGTTCTGGTTGTCGGCTTCGTTGTTGTCATCGCTATCTCCAGGTTCCTCGGAGGGTGAATCTTGAATCTCGTCTTCCGCCTCTTGGCTCTCTGGTTGCTCCGTTTGCTCGGTCAGCTTGCGGTAGTATTCCTCAGCACTCAGCCCGGCCGGCAGGTTGAGCCGCTCGGGATAGACCACGCCCTCGGGCAAAGGGATGTCCTGGTCTCTCAGGTCACCGTTGATGGTGGCATCGGTGGCGTAGTTCCACGCCTCCCACTGGCCTTCGGAGACAAGCGACTGACCGCGTTTGTGATGGCGTTTGAGCAGATGATCGAGTTCGTGCAAGATAAGGCCCGCAGCTTGGTCAAGGCTGATCCGTTGCAAGGCTGCCTCGTCGTAGTACAGCCGCCAGTGTTGATCGACCGCCAGTGTGCCGAGTCCTGGACGCGGCGTCGGAACCATCGACAGGATGGCATGGCTGGCGAAGGGCCAGTAGCGGCAAGCTCTCAGTCGGGCTTGGGCAAGTAAGGTGGACATGGGGTTCACTCCAAGTGAGAAATCGGTCGGATGCAACTACTAGTCGCGGGTGGCTTGAAAAACCGGAAACGGCGGACAGGATTGAGGCACACTCGCCGTCAGTCGTGTGACAATCGAGCAAGCACCCGCTAGAATCCGGATTAGCGACCACTTAAAGTCTGCGGGGCTGACCGCCATCTGCCGTTTTTATTTAGAAATTATCTGTAACCAAGTAATCGAGGAGATCGCAATGGCTTCCCTTAAGATCGCTACCTGGGCGGTTGTGATGACGGTCATCTGCACTCGCCTATTTGCTCAATCACCCCAGCCATTGACCGTGGACCGCGTCATGACGCCCGCAGAATTTCGAGCAAGTGGTTTGCATAAGCTAACCCCTGCCGAGATGCGTGCATTGAATGCTTGGTTCAACAAGGCAATCGACAAGGCGATCGCAATCGGGAAAGAGTCGAAGTCAATGAAGGCTCCCAACGCAGAAATCACACTTAAAGACATCTTCAACGGTGCAATCATCGCGGCCGATGGTCAGTTCTTAGGAATGATCTCTGACAACCAATTTGACGCTAAATCGATATCGAATCAGGTAGGGCAATATGGCGGAGCAGTGGGACGATTTTCAATATTCAATGAAGTTGGCAAGTACGGGGGCAAGATTGGCCAGTATTCTCCTTTTAATGCCATATCTTTTAAGCCGCCCCAAATCTACATCGACGGCAAGGCAGTTTGCTATTTGACGGTGGATGAATTTAAGTCACCGCGACTCGATCCCCGCTTGCTGAAGGCGTGGGTAGAATCTCAGCGATGATCGAGCGTGCGAGTCTTCGCGATGGGGGACGCCGATAGACAAATGAGTTCTCTTAAGGCCGGTCAAGTTCAGTTTTCACAACTCGCCGTTCCGCAACCGATCCATCTCGACAAACGCGCCATTGCGTTGGGCGGGTTGGTGCAACTCGGGCTTGAGCTTCCAGAGCTTGCCGTAACCAGCCATCGCAACTTCCTTGTTCTGGCGGTAGGTGGTCTCGAACACGTCACAGCAGCGTTCCCAACGTGGCACGCTGTTGTCGGATTCGACTCGGGCCAATACCGAGCGGACGATGGCAACTGCCAGATCACCACGACGAGGCAAGACGAAGGTGTTTGGATCGGACAGGATGTCTTCGGGGTCGGGCAATGCTTGAGTGTCGAGGAAGGTCATGAACTCGGCACCCGCTCCATAGCCAACGCAACCGTGAACCAGCAACCGGCGGACAGACTTGTTGGCTGATACCGATTCCGCCGCGGCGAGCAGTTTCACGACGTTGGTCCAACTGCGGGGCGTCGGGTAAGGCTCGGATGCCTTCGCAGGGTCGGTCGGATAGGCTTCCATCCGATCCGGGAATCGCTGGATGAAGTCATCGACCAGCAGGCCCCACTTGGGCAAATGGTCTCGCCAGTTGGACGGTAAAAGCGGAACCTCGGGAGCCGGGAATTCCAGGCCGTTACGCCAACCTTGGCGGATGGCATCAACTGGAGTCTCCCACGGAATCACACACAGACGATTGACCATCGGCGGAGTCAGGTCGACACCGGCAGCCGCTTTGTCCGGCGGATTGGCGGCAGCGAACATCCAACAGTTCGGCGCGGGATTGTTCACCCACTGCAGCGCGGCGGCTTGGATCGAATGACCAGCGCAGGTCAGTTCGTCGAGCAGCACGACCGAAGGTTCCAACTCGGCCCGCAAGCGAGCTTCCTCGAGTACGTGGATCATTGCCCGAACCGTGCGGCCGTCGGCTTCAATGTCTTGGACCAGCGGATAGCCCTTCAGGTCTTCGGGGAGGGATTGATCGAGCATGTAAGGGATGAAGCGTCGCCGGGTGGCTTGTGATAAGGCTTCAAAGAACGCCGTCTTGGCAACGCCCGGAATCCCGAGCGACAACGGCACGACACCGGCTTGGCCGGCAATCAACGGAGCCCAATTGGTTTGGGTAGACATGGCAATCGGTCCTTATAGGTTTGGATTCAACAGTTCGTCGAGTTGTTCGATAGCGTTTTCCAACACGGCATAGCTGGCGCAGGAACCAGACACGTCATCGACGATCTGGCGAACACGCAAGAGAAGGACGCGGTTTAGCTCGTCCTCATCGTCGAACGGTGTTTTCTGTTGAGGCATGGTCGCTCTCCTGTGGCTGTGAGGTTTCCCGGCGAATCAGTCCGACCGCTCGCAAGCGGCCGGTGTGAGGCGTCGCAGAAACAAGTCGCGGATGGCGTCGAAAAGCGGAAATCAGCCGAAGACGCCTTCGTAGACTTCGGTGTCTTGCTGGACGGC
>JBBDHZ010000051.1:0-7392 GCA_040880645.1 Minisyncoccota bacterium
CCTTCTGCCACACAAGAGTCTGGAATACGACGACAAGGGAAACATTCTGGTCGATGGCAAACCGTGTGCTTCCTTGGATCAGCGGAGCGAAATCCTCTCCACCGTCGACGGTGTGGCGGTCAAAGCGGACGCGCTGCTGGCAATGAAGAAAGAGGAAGGCCGGGAATTAGTGGCCGGCAAAAGGGTGGTCTACATCTATCACGACGAGATCGACAGCCGCGGCGAAAAGCCTTCGACCGAGGGCGACACCTTCGACGCCGTGCGGAAGACGATTCAGGAGGTGTGCGAGCTGGTACGCTTCGTCATCAACAGCCTCAACGGAAACTACGTGGTCGTGACCGCGGACCATGGCTTTCTCTTTTCGGAAACCCCGCCGACTGAAACACACAAGAGCAAGCTCGAGGAGAAACCGCCGGGGACCGTGCTGGCGAAGAAACGTTATCTCTTGGGCCGCGGTTTGCCGGACGTGGATGAAGCGTTCCACGGCACGACCAAAGCTAGTGCCAAGGCCGAGGGAGAGATGGAGTTCTGGCTGCCGAAAGCGGCGAATCGGTTCCACTTCACCGGTGGCGCCCGGTACATCCACGGCGGAACGATGCCTCAAGAGGTGGTCGTCCCAGTGGTCACCGCACGGCAGGTCAAAGGCAAAGCTCGGGCGGGAACGGCCACGCGGCGGGTGGGCGTCCAGGTTCTGGGAGTGAACCACCGCATTACGACGCCGAAGTACCGCTTCCAGTTGCTCCAGACCGAGCCGGTCAGCGATCGCGTCAAGGGGATTACGCTCAAGGTCGCGATCTACCAAGGCAACGAACCGATCACAAACATCGAAAAGATCACGTTCGACAGCTCCTCCGACCGCCTGGAAGACCGGACGAAGGAAGTGGTGCTGACGCTGGAAGATCGGCAATACAACAAGAAAACAGACTACCGCCTCGTGCTGCGGGATGCCGAAACCGACATCGAGCACTCGCGTGTGGACGTCATTATCGACAGGGCTTTCAGCGATGACTTCTGATACCACGATCGACACGGAACTGGACGACCTGTTGAACCGACACTTCGCCGGCCGCGTGGTCCGTAAAGACCTGACGAAGCTGGTCAAGGAAGGGGCCAACGTCCCGGTTTACGTCCTGGAATACCTGCTGGGCAGCTACTGTGCCTCGAACGACTCGGCGGTGATTGACGACGGGCTGAGTACCGTCAAACGCGTTTTGTCGGACAATTACGTCCGCCCCGACGAAGCGGAGAAGGTCAAGTCGACGATCCGGGAACGCGGCAGCCTGAAAATCATCGACAAAGTGACGGTGACGCTGAATGAACGGCGTGACGTCTACGAAGCCCTGCTGTCGAACCTGGGGACGAAAGGTGTCGAGATCCCCACCGGCACGGTCAAAAAGTTCGAAAAGCTGCTGGCCGGAGGCATCTGGTCGATCATCACGATGCAGTACTTCTTCGAGGAAGGCCAGAAGGGCTCGCCGTTCATCATCGAAGAATTAAAGCCGATCCAGATGCCGAACATGGACATGGAGGAGCTGTTCGAGGGACGCCGCCATTTCACAGAGGACCAGTGGATCGACGTCCTGCTGCGCTCCTGCGGCTACGAACCGACGCACTTCGAGCCGCGGGTCAAATGGCACCTGCTCTGCCGGATGGTGCCGCTGGTCGAGAACAACTTCAACGTCTGCGAGCTGGGACCACGGGGAACCGGCAAGAGCCACATCTACAAAGAGATCAGTCCCAACAGCATCTTGATCTCCGGTGGGCAGACCACCGTTGCCAATCTGTTTTACAACTTGGCGAGGCGGCAAGTCGGGTTGGTCGGCATGTGGGACGTTGTCGCCTTCGACGAAGTCGCCGGCATCTCGTTCAAGGACAAGGACGGCGTCCAGATCATGAAGGACTACATGGCCAGCGGCTCGTTCGCCCGCGGCCGTGACTCGATCAACGCATCCGCCTCGATGGTGTTTGTGGGCAACATTAATCAGTCGGTTGATACGCTCCTGAAAACGAGTCACCTGCTGGCGCCCTTCCCCGAGGCGATGATCGATTCGGCCTTCTTCGACCGCTTCCATGCCTACATCCCCGGCTGGGAAATCCCCAAGATGCGGCCGGAGTTTTTTACCGACAAATATGGGCTGATCGTCGACTATTTCGCCGAGTGGTCTCGAGAGATGCGCAAACGCAATTTCGGCGACGCAGTGAACAAGTATTTTCGGCTGGGGCGGGACCTAAACCAGCGGGACGCCATCGCGGTGAAGCACACCGTCTCAGGGCTGTTAAAACTGCTGTACCCCAATGAAGAGTACGACAAAGACGCCGTGGCGCGTTGCCTCAATTACGCGATGGAAGCTCGCCGCCGCGTGAAGGAACAGTTGAAAAAGATTGGCGGGATGGAATTCTACGACGTCCACTTTAGCTACATCGACCTGGAGACATCGGAAGAGAAATTCATCTCCGTCGCCGAGCAAGGCGGCGGTACTTTGATCCCTGACGGCCCGCTCAGCCCTGGTGTCTTACATACCGTCGCCACCGGCGGGAACGGCTCGCACCTCGGCCTGTATCGGCTGGAGACGCAAGTCACCGCCGGCAACGGCTCATTAAAAATGTCGGGCCTCGGGTCCAACAACAAAGCCAAAGAGGCGATCAAGGTCGGTTTCGACTACTTCAAAGCGAATGCCAGCGGCGTCAGTGCCAGTGCAAAAGTCGGCGATCACGATTACCACCTGCACGTCGTCGAGCTCCACAACACCGGCCCCACGACCGCGAATACCCTGACGACCTTCATCGCCCTCTGCTCAGCGATCTTGGGCAAACCGCTGCAAAGCCAGCTCGTGATCCTCGGCAGCATGAGCCTCGGCGGCAATATCATTCCGGTTGAGAATCTCGCCGGTTCGCTCCAAGTCGCCCACGACGCCGGAGCGAAGCGGGTGTTGTTGCCCATGGCCAGCGTCGGTGACATCCCCACCATCCCCGGCGAGCTATTTGCAAAATTCCAAACCAGCTTCTACTCCGACCCCCGCGACGCCGCCTTCAAGGCGTTGGGGGTGGAGTGAGGTATCGGTTCCTGGAAGCTGCCGCAAGCGAATGCCCGAGGCTTCCATCGTGCAATTCCATTTTTGCAGTTTGTCGTGTTAGAGAACATATACGCCGGATCTCGTGAAAACACTAGAGCAGGACGGGTGCAATCCCATTTTACGGACACAGAAACCACGTAAATATCAGTGAAAACGGAGATCTATAAGTCACGTTCAGCTCTCAGAGGGCCCAAAACCAGCGAGTGACAGACCCGAGCGGGCCTCCCTCTGGGCACTGTGAATCGAGAAAACGTGCGTTTTACGGCAGAAACGTGGTACGCTTTGCTAGCAAAAACGTCCGTAAAATGGGATTGCACCCAGCAGGAGCGAAATCGCAGCCTCAGCAGTGCGGCGAGGATGAACGCCAATCTCAGTCCTCATTGCTCAGTGGGAATAATTTTGCAACTCTATCGAAGATCGCCATGGCAATCGGGGTGGTGAAACTCCCGCAACGTTGACATCCACCACCAGACAAATCGAATTGCCTGACTTTCACGGCAACTATTAAAAAGACCGAAGAGAAATAACAAGCACGAACAGGATCATCATGACTCTGAACCGAATCACCAGCATATCTCGCCACCGACTGTTCCGCGAGTTTCAGTGGCCATCGGATCTGGACGACTTCAAGAAATTCAATCTGATCTATGGCTGGAATGGGTCGGGCAAGAGCACCCTCGGACGTATCTTCCGGTGTCTTGAAACGCAGACGAATGTGTCCGAAGGGTCGGTCGTATTACGGTGGAATGGCCATGATTTTACCGGAGCAGATTTTTCGACGCGTAGCGAACACGTCCGTGTCTTTAACGACGATTTCGTGGCTGAAAACGTCTTCACAGCCCAGAATGAAGTCAGCCCCATCTTCGTAATTGGAAAGTCGAGCATCGAGAAGCAGCAAGAGCTGGAAGCAAAACGCAAGAACTTAGATGATCTCACAAAATCATTGGATAAACTAAAGGAGTCATCCGACAAGGCGTCCAAAGCTAAGGATGACCTCTGCAAGAGCGAAGCACGGACCATCAAGGAGGCGATTGGGGCGCATGGCAACCAGTACACGAACTACAACAAGAGGACTTACTTACTCAAAGCGAATGCGCTCCTTGAGGTTGCGACGGCCTCGAAGGCAGTCAAGACAGGCGATCAAAAGAAGGCATTGCAGCAGCAAGCGCGCACCGCACTGAAACCAACAGTTGATGAATCTGAATACGCATTGCCCGCATTTGAAAGCTTATTAGCACAAGTAAAGGAGATTGGCAGCAGGAGTGTTGTCGCGCAAGCGATTGACGAGCTAACAGAGTCTCCGAAGCTCGCCAATTGGGTGCGCACGGGGCTGGAGCTCCACGAGATTCAGCGAGATAGGTGCGGATTCTGTAGTCAGCCGCTGAGCAGCGAACGCATTCAAGCGTTGAATCGGCATTTCAGTACCGAGTTTCAGCAACTATCGAATGACATTAGCGACCTCCTCTCTTTGATCGACACGCATGAGGAATCGCTTCGTTCATTTGCGCCACCGAAGAAAGCAGAGCTCTTCGACGACATCGCGTCAGGTTACGACGCACTCCTGAGCGAGCTGTACCGTGTTCGTCGCTCCACTACGGCATTCTTTGACGAATTGCGCGCGATTCTTGACGCCAAATCCGCGTCGCCATTTGACATCCTTCCAGCACCGGTTACGGTTACGGTTCCGGATGCCGCCCCCGGCTTATTCGAAGGCTTCAAATCGCATGTCGGCGCCCACAACGTAGCGTGCCGTCAATTCGACGAGCGGGTGAATGCTGCCCTTATCGCTCTGGAGGAATCGTACGTGGCGGAATCGCTCGATCGGTATCGCCAACTCGTGGCTGATGAAGACGCGTCGCACGAGCAGTTAGAGAGTGCCAGGTCAAAGATACCGTCGTTAAGGAAAGACATCCAACGCCTTGAACGAGACATAATCTCACACCGGAAACCGGCGGAGCAACTTAACCGGCAGCTCCAGGACTATCTAGGGCATAGCGACCTGCAATTTGAGGTCCAAGAGACCGGGTACCGGATCATCCGGAAAGAGGAGATCGCAACGGATCTGAGCGAGGGCGAAAAGACTGCCATCGCACTCCTGTACTTCCTGCGTCGACTTGATGCGCCAGAATTTGATCGGAGTAGCGGCCTTGTGGTCCTGGACGACCCTGTGTCGAGCCTAGACAGCAACGCACTTTTCAACGCCTTCGCGTACGTAAAGGACCATACCATCGGGGCACATCAGGTCGTGCTCCTCACGCACAACTTTGGGTTTTTCCGCGCAGTTCGTGAGTGGTTCCGGAACCTCCGCGGCCAAGAGAAGAAGGAGTGGCGGATTTTCATGTTGTCTACGGGGATGGACTCGACGGGGCGATATTCCGTCCTCGGAGAGATTGATCCACTACTGAAGAAATTTGAGTCCGAATATCACTTCCTGTTTGCCTACGTGCATCGTATCGCCCAGGCACCAGTTGCCGAGAACTTGGAAGAATATTTGGCGGCACCTACGATTGCGAGGCGCGTCCTTGAGACATTTTTGGCGTTCCGCTTTCCTGATGGCGGAAGCCTCCACAGCAAGATGGACTCTGTAGATTGTGAAAATACGGTGCGTTCGCGGATCTACCGCTTCGTGAACACGCACGCTCATCGCGATCGCATTGGAGAGCAAGACGATGACCTTACGATCCTTTCTGAGACAAAGAGCGTCCTTAATTCACTAATTGAATTCATGCGAACTGCCGACCGTGAGCATGTCGATCGCATGATCGACTGTATACAAGACCCGTAGCCGCATGGAAAGCGAGAGCACGAACCGCGAACTCCTCCAATACACGCTCTGCCGCACGCTTACCTCGACCGTTATGACGTCCACAGAGTCGCAGAACAACCGCGGCTTGCGCCGGGATTATTTCGGTCTTCAACGAGGCAAACGTGCAGGTATCTGTGTTGGACGATGCAGCGGACAAAAGCGAAGCGGTAGTCAATGCACCATTGGTGGCTTCGTACCGGTCGAGCGGCTATATTGAGCGTCTTGCCGGGTCGTGAAGTGTCCTGCAAGCTGAAAGCGGTGCAGACTCTCGAAGCTTTGGAGTTGGAGATAGAAGCCGCCTGTCAGCGTCGCGTGGTCCATAGCTGATAACTCGTTAGTCACCTGTGAGTTCAACTGCATGTCGAAAGTTCCAACGCTTACTGATGAACAAAAAAAGCGGCTGCGAATACTAGAGCCGGCACTTCGCAATGCAGCGCGTCTGGGTGATTATGGCACTGCGACGCGAATCACAGCCGACATCCAGCGTCTTCTTCGACCGACAGGCCACGAGACACGCCTCATGCAAGCAAAGAATTGGCTGTTTCAGGCTGCGATGCTCGCCGGAAAAATTGAAACCGCAGCGATCGGGTTGGAAGGCGTACGCAAAAAGACCAACGCCCGAACTCGTGTGAACCTGGAGGCAACCGCACTATTGGCGGTATGTCGGCTCAGACAGGAAAAAATCGAAGAGGCGAAACCACTGATGCGCGACACGCTGGAAAATCTTGATTGGATTTCATCCGAATCAAGACGCAGGCAGTTTCGACAGCGCATCATCCAACTGTTCGACGAAGAGACGGCACTTGCCGCCCTCCGGGGACATGGCCACGAACGGCTCACGCCTGAGACACTGCAAGACGAAGCTGGAGCCCTTGTGCAGCAAATGTCCGAGGATGGTCTTTTATTCGAGCTGGGAGATGCGATACCAGAGGAAGTGGTTTTTAAAATCCTCGAGATCGACGAGTACGCGAGAAAGTTGATTCCAGAACATGAAGTCAGGTATCTTCCAGATCCAGAGGCCCTGCGTAAGAGGAAGGAGATCGGCAGAACTGTTTTTTCCGCAATAAAGGTGACGTTGTACCGATCGATATGCGACCCAGAAAGTGAGGTGTACAAGGCGTGGTATGCAAACGGCATCCAGGTCGTCCTCGACAAAAAATACATCAGTGCGGCGGTCGTCGCGGCATTGCATGGACTAGGTATCGGCATCAAGGCTATCGCTGTTTCCGCAATCGCGTTAGTGATTCGCTTTGGAGTTGATGTCTATTGTGAAAAATTTAAGCCGGATTCGGCGATGATTGCCTTAAATGAGAAGTAGGTTACCTGGACGGAAAACAGGTGTCCCGCGTTGGGCGAGAGTCTTTTCCGGTCGAGCAGCTCAGTGATTGCCAATGCCGTTAAACGCTGTGGTCGCTGTGGTCGCTGTGGTCGCTGTGGTCGCTGTGGTCGCTGTGGTCGCTGTGGACCTCTGGGCTGCACGCATTCCGGGGCTCGGTCGGTTCGCGGAGCACC
>JBBDHZ010000052.1:0-1361 GCA_040880645.1 Minisyncoccota bacterium
TCCAACCCCGCTTCCTCACTCACCTCACGCTTGGTCGCCTCCACCGCCGATTCGCCCGGCTTGATCTTGCCGCCCGGAAAATCGTATTTACCGGTCTGGTTGCCGCCTTCGTACTCCGGCGCCTCGCGGATAATCAACACCTTCCCCTCGCTGTTTATAATAAACGCTCTGGTGGCAACAAATTGGTTCATATCTCTAAGAGTTGGCTGGTAATTTCACCCCAGGAATACACCCGTGCCACATTTGCCGGCAGATTTTCACTTTTCTGATTCCACGGCGCATCGAACAGAAACACCTTTTCAACCGCCGGAGCAAGATCTTCGGCGTGATGCAGGGCATCGTCAACGAACACGCTCACCCCGAGTTCTTTGCACACATCGCTTTTCGGACGCGATGCACCTCCCGGTGTCTCGCAGGTGAAGAAAACCCGTTCGACAAGCTGCGGCAGGTGCCGGGTGATCCATTTCCGTGTAGGGTCACGGAACTGGCGCGGTCGGGCCGTGACCAAATAGATATCGTATGTTTGGTGAAGCTCAAGAACAGCATCGATCGCCCCGTCAATAGGCGGCGTTGTATGGTGTAACGGATCTTCACAAAACCGGGCGATCTGCTCGTACATCTCTTCGGCGCTGCACTTCCAGGTGTGTTCGAGCCCGTACTCCATAATGTCGTCGCGCGTGATCGATGTGCCGTAATGCACATTGTGAAATTCACACACCGACGCATTGAAGCTAAAAATAACGTCGTCAAAATCAAGTCCGAGTACGGGTTTGCTCATATAAGTTTATCTTTATACGCATTTACAACTCGGTCCCACTGCGAGTGAAGCGGGGTCGGTAAACTCTTCATCGGAAACCACCCGATCTCGTCCATTTTATGCGGCTCGCCGTTGGCGACCTTGTTTGTATCGACCAAGACCTTGAACGTTAACGCGATCCAGTGTGTTCGCTGTCCGTTTGCCTCACGAAACACGTCTTGATACCCCAGGAACTCATACTCCAGCACGTCGGTGCAGTATTCTTCCGCGATCTCCTTTTTCAGGGTTTCTTCAACCGACTCCCCGTGCTCAACACCGCCTCCACCCGGATCCCAGCACCCGTGCTCATCCCGACAGTTCTTTCCCCGTTTCGCCAATACATAATTCCCCTGCCCGTCGTGGCAGAAGAAGACCACGGTAATGCCCGGATAATCGATTCCCTTTTGCATACCTATGAGCTTAGCACATCAAGTGCTTTGAGGGCGTAATACTGTATATCGTCGGGGACCCCATCGCCGTTTTCTTCAAGATCCTTTTTGGTAAACCACTTCCACTCGGTTATACCTTCTTCCGGTGTCACCTGATCTGTATTCGTGCGGGCGAA
>JBBDHZ010000053.1:0-7295 GCA_040880645.1 Minisyncoccota bacterium
CCCAGGCAAGCTTTCGGTTCGCGGCCGACATATACCGGATGCGCAGCCAACAACGAAAATGCTCTGACCCCGTTCATCCCTTTTGCGTGTGCAAATTAAGGGACGCAACGGATTTAATGAAAAGAGCTCAAGTGCGAGGCGAGGGCGACCGCTTGTGCCACGGCCGAGTCGGATTGGCCGTGCATCAAGCAAGAGAAGGCGGTTTGGGGCTGACAATAGACAACCGACGCTTATCGGCCAGCCCAAAACCCGCGACTCGCCCGTACCAAAATGCACTGACCACGTTTGCGCCGCAACGGATCGCATTCAGAACAACAGAACTTTGTGCCTCATGGGTGAATCACATTGACCCGAATCTCGGATGCCTCGTGGTCAATCTCTGCATCACCAACAGATCAGGCTGACTCAAATCCGAGAATCTGGTGAGAGAGTTCTTTGTCTTGCATCGGGGGTCTCCTTCGCGGACAATTCTAACAAACCCACGATAATTCCGGATGGACCGAATTACTCCACGTATTCCAACCCGAGGCGGTCGACAAAGAAACCGGTCAACACCTCCAACCGGTAACGCAACGCAATGGCGTCGTTAGGACTCTGAGAGAAACTGTCAAACTCAATAAGATCGTATTCAGCCTTCGTAATGTCTTCCTCAGCCGTCTCCTTGTTCCTTGCTCTCAAGTCTTCAAAGTCCTTTAGTAGGCCTCGGTCGATTTCTTCGTGCCAACCTTCCGCCACCGCGTTGCGGAAGAGCAAGTAGTACAAGGTGACCATGCCCACCGAACGCAAAAGCGAATCCGAATCAGTAAAGACGTTGCGCATGGAATCAAGGATGGAAGACGCAGCCTCTTTGAGACTGGTTGCCTTCTTTTTGTCCGGCGATTCGGAGTACCTTAGCACGAAGTTGTCCAGGTACGCTTTTTTCGTGTCCGTTACCCCGTCCTTTTCCTCTACATACAGGAATTTTGCGGCGATGTCAAAGTGCCTGTATCGTGTGTTCGGAAATGGCAAACAGTCCGTGAAGAATATGTGCTTTGACAGCGCACGAATAACGGGCGGCAAAGAACCTCCCCACGCATTGCGTTTTTCCGCCGCATTTAGAGGCACCGCTTCGTTCAATCGCGAAAACATGTCTTCTATCAGTTCAATGTCGTCGGTCGTTATTGCGATGATGTCGAGCGAACTGCCATCAAACCTGGCCTTGATTCGGGGGTGCTTCTTTCCAAGGTCGGAGTAGGTCAATCCGCTTAAATCTATCTCCTCTTCTACCCCATCCTCGCGGACGTATTTGAACTGGTCGGACAAGGCGAATTTGTTGTCCATAAAATCCCAAATCGCCTTCAAGCGTTGCTTGCCATCGACAATCGCATACCGGATCAACTTCTTTTGCTTCTTTTGCGGTTTGACGAAGCGGTGGAAGTAGATCTTAGGTACATCGTATCCGTTAATGACTGAGTCAATAAGCAATTGCTTCTTGTCGCGTGTCCAAATGCCGCTTTGCCGCTGGTATAGGGGTTCCAGATCGTAGCTATCCTTTTCCGAATATAAATAATAGAGCGAGGTTTCGCGTAGCGGCGAAATGTCAATAATTGTCATTCGAATGCCTCCGTTGCGACTTCGGCGACGCTGTCGAGGTCCGGGAAAATTGCCAGCCGGTCTACTCGAACGATCTTGAGCTGTTCACGGATTTGCGGCTTCTTGTTCTTAGGGATAACATATCGCCAAATGTGCTTTTTAGCCCCAACATTTTCCAGGGGAATGCCGTCTCGATGGGATATGGTGAACATGCCCTTCTGTGCATACATTCTTGGTGAGTTTCGTACGCCAATTGCTGCTAACGGACTGGATGTCGCTCCCTTTGCAGCGCGAGATGGCAAGTAATTTTCCAGCTCGATGTCGTCGTCGAATCCTGGGATAATATCGACGCCTGCTTCCTGGTTGAGTTCGTACGGATGGATTGCCCATAAAGCGGCATCATCGCCATCATGGGCGGGGTTCGAGACAGCGAAATAAAGACCAATCAACGGGCTTTCCGTCCAGTCAAGCAACCGTGTAGGCACGCCGTGATGACGCATTAAGAAAATCCATTCGGCTTCCGTGTGCGGCCTATCACCGGTTAGGTTCGGCAATGCGTTCTGCCTGAATCGCTTGCCTGCTTCCGTTTCCTTTGAACTGCTAAACGGGGCATATGGGTGGCGAAAGATCGTTGGTAGCAATCGCCATGACGCGTCGTGTTGTCCTCTAAACCAAACCGTCTCGCCGCTCGTGATTCGCTTGGGCAGTTCGTCGATTAGTTCCTTGACGCTGCTTATCGGTTTGCTTCATTGCCTCATCTTCTGCGGATGCTCATTCGCCCCAAGACATCGTTGCCAACCGTTTCGCTATACTATAGTGGTTGGAGCGAGAAATTGCGAGCAGTATCGGGCCTGCGGAGTCGGCAAGCCATGACCACATGTGTCACAGGCTCGATTACACTTCACGGAACACCAAGAGCCGAGAGCGAGCAATGATTGACGCGGAAGCCGCCGTACAGGCGGAACAAGTCAAAGGCGAGTTGAGAAAGCTGGTTGGTTGCCGAATCATCGAAGTCCTAGCCGATTGCGACGGGCACGTTGGCTATTTCGGGGTGCGGGCGGAGTCCTCCGGCGGTGAGGTGTTCGACCGTTGCTTGAGCAACGTCACGGGAGCGGAAACCGCGTAGAGAATGGATAATCTCTCGGAAAGTGAGCGAAGCGAGAGAATGGGCCGGGTCCGGTCAAAGGACACGAAGCCCGAAATGACGGTCCGCCGTCTGGTCCATTCGCTCGGATACCGTTATCGTTTGCACAGTGCGGACCTGCCTGGAAAGCCCGATCTTGTCTTTCCGTCTCGAAAGTGCGTCATCTTCGTTCACGGTTGCTTCTGGCACCGGCATGCGGGGTGCCCGCGTTGCAGGCTGCCCAAGTCCCGCGTGGACTTTTGGAAGCCGAAACTTGAAGCGAACAAACAAAGAGATATCATGAACAAACGACGCCTAACGCGGCTTGGTTGGCGGTATCTCGTAATTTGGGAATGCCAGATCAAAGACGACGATTTAGCCGATAGGATTATTGGGTTTCTGCGATGAAATCAATTGAGCTATTCGCGGGTGCAGGCGGACTCGCTCTAGGCACGGAGTCGGCGGGGTTCAAGCATGAAGCCGTGGTTGAGTTAAATCGTAACGCCTGTGATACGATCAAGCGGAATACGGAGCTAGGCTCAATAGACTGGCCGTTGTTTCCCGGAGACGTGGCGGAATTCGGGTTCTCGCATTACCGGGACGTCGACCTAGTGTCTGGTGGTCCGCCATGTCAACCATTCTCGATCGGTGGCAAACACCGAGGGCACACGGACAAGCGAAACTTGTTCCCCGAAGTCGTGCGGGCGGTTCGCGAGACACAGCCAAGAGCCGTTCTCGTCGAGAACGTCAAAGGTTTGTTGCGTCCAGGGTTCGCGAAGTTTTTTGAATACGTGCTGCTACAGATTTCCTATCCCGACTTGGTTCAGAAGGACGGCGAAGACTGGGTGGAGCATCTTTCGCGGCTTGAGCAATACCAAACGAACGGAAGTAAAGACGGGCTATATTACAAGCCCGTCTTTCGTTGCTTGAACGCGGCGGACTACGGTGTACCACAGAAACGTGAACGGGTTTTCATCGTGGCGTTTCGTGGTGACGTCATCACGGAACCGGGGTTTTCGTTCCCAAATCCGACGCACAGCAAAGCCGAATTGCTCCGCTCAAAATGGATAACTGGAGAATATTGGGACCGGCACAAAGTCGCGACGCATAGCCGCCCCAAACGGCCCGCCAATGTGCAATGCTTGCTTTCGCTTGGCGACGACGTGCAACCGTGGCGGACCGTCCGCGACGCGATTTCAGATTTACCGGATCCGCGAAAGCCTAACGACGTCGCAAACCACAAGCACAACCCCGGAGCACGCGTTTACGGAGGGCACACGGGAAGCCCGCTCGATGAACCGGCAAAGACCCTAAAGGCCGGAGACCACGGTGTACCGGGCGGCGAAAACATGCTAGCTCACCCAAACGGTACAGTCAGATACTTTTCCGTCCGAGAAAGTGCAAGGTTACAGACGTTCCCTGACGATTACGTATTCGAGGGGTCTTGGACGGAGACGATGCGCCAACTCGGCAACGCAGTTGCCGTCAACGTCGCGTCTCAGGTTGCCTCTCGAATCCGTGAAACACTCGAACGGCAACCGATGGAGCGTAGGCAACATGTCGGAGGGAAATGAACCTAATCCGTACTTCTTCCGTTTTGATTTAGACACCGCGATTCGCGATCAGTTGATTCAGTGCCTTGAAAAGGTGCCGAAGCTGACTCTTGGCAAGAGCATTGGTCCTCCGGAAAGCGGAATCTATGCACTGTATCACAAGGAAGAACTCGTGTATGTGGGCAAAGCATCGAAGGAAACGACAAAGAGCGGCAGAACATTGCGAGCGAGACTCAACGAACATGTCTCGAAGATTAGCATGCGTCAAAACATCACCTCTGACGAGGTGTCGGTTCGATTCGTTACGTTCGAGAGCGAATGGTGGGTGTTTGCGGCCGAATTCGTGTTGATTGCCTACTTCGAGCCCGCCTGGAACTACAGCGGGTTCGGCAGCAAAACGCCCGGCAAGGGACGTCCGGGTACGGATCGAGTAAGTGCTTGGAATGAACAGTTCCCGCCAAAGGAGGCTTAGCCCGCAATCAAACGAAGATCGGCCTGAATCTTGGCCGTTTTCGCTGCGCGGGTTGAGGCGACCCGGCGGGGCGGATACACGAGTTCGCCTCTGCGGGAGCATTTGGCTTGGCGTATTGCGGGGGCCCGGACAGTCGACGTTCTGGCGTCGTTCGTCCAGTCGTCGGGGCTCGAGGTTATCGAAGAGCGACTGTTCGATGCGTTGCGCAACGATGCTCGGGTTCGCATTCTCGTCAGCGACTATCTCTATATCTCCGATCCGAAGGCGCTCGCTACGCTGCTCGGTTGGTGCGAATTGGCGGCAGAAGAATCGGAAACTCAGCGATTGTTCGTCAAGCTGATCGAGATCGCAAAGCTGCCGAACAACCCCGATTCGTTTCACCCGAAGGCTTGGCACGTTGTTGAAGGTCGCCGCGACTTTATCTCTGTCGGCGGCAGCAACCTGTCAAAGCCGGCACTGCTATCGGGCGTTGAATGGAATCTGCTGTCTACCGACACCGCTTCGGAGCCTTCCCACGCTCAGGTCGCCGACGAATTTGAATCGCTGTGGCAGGTGGCATCGCCGCTGACACCACAGCTTGTCGAGAGATACGCCGGCTCTGCGGAAAAGTACCGCCGCGAGCACTTCCTCCCCGAGTCCGAAGACGTTCCGGAAATCCCGACGCCACGGCCTTGGCAAGTCGAAGCCCTGGCCGCGTTGAAGCGGATTCGCGAGGCCGGTCATCGGCGGGCGCTCGTCGCTGATACCACGGGAATGGGAAAGACATGGTTGGCTGCGTTCGACACGTGCCAGTTCAGCGACGAAATCGGCCGACGCCCACGCGTCCTGATCATTGCTCATCGCGTCCATATTCTGGCCCAAGCCGAAGCCGTCCTGTCGCGTCGCCTCGATCACAGCTTCTGCGCTGGTACAACGGCCTGGTACATCGGCAACCGCGGCGATCGGGCCGTCGCATCCAGACATTCGGGGTCAGAGCCTTTGCGGTCAAAGTATTTGTGCTGGCGCAAACGAAAGACTTTCGGAAGCCTGCGAAAATAGTTAAACGGCGAGGCCATCGCAATCGTGCTGTTGCCGGTTGGTTGGGTCGGCCGCGCATTCAGGAAAAGGAAGCAGCCCTGGGCTGGCAGGAACCAGTTGTGCTCAGGCGCAACTCGCCCGCTCCAAAATGCACTGGCTCTAATCGCTCCGCCCTAATCGCTCCCAATTGCCCGCCTAAGTGCGGCCGCGGCGGCTGTGCTCGGGGCAAGTGCGAACGGTTGGGTTGAGTGGAGGGACAGAGATGGTGCTACTCTAAGCGAGGTGTATCGCGATTCTGATGAGCCCCTCGGTGAATTTCAGGACGCATAACGGCGCGACGGGCACCGAGATCAGCCTTGCACTGAAACCGCAATTTCATGAGCGGTAAAACCAGTGAGTGCCGCGTTCTAGGCCCCTGAGTTGGTGGAAGTCGATAAGCTTGACGCCGGTTGCGATCGCAAGGGTAATAGCCGCGGGAGTGAATCGATTATTGGTCACCACCACGGCCAACGAGCAATTGTGAAATAGCTCCCCAGCTAACACCTCCTGCACCGCTTTGTTGGACACAGATCGGGAATAGAGCTTGGTCTGGATCGCTAGACCAGTTCCCTTGCGCGTTTGAGCAATGATGTCGACCCGCTGGTCTCCGCTCGCGGGCGTAACCCATGCCTTAATGCCGTTGTCTTGGAGCTTTTGAGCGATAAAGTGCTCGAAATCATGACCGTTGTGGATTTGAGTAAAATCGACCGCCCTCAGGTATTTTTTGAGCCTTCGGTTAGCCGCCCAGCCGGAGTCGGCCACCAAAGCCAAGATCAACACTATGAAAATCACGCTTCCAATGATCGCAAGCGTCAGCCCATAGCCATTCGAGATTGCGACAGAAAGCCGAATCGCTATCAATATCAAGCAACCGCACCCGACATTGGCGACGTCAGCGATATTGGGGTCCGCGTTTTTGCGTCGAGCCACTTCGGATTGGAATGTTAAGGAGAGAAGTTGTAGAAAATCGACCTCTGCAGCTTGGTTCGCGTAATGAATCGGGTTAGGCACACTTGCTGGTTTACCTTGATTTTTCTTGTCAGCTCCGCCGGATTCGCGACGAGTCCCAGTTGTGCGGGCAAACGGCTGTCTCAGGAGCGGCAGATAACGGGGACGCCGGAATGACCGTTGGACATTGAGCTAAAATTGCGGAGTGGCCGGCAGCGATTTCGTGCGTTACGGATGGTCGCACAGACTCCGCTCACGCTTTTGGAACGCGTTTTGTCATTGGTGGACCTTCGCCGCGGCAGGTGGCGGGCGCGCTTTCGCTATCGCGTCGCCGCGCGGCAATTCCGCCAAAGTGGTCCGATGGGACACCGCAATGGGCATTTGAATTCCCCTACTGCGTCCAACGTTCACGCACAAGTGGAACCAAGAAAGCACTTTTCGCGATGCCAACGGATGTGCTTTAGGGCGGGCCAGTGGTTTTGGTTCTTGGGCAGAAAGATTTGCTCGCCTTTAAACTCGTGCAGCGGCTTTTGGGTGGGGGCGTCCTCGACGAATGCGTCTTTCGCGACGA
>JBBDHZ010000054.1:0-7286 GCA_040880645.1 Minisyncoccota bacterium
ATCGCCGCCCGTGATACACTGGATTCCACTATCACTTTGGGATTGGAAAATACTCTCCTTACACCTGCCCCTATCCTTTGGTTAAACGGTCAAAACATGCGTATTGCATGCAGGTGTTCTGTTTTTGCCGGCCGCGGGTACGATGTTCTGCTTGTACCTGTACTTTCTTTCTCAGTGTTAGATAATAACCGTACCTCTTATAAGTACATAATATTGTTATGAATTACACCAAAGCAAACATTGCTTTAACACTCGGAATAATCTCGTTGCTCCTGCCGTTTGTTATCGGAGCTTTGAACAACATTGACTCAATAAACCGATTTTACGTACGAGCTTTTTCACCGTATTTTTTTCTTTTTCTTATATTTCTATTTGCTGCCATTGCAGTTGTCGGACTCATTCTCGGCGTATGGGGATTTAAAGCGCATAAAGGTAAGGCGAGCATCGCTATAATTCTGTGTCTTATCGCTGTTATTCCGGCGGCGAGAGTTCTTGTTGATATCGGTGAGTTCGCTCCTTACGAAGCTACGATCACCGGCAATCATATGCTGTGTGGGACGATGTCCGTAACCTTGCCGGAAGAATTTATGGCCCTGGAGAAGCCTTCCGGTGCCGAGAACGCCGACAAAGAAGGCTGTTATATGGACAGCTATGTAGGTGGTGCGCACTGTACGTGCTACAAACAAGACCCGTTTTCGGGGGGATTTATGCTATTTTCGGCAGTCGAAGCCGCGCGTTCAATTCCTGATAAGACTCCCCGCGATGCTACATTTTGGGAAGAATTTAGCACTAGTTTTAAGCACGGCCTAGAACAAGAAGAAATACTCAGTGAAAAGTATGGTACGTTCCTGGGATATCCCAGCTATACCCTGACAACTACAGGGCAATTCGAGAGACGGGTTGTTGTGGAAGAGCATCTATTTTTTACGAGAAACTCAAAAATATACAATTTGTCCTTTGTGGCACTGCCGGAAGCACACGACAGCTTTTGGCCCCGGGTGAAAGAGTCAATCGAGGATCTTTCGTTCACGGATCAATAAGGAGGACATTTTACTAGCGAAGCGCCGAGAACGCCCGGCGCTCTTGGCGCAGAGATTTTTACGGCAAATAGTGTTCAACACCATCAGGCGTTCGAACCAAAGTTTGACAGACCCGGCAAACTTCAACCGTCAAATATAATACATTACCCCGTTTGAAATCTGTCAATATTGCATTGTGCCCGATTTCTCCTATAATAGTTAAACGAAACTCGACCTGTCTGCGTGGCGTAACGTGGGCAGTATTCGATATTATTAATCGTTAACGGCACACGACAATGGCAAAGAAAAAAGAGTCATCAAGATCAGCGTCCGTTCAGCCTCTTGGCGATCGGGTACTGGTAGAACCGGTAGAGGAAGATCAGCTCTCCGAGAAGAACACCGCGGGGATCATTATTCCCGAAACAGCAGACCAGGAGAAACCCCAGCAAGGGAAGGTCGTTGCTGTTGGTGAGGGGCGGCGCGATGAATCCGGAGAACGTGTTCCGATGGACGTAAAAAAAGGAGATACGGTTATCTTTTCAAAGTTCGGATACGACACGGTAACGGTGGGTGATACGGAATACTACATACTCAAAGAGGACAACATTCTTGCAATTATTGGCTAACGCGTAATCATTCAGAAGATCATGGGAAAACAAATATACTTTGGTGAACAAGCACGAAAATCCCTCAAGCGGGGTGTTGACCGGGTTGCTGACGCGGTCAAGGTGACGATCGGTCCGCGCGGACGTAATGTTGTGTTAGATAAAGGGTACGGCTCGCCGACTATTACTAACGACGGCGTGTCGATCGCCAAAGAGATCGAGCTCACGGACAAGTTCGAGAATATGGGTGCCTCGATCGTGAAGGAGGTGGCCAACAAGACCAACGATGGCGCCGGTGACGGAACCACGACCTCGGTGATCCTCACCCAGTCGATCGTGACCGAGGGCCTCAAGCACACCACGATGGGAATGAACGCGATGGCGGTGATGCACGGGATTGACCAGGCGGCCCAAGAAACCGTTGCCGCTCTGAAAAGCATCGCCAAGCCGATCAAGACGCGCGAGGAGATCAAGCAGGTGGCCAGTATCTCGGCCGAGTCCGACGAGATCGGCGAGATTGTGGCGGATACGCTCGACAAGGTCGGCAAAGACGGCGTGGTGACCGTAGAGGAGTCGCAGTCGTTCGGCGTCGAGTCCGAGGTGGTGGAAGGAATGCAGTTCGACAAAGGCTACGTCAGCCCGTATATGGTGACCGACAACGAGCGAATGGAAGCCGAGTACAAAGACGCACCGATCCTCATTACTGACAAAAAGGTTTCAAGCGTGAAGGAGATCCTGCCGTTCCTCGAAAAACTTTCCCAGAGCGGCAAGAAGGACCTTGTCCTGATCGCCGACGATATCGAGGGAGAAGCGCTGGCGACCTTCGTCGTGAACAAGCTGCGCGGTAGCTTTAACGTGCTCGGTATCAAGGCGCCGGGGTACGGCGACAAGAAGAAGGATATGCTTCAGGATATCGCCATCGTGACCGGCGGCAAGGTGGTCTCGGAGGAAACCGGAATGAAGCTCGACACGGCCGAGCTGGACGTGCTCGGCAAAGCGGGTAAAGTGGTGGCCACAAAAGACGAGACAACGATCGTCGGCGGCAAAGGGAAGAAGGCCGACATCGAGGCGCGGGCGAACCAGCTCAAAACCCAGCTCGAGAACACTGATTCGAAGTTTGACAAGGAGAAACTCGAGGAGCGGATCGCGCGGTTTGCCGGCGGTGTCGCGGTGGTTCGCGTCGGTGCGGCAACCGAGACCGAGATGAAGTACAAGAAGCTCAAGATCGAGGACGCGGTTCACGCGGCCAAGGCGGCGATCGAAGAGGGGGTCGTGCCCGGCGGTGGAAGCGCGCTTGTGAAGGCAGGAGAGAAAGTTCGCGCGAAGAACAAATCGTTCGAGAACCAAGCGACCGAAGTAGGGTACAACATCGTCCTGCGTGCGCTCGAAGCACCGCTTCGCCAGATCATTGCTAACGCCGGACGAGAAGACGCTTCGGTGGTGGTCGCACAGGTGCGCTCTGACGAGAACGATGGCTATAACGCCGTAACTGAAGAGTACGTGAAGGATATGATCAAGGCGGGGATCGTTGACCCGGTCAAGGTGACCCGGATGGCGATCGAGAACGCCAGCTCAGCGGCATCGACCCTGCTGACAACCGAAGCGGCGGTCGCCGAAGAGCCGAAGGATGAGGGAAGTGATGAGGGAGCCGGTGCCGGAATGGGCGGCATGGGCGGAGGAATGGGTATGCCCGGAATGGGGATGTAATATAGTCACGAAAGAAGAAATAGTAACCGGAAACATAAAAAACCGCTCGGCACGCCGAGCGGTTTTTTCATCGTGTACATTTCATTAGTTGTTTCCGTTTTCGTTTTATTACTTTATACTGGAATACATAAGTAACAGTATTGAACCAAAAGAATAAGACATGAACCAAAAATTAATTTCTCGGAGAGGTAACATTTTTAGGATAGCAGTGATTTTTGTAGGGGTTTTGATAGTGGTGCTATTGAGTGCAATTGGCTACCTCGTGGCGTCATCGAATGATTATTTCGCCTTCAAAGATAAGAATACACCGCCCGATCTTCCGTATGATTGTCAGTTTTCTTCCGACCAAAATGAGTGCGCGAAGGATCCGTCATACACATGGATACAAAAAGAGGGAATCGGCCTACGGGTATGGGTAGCGGAATGTATCAAGGGTGAGAACTGTAGTCACGCATCGACACCGTACTTTAATAAAGACGAACAGGCTTTGCTGTATACGTATGTCGGAGAATCAGATGCGACGATTCTTCTTAAGAAATTCCATAAACAACCAACAGAACCAGTTGAATCCGTCATCTCCGAGATCAATCGAGAAATACCCTTTTTAATTGCGGATGGTGCCGCGTGCACCTTGGAAGAGCTAGAGAAAAGCGATACTTTTACGCGTTACCTCCTCAAACCAACTGAAGAAACCGCACAAAAATGGAAAAACAAAACAAAAAATACAGAATATTTACCTCGAATTCCGTGTGGCACTAACGCGGTGTATTACCTGGAGACGAGAGAAGACCATCCTTCAATTGTCCTTCTGTTCATGCTTGGGCAGGCACCACCGCCATTTGACGCTTCAAGTGTTGAGATTATAGAGGGGGACCATTAAAGACGTTCCCAGACTGGCTTCTGTTTGTCCCCACCGCTGATCCGGTTTTTCCGGTACACTGAAAGAATTACGTATTTTAATACGTATTTAAATACGTAATTCTTTTATCACTCACATCACAACCTATGGGACGACGGGAACAAGAAGACCATCATATTCGCAATATTGCGAAAGTGGGGCAGAGTAGCTACGCCGTAACCCTGCCGATCGAGTTGGTCCGCGAGCTCGGCTGGCAGGTTCGCCAGAAGGTTACGGTGACCAAGTGGGGTAAGTCACTCTTGATCACCGACTGGGAGGAATAGGGGGGTGTCCTCATCTTGAGTTATGACACCGGGTGAGGCGCTGGGTGAAGATGGCGCGGTCCTGCCTTTTCCTGTCTTTTGGTTGGGCGCGCCTGTCGGGAGGCGCTCTGTTTTTTTGGTCTCTTTTTGGGTATACTACATATATTATTCTGAACAGAATAACGTAATCGTAACTCGTAAACAGTATGGACATTCTTATATACGGAATCATTGGGGTGATCGTTCTGCTCGTTCTCTGGGCGATCTGGGCGTACAATCATTTTATCAAGCTGGTTAATCGAACGGAGGAGGCCTGGGCGGATATCGACGTTCAGCTCAAACGTCGTTACGACCTGATCCCGAATCTGGTAAATACCGTGCAGGGCTACGCCAGTCACGAAAAAGAGACTTTTCAGAACGTGACCGAGGCGCGCAGTCAGGCTATGCAGGCGGAGGCGACCGGCGATCCGACCAAGACCGCGCAGGCAGAGAATATGCTCTCCGGTGCCCTGAAGTCACTTTTCGCGGTGGCGGAGGCATACCCGGATCTGAAGGCAAACGAGAACTTCAAGGAGCTTCAGCGCGAGCTTGCTGACACCGAGAACAAGATCCAAGCAGCCCGCCGCTTTTACAACGGCAACGTGCGCAACTTGAACACGGCCGTGCAGTCGTTCCCTCAGAATGTTGTGGCCGGGATGTTCAGCTTTAGTCAGCGTGACTTCTTCGAGATCGAGGAAGCTGCCGAGCGTGAGTCGGTCAAGGTGGAGTTCTAGTCTATGGTGCGCCGTCGGATCAGACAGATCGGTGTGCTTGCAGTGACGGCCGTTGTCTGCGGAGCGTTTGTCGCTCCGCTTGGTGTCACTGCAGGGTCGCACGAGTACAGCTCGATCCATCTTCTCGCTGAGGTTACCAAAGATTCTCGTGTTGCGTTTCGTGAGCTTCAAACAGTATCGTTTGCCGGGTCCGGAGCGGAATATGTGATGCAACGCCGGATCCCGCTTGCCGGTGTGAGTGAGATCACCGATGTCGTGGTTGTTGACGCGGCGACGGGGGAGCGGCTTGAGCGGCTCGAAGCCCGCCGTGATCTCGATCAAGATCTTGACCGGAGCCCGGACGCGGGCCGCGACAATGCGTACACGGTCTACCCCGAGGACGATGACTTGGTTATCGAGTGGTATCACCGCTCCGCGGATACACAACGCCGCTGGGTTATCTCGTATGTGGCGCACGGTGCCGTTCATTTTTCCCGTGAGTTTAATGAATTAACCTGGACTGTTCTGTCCGGTTACGACGCGCCGGTCCGTCAAAGTGTGATCGTGGTCGATCTGCCCGGTTCGGCCCACCCGAACGATATACAAAGCAAGCTGGAGAAAGACCCGGCGTCGATCGAGAGCACCAAGCAGGTTGGCCGGGGTCAGGTGTCGTATATCGTCGACGAAGCGCCGGCCGGGGCAACGATCGCCGTTTCGATCTGGTTTCCGGGTGACCTGGTAGATCGGGGGGCGTTTTGGCGCTGGTGGCTGGGCCGGAACTCTGGTTTGGTCGGCGCGCTTCTCGGTGCGGGTGTGGCGGTCGGTGTCGGGTTTATTCTCTGGAGGCGTTCCGGGAACCGCCGCGATGAGTCGGAGCCGTCGTCGGACGAGACGGTTTGAACTCCGGTCAGCTGAGGTGTAGAGTAGACGTGTATGGCAATGGATATCTACGGACAACGTGATCGCAATATCTGGAAAACGTGGGGCTTGATGCTCGGGTTTTTTCTGTTTGTGATCGCGATCGGCTGGACCTTTAGCTGGATCTACAACAGTTCGATCATTCTGGTTATTGCTGTCGGGATCGCTCTGGTGATGAACTGGGTCAGCTACTGGTACTCGGACAAGATCGTCCTGAAGATGTCCGGGGCGGTTTCGGTCACCGAAACCAGCCATCCGGATCTCTACGACATCACCGAGAATCTCTGTATCACCGCCGGACTGCCGATGCCGAAGCTTTATGTTATTCCCGACGATGCGCCCAACGCGTTTGCCACCGGGCGTAACCCGGAACACGCCGCGATAGCGGTGACCCAGGGATTACTGCAGCGGCTTGAGCGCGTTGAGCTCGAAGGCGTGATCGCCCACGAGCTTGCCCACGTCGGCAACCGCGATATTTTGGTAATGACCGTGGTGGTTACCTTGGTGGGAGTGGTTACACTGCTCTCGGATCTTTTCTTGCGGATGACGCTGTTTGGCGGAATGGGAAATAGCCGCGAAGGGGGCGGGCAGTTTCAGCTCTTTATGATACTTATCGGTCTTGGGCTGGCGATCCTCTCGCCGATCGTGGCGATGATCATTAAGTTCGCCGTCTCGCGACGGCGAGAGTTCCTGGCGGATGCGTCCGGCGCACTCTTGACCCGGTACCCGGAAGGGCTGGCCAGCGCGCTCGAGAAGATCAGTGCGTATTCAGGCGAGATGAAGCGAGCGAACCACGCCACCGCTCACCTGTATATCTCTAATCCGTTCAAGAGCAAGAACGGTGGTCCGAGCTTTCTCACGAAACTTTTTATGACCCACCCGCCGACCGGAGAGCGGATCAAAGCGCTGCGGGGGCAGGGATAGGGATAGGCTCCGGCAGAGGCTGAAACTGTCAGACTCCCTGTCAGACCCCGGGGGTCTGACAGTTTTGTTTTGTTGCTACTTCCGTGGTATAAAGCTGAGACGTTGGGAGAAATTTGGAGGGTTGTACCGAATGGTAAGGTGCACGCTTGGAAAGCGTGTGTCCGTAAGGACGTGCGGGTTCGAGTCCCGCACCCTCCGCA
>JBBDHZ010000055.1:0-7247 GCA_040880645.1 Minisyncoccota bacterium
CCGAGTCGGTTGTTTTTTTCACGTTCGCTGGAATTGGACTCGGCCAACGGGCTCGGTTGAAGGCGTTTTATGCACATGACCGAACTCTTGGATAAGCCTTACACGAATCCGCCGAAATCGAGAACGCCGAAGCATACAACCACGCGCGCGATTGCGGTTTGTCAACGTTTAGGTGTGATTAACAAGCGATCGGTGCTCGCCTTGCTCGATCAGAGCGTCGTCAGCGCGACCAGTTTGTTGACGACAATCATCGTCGGCCGCTACTGCGGCAGTGAGGAGCTCGGTCGCTTTTCCTTAGGAATTAGTGTTCTCGTGCTCGCCAACGGAATGCAGACCAGTTTGGTTTCCACCCCGTATACCGTATTCCGCACGCGAATGAGGGGACGATTGTCGCCGGCCCTCCATGCGGGCGGATCGCTTGCCGGCGCGTTGCTCTTGGGAGCCCTTTTGACAGTGCTCGCGTCGCTGGTGGCGGCAACGATAAGTGTGTATGGGGACGCTTGGCCGGTCAAGGTGTTAAGTTGGACGCTGGTAACAACCGTTCCTTGGTTCCTCGCTCGCGAATTTACCCGGCGTTTTGATTTTTCCCATTTGAACATGGGCAGCGCGATTTTCACCGATGCGGGCGTCGCAATCCTTCAGGTTACGTCACTGTTCCTGCTGGCCTTTCATGGGTACCTAACGAGCAGCACTGCATTCATTTCAATAGGAGCGTCTTGTGCGGTGATGGTGACGGTATGGGCTCTCCGCTGGCGAACGGAATTCACAATTGCTCGTGGTAAGATTGCCACGGCAATCACCCATGACTGGCGTTTTGGCCGCTGGCTTTGTGCAGGCCACCTAATATGTCTTTCGCAGGCCTATGTCATGCACTGGTTGCTCACATTCCTAATCAGTCCGTCTGCTACCGGCGTTTTCACCGCTTGCCTTTCCATTGCCGCATTGGCGAGCCCATTTCTTCAGGCCGTCGGCAACTACCTGTCCCCCCGCTTTGCGGAGACAGTTGCCAGTCGGTCGCAGAAGGACACCCTGCGGCTTTATTGGCGCGCTTCCCTGGTATTGTGTATTGGCGTCAGTACGTTCATTGTTGTTGCCGCAGTTTTTGGGCGCGAACTCCTTTGGTTGCTCTATCGTGATTCAGGATACTCCGATTATGGCGTCGTTGTCGCCTTGTTAGCACTGCGGATGGGATGCTCGATTCCTGCACTCGCGGCAGATCATGCCATCGTCGCCATGGAGTCACCGCGCGGTAGTGCTTTCGCAACACTTACCGGGCTAGGCACAACAATCTGTTTAGCCCTCCCCATGATCTCGATGTACGAGATCAAAGGAGCTGCCATCGCGATGCTAGGAGGGACAATTGTTGAATCGCTCGTGCTCCTGTGTTTTTTCGGATACTGTTTGCATGTTTGCGAGTGGGATGATAGGGGACAGCCTGCCGCCTCACGTAGTACCCGCGATGATCGCTCACCGGACATGATGGGGCGCAGGCGATGAAAATCCTTTTATGTCACAACTTTTACCGTCACCCGGGCGGCGAGGACCAAGTCTACGATGACGAAAGCTGGCTGTTGGAAAAGTCTGGTCACGAAGTCATTCGGCTGGAGCGCGACAACAAGTTCATTGAGTCAATGAGCCAGTGGCAGTTAGCAAAGACGACGGTATGGAGTCGCAGGACGTACGAAGCCCTTTCGCGGATGATTAACATGCACCGTCCACGAATTGTTCATTTTCACAACACATTTCCCTTGATTTCGCCCAGCGGGTATGAAGCCGCTCAGCGAGCCGGAGTTCCGGTGGTGCAAACGCTGCACAATTTTCGCCCGATCTGTCCGGCGGCCACACTGCTTCGTAACAATCGTCCCTGTGAGAGCTGCACGGAGAAGCTGGTTGCATGGCCGGGAATCGTCCACGGCTGCTACCGCGACAGCCGGAAGGCGACTGCTGTAGCGGCTGTTTCCAGCGCCTTTCACCAGCTACGCGGAACCTGGCGGAATCGCATCGACCGGTTCATCACGTTGACGAATCATTCTCGCGAACGATTTATTTCCGCGGGATTCCCTGCGAATAAACTTTCCGTCAAGCCCAACTTTGTACGTCCGGACCCTGGAGTAGCTGACACGAAAGGGGACTATGCGATTTTTGTCGGCCGTTTGTCGCCAGAAAAAGGAATCGGCACCCTGCTGGAGGCTTGGCGCACGGACTGTCGCACGATTCCGTTACGGATCATTGGAGACGGCCCACTGAGAGATAACGTCCTGGAGGTTGCGACAAAGTTCCCGAGCATCCAGTGGCTGGGACAACTACCGTTCCACGATGTGCTCCGAGAAATAGGGCGTGCTCGAGTACTCATCTCTCCATCAATTTGGTACGAGACCTTCGGGCGTTCGATGATTGAGGCATTTGCCGTTGGCACCCCTGTGATCGTTTCCGACATCGGCGCGATGAAAGAATTGGTTGACGACCGGATAACCGGCATGCACTTTCGGGCGGGTGACGCATCCGATCTGGCGAAAAAAGTGTTAGCGGCATTTCGAGACGAGGCGTTCTTTGCACGCGCGCGTCAGGCGGCACGAGCGGAGTACGAGAAAAAGTACACGGCAGAAGTAAACTATGAACTCTTGATGGATATCTACGATCAAGCCATTGCATCATTTCCCAGTAATAGGACGCACCAGTGATGAGCGAATCGGTGCTCAATCAGAGCGAGTCGACTTCGCGGCTTTGGCCGGATAAAGTAGACCTATTCGGCGTCCAGGTCAGTTGCGTGGACTATGACGCGGCTCTCTCGTGCATAATTCAGGCGGCAAAGAGCGGGCATGCCGGGATTGTCGCCTGTCACGCAGTCCATGCCATTGTCACCGCGAGCAACGACGCAGCCTTGCGGACTCACGTCAATCGGTTCTCGATGATTACTCCGGATGGTCAACCGGTACGCTGGGCGCTCAACTGGCTCCATGGAACCGGGCTTACCGATCGCGTCTACGGACCCGAGTTGATGCTGCGCGTGTGCCGGGCTGCGGCAGCCGAAGGGATTTCGATCTACTTGTACGGTGGATCTCCCCGGGTGCTGCAAATGCTCGAGAAGAATCTTCGTGCCAAGGTTCCCCCCCTGGAGATCGCCGGATCCGAGGCACCGCCGTTTCGTCCTTTAACAGACAAAGAGAATGAGGCGGTCTGTCGACGCATCAATCAGAGCGGCGCGAGAATCCTGATGATCGGACTGGGATGCCCCAAGCAAGATCTCTTCGCGGGCCACAATCGTAATCGGATCGCTGCCGTACAACTATGCACAGGCGCAGCATTCGACTTTCACGCGGGAGTGAAACCAACGGCTCCCCTATGGATGCAGGAAAACGGACTCGAGTGGATTTTTCGGCTATGGTGTGAACCGAAAAGGCTGTGGCGCCGCTACCTGGTAACGAACACCGTGTTCGTCGCAAAGCTAGCGTTGGCGATCAGTAAACACACCATTCGTCTCGACCGCACCGACCGGAGAGCCGACGATCCTATCCACGAATCCCTCTGAACGGCCCCTCGAGTCCGCTTGCCGGGAATGCGTTTTTCAAACACGGCTAACGGTCGTCGTTCCGTCGCTCTCCGACATGGCATCCATGCTTATGTCGATACCATACACGCGGCTACGGACGTGCATCCAGTATCCAGTGGACAGTTCGCGTTCTAACTGTAGCCATGGGAGCTCGGATAGGGGATCCTCGTCACTGATTGGCTGAATATAGATTATTTTCAAGCAACGCGGGTTAGCCAGGGCCGACTGACGTATCTGGTGCAGCGTTTCCTGGAGTAAATTGCCTGTAAAGGAGTTAAATAGAAATATATGATTAACATCCGAAGGGACTTTCCACCGTGAAGCATCTGCTTCGAAAATTTCGACCGCTTGACACGCGAGCTTTCCGCGGCGGCGAACACGGTCAATCTGTTGCCTCGCGACAGCGGCCAACTTGTTGTCGATTTCCACGCCCAGAACGCGAGCAAATGGCTGGGTCGCCGCCATGATGACCGCTCGTCCCATGCCGCAGCCGTAATCAAGGAAAACGTCGTGCTGGGAGATCGGTTGCATGTAATCTAGTACCGCGTCGAAGCAACGATAATCGATCGGTTCGTACCCGTTAAATTCTCCGTCATCACCGACGACGACGCCGTGCTGGAACTCTCTTGTCCGTGCGCCTAACCGCCACTCTCTCCACCGCCAGCCAAATTGGTAAAGACACCAGCCGATCGCGTCGGAAATTCCTCGTTGGCGGAGGCGTTTCGATAGTTTTTCGGGCAGTGCAGCGACTTTTCCACAAATCGAAGTGCGTACTGTCATGGATTGGAACCTGCTGAAACGAATGCTAATGCCAGATCGCGCGACCGCGAAGTCGGCGACAAAGCCGTACCGATTGAACAAGAAACGACGATTGTTTCATTTGGAACCTGACATGATGCACGATACCCGAAACCAGCTTGCCAATCCGGCGGGTATCCGCGCTACCAATGGCCAGAGGAGAATCCCAGGACCCGAGAACACGCTTCAATGGGTTCATGCCCCGCCCCAACTCAATTCTCGTTATTCCCTCGTCCGCCATCGACCGGGCAAGGTGCATATGCAATATCGCCCCAGGCGAGTATTGAGCGTAATCGACGTCGTAGGAGGGTATCCACGCATTGAGATGTTTACCAGACTTTTGTCCCAAAAGTGCCGCTACGAGCCGATCGCCTGCGTAGAGAGCAGACAGACACCCGGTGAAATAATCGGTTTCACAGCTGACGACTGACTCAAGAATCGCCCGTGTCGGCGCCTCGTGGTAGGGGTTGCGCATCCCCGTCTCGGACAATTGCTGACTTTTCCACTTTAGCAATTGCCCGAGGGCCTCCGGTGCGGTGCTGTGTGGTTCAAAGCGGACCGGGCCGACATCACGAGCAAGCTTTCGCTCCTTGCGTTGAAGCTGTTTGCACCAACTTTTGTGCGAATGCTGCTTCTCATTCCAATACGCCTCAAACCCGTATGACAGATCAACGACCGGAGCAGGATCGATTTCCAACTGGTAGGGGCGCAGCCAACACTGATCCACAGGCACATGGTCGAACCGCCAAGACCGCAATCGGCAGCCGGCCAACAGTTGCCGAAAGTCGATCCGCATATTCGCCGGCGCGATAATGCCATGGATATCCGTTAGAACCCCGCCAACCGGACCGGCTGCGGCAGACCGCGTTCGCTGGAAGGGAAAGAATGCTGCTGGCTTACCGCCTGGCCGTATAATCCCGACTTCAATATCAGGTTGCACCTGCGCGAGAATCTGCACCCATTCGGGACGAAACTGGGGACTGGCGAGAGCCGGATTCTCCAGCTGCGTTTCGGACCAGCGATCCCAGTAGCTGGCGGGCAACTCGGATGCGCGATAAAGTTCGATTGGCGACAATGTGGTGCTCAAGCGGTTAAGGGCTGAATGATCGATGACGTAGCCACCTAAAAAGGCGCAGGGCGGAAGTGCAGCGAGGATCCGTCTGTGCCCAATCTCTCACTCCCACCCAGGCATTTCGACTCAACCGGTTCCACGGAAACTGACTAACAATTCCCTCGGCAACGGCGAACGATCTGTTGGAAAAACTACCTTTATAACGCTCATCACCCTGCCCTAAGTCGATCCGCCTCACCCCTTCCATTGCGGCAGCTTTCATTAGCTCGACGAGCAATAAGTTTCCCGGAGAGTGACCTGCATACGCTGGATCATAGGACGTGAACCACCACGCCAGTACGTTTTCGCTACGGAGACCGAAATGCACCGCGATTGGCTGATCACCCAGGTAGAGGGTCGAAAGCAGACCGGAAAGGTCGCTGGTGTCGGTCTGGTGTAACTGATGAATGAGGCCGCAAAACCAATCGGGTTGCATCACGTCCCGCACCCCCGTTCGCCGATATTGTTCGCGTTTCCACGCGACGAGACGATCGATAGCGACGGGGTTCCTGTCATTGAAGACAAAATGCGGTTCGACATGCTCACGGGCGATTCTCCTTGCTTTCCGGTTCACTTGCTTTATCACCGACGATCCACGAGACCGCAGTTCAGACTGGTACGCGTCCCAGCCATCACTCAAGTCGATCACCGGGAAAAGCCGCTGCGCAATGTGATGGGGCTGAAATGCGATTTGCGAAGCCGGCGAGCAGTCGTACACCCACTCGCGAGCTCCGCACTGTGCTAAGACCGCCTTGGGATCCCAATGAGCGTCCGGTTCCGTGATTGCGCCGGTGATCTCGCAGATGCTGGGGATCGTCGGCACTGCCCGTGCACCGCTTCGCTCGAACGGCCAGATCGCCACGACCCTGTCGCCATCGCGGACCGTCGCAACTTCGACCGCGCGACCCACCGACTGGGCCGCTTGGTAGAACCGCGGCGAAAAAAACGGACTGTCGAGACCCACGCAACGGTTTCGTAATATCCGCCAAGTGGAGCCATGGTCGGAAATGGCTGCGTCCAGTGATGTGCAGGTAACTTTCATTTGCGTCGGGGCAATCTCGTGACGTATACGTCTGTTTCCAAGAAAAGCTCTTCAAAGACCAATCCGCTTTTTAAATCTCTTCACCCCCGACCCGCTCTCCCAGAAGGGGCAGGGGATTGCGGAAGGTATACCGGTACGGCTTTTAAGCATAGAGCGCGTACCCGGCGCAGGTTCTGTGAATCCCGGTTGTCGGGCGGTCAATGCCACCTCCTGTTTGATGTTCTCGCGTCGATTCCTTCCACACCATACAACCGCGACAATCGCCTTAAGGCTCACAATTTCCTGCCGCAAAAAGAGGTTTTGTTCGTGGATCACGTCTACTGAACAATTGCGTGATTAGTCTTGGGCACTGTCATTAGTCAGTCATTCAAGACCGAGGCGAACAGCTCTGATGAACAAAACCATTGATTACCATCGGCCGATCTTAGTCGCTGGAGGAGGCGGTTTTATTGGCGGCCATTTAGTTCGGGATCTCCTCGACCGCGGTTATCGAAGCATTCGGTCTGTCGATATCAAGCCACTAGACCAGTGGTACCAAGTGGCGAGCGAAGCTGAAAATATCGTCGCTGATCTTACGCTGCTGGAAAACTGCCAAGGTGCCTGTGAAGACGTTGGCGAAATCTACAACCTCGCTTGCGACATGGGCGGCATGGGCTTTATTGAAAACAATAAAGCTCTCTGCATGTTGTCCGTGCTGATCAATACGCACCTGTTGATGTCGGCAAAAGAAGCAAGGGTGGACCGGT
>JBBDHZ010000056.1:0-1328 GCA_040880645.1 Minisyncoccota bacterium
GCGTGTTTCTTGAGTGCCTCGCGCATCAGCTGGACCTTTGCTGGATCGTCCTCGTACTCTTTCGCAATGCAGATGGTCTGCCCGTATTCGTGCTTGAACAGTGGCAACTGGTCGCCGACAGCCTGTTTCAGTTCGTGAGCCAAATTCTTGGCCTTTCCCTCGCGGTACAGCGGATCGTCGAACAACCGTTGAATCTCGTCGAGCGGGTTCGCCGCCTGAGCCAGTTCGGCAAAGAGCCGTTGGTAGGGGCGGTCTCCTCCGACAGTTGAAGCGCCGGCAAGTTCCACCGCCAACTGACGCGACCGGTCGGGAGCCTTCGGTTGAGTAGCCACCTTCTCGCTGGGAAATGGCGTGAATTCGACGTCGGACATCGATCGCGATGGCAACGTCATGTCGTCCCACCGGGCCATGTGAACGGGATGATTAAGCACGATGCGTCCGAATCCTTCGCCGCGCCGCAAGCCCAACCCAGACTGCTCCGAACGCAATAGTTCCTTCCAGGCCTTTGTGCGCGTCGCCTCATCGATCCCGTCTTTCCAGCAAAGCCGCCAAGTCGATCCCGCGGCGATGGCGATATCCGGCGTCCGCGGCAAGCCCACAACCCCGAGAAATCCGCCGATCCGCCGCACACTGACGAACCCCTTTTCGATTGTGAACGGCGGGTCGTCGGTTTGGTCCATGAGCTGCCAGAGCATGTTTTCCGTCAATGTCGTCATTGGGCGCAGATAGTCATCGACGGCGATCAGGTCGGAGTACAACGTGATGTAGAACTTCGAATTGCACGCCTCGTCTGCGTTCGATGTGGATTCTTTTTGTTGCCTCGTTGCCATGGCCTCTCCTTTCGTCTCGGCATCAGCCTCGGAGGAAACGTCTTTGAGACGCAGCAAGTTCGAATACGCCGCATGTTTGTCGGATGCCTTACACAGGAAGATCTCGACCAGTCCCTGACCGCGAGATTTTGCTTTGCCGACGCGTATCGGCGTCCACTTATCGAGCCGATTCCCGAGTGCCTGCTCCAGCAGGTTCTCGGGGCCCCAAATGTATCCGGCCAGCTTTGTCCGCTGTTGAACCGATTCCAATCCGAACAGTTGACCTTCTGCTCCGCGTAAGGTTGCTTCGTCGATGGCGGTTCGCTGGAACACTCGCGTTGCGGGCCGGCCCAGGCACAGATCGGCATACGCCGGGTTTCCTATGAGTTGCAGATATCCGTCAGCCTGCTTCGTCACGGCTTGGCAATAGTCGCAATCCTCGCCCGCATGCCACATTCGGTCGGCCAGACCGTGGGATTGTGATGTCGTCGGATTGGTTTTGGAGCCGGGAAAGTGCTT
>JBBDHZ010000057.1:0-1325 GCA_040880645.1 Minisyncoccota bacterium
TGCGACCACCGTAGGGAATTTCTTCGCCGACTGGTAAATGCTTTTTCTTCGCGTGACCACCATAGAAGGCATGGTAGGTGCGCATGATCTCCGACAACTCATCAGAATTGAACGTCTCGGCGACGATTTCAATGCCGATGTGATGTTGCTGGGCCATGAGATGCCATTCTTCATTCGTCAGCTTATCCGGTTTCAGAAGAATATCATCGGGGACGCCGATCTTGCCGATATCGTGGAGCAATGCGGCGATTTCCAAGATATGCGTGTGATTTTGGTCGAGGAGACCCTTGGCTGTAGCAACGCACAGGTCGGCGACGCGCCGGCTGTGCTCGGCGGTTTCCGCATCGCGATACGCAAGCGCTGATACCAAGGCGGTGACCGCCTGGAAAGGAATGGATTGAACGGTCTCGGCTGATTGTGGTTGGGCTGGATGATTCGCATCAGGGAGTGACGCTTCCATCGTTTCGGCCGCACCGGTCGGCATCGATGCGAATTGCGGCTGAAAAACGATGACGCGGTTGCGTCCTTGATGCTTGGCGACATACAGACACATGTCGGCTTGATTGAGAAGGTCCTGGGGGTCTTTCGCCTCGTAGCTCAGATCGCTGACTCCAAGACTGGCTGAGACCCGTAATTCCGGAAGCGATTCGACTCGCAGGACTTCAATCTTCTTCCGAACATGCTCCGCTAGACGGCGCGCCATTCTGGCATCATGGTCAGGTAAGATGACGCAGAATTCCTCCCCACCAAATCGGCAGACCAGGCCCATTTCCGAGAATTCTTTCCGAAGCAGTGCCGCAACCGCGCGGAGGACATCGTCGCCGACCTGGTGCCCGTAGGTATCGTTGACCAGCTTGAAATGATCGTTGTCAATCATGAGGCATGCAAGCGGCTTGTTTTGTTTCTTCGCAGCGTCCCAGTAGTGATCAAATCTTTCGAAGAAGGCGCGACGATTCAGACAGCCGGTTAAGGCGTCCTGGGTCGCCAGAATTTCCAATTCCCGATTCTTGCGTTTGATTTCATCACGGCTGCTCCGCAACACCGTCAGCATCTCCTCCAGTTCAGCACGATGTTCTTCGATGTGCGTGACGTCTCGAAACGTTGCCAACGTGCCGCGTTGTTTACCATCGGTGGCGATAATCGGCGCACTGTTTGTGCTGAAGATACGCTCGGCGCCGTCGGACAAGCGGTACTTAAGAAGCTGCTCAACTTGCGGCGCTTCCTCGCGGATCGCCCGAACCCAAGGGAAAACGATCGGTTGCTGAGCGGTGGGATGAACCCATGACAATTTGCTCGCGATCGTTCCCGCCAAAGTCTGTTGAGAG
>JBBDHZ010000058.1:0-7113 GCA_040880645.1 Minisyncoccota bacterium
AGCCGTCTTGCCGCCACGAAAACGCGCAGGCCCCGTTCGGCACTGACGCACATCGTACCGCCCAGGTCCCGCAGCTTTCCCAGTCAAAAATACACTGACCCCCGTTACCCGCGACGAATCCCTGGAGTAGTGCTCAACGCCGGTTGGCGTTAGCGGATGAATCACCGGATCAGGTTGCGGATCCGCGGCAGCGGGACGCAGTGCTCAACGCCGGTTGGCGTTAGCGGATGAATCACGACAGCGCAAGACGCGTCCGTCCCCAGTGGCCGGGTGCTCAACGCCGGTTGGCGTTAGCGGATGAATCACCGGCCACGCGATTTTCCGAGGCAACGGCCGCGCCTAGTGCTCAACGCCGGTTGGCGTTAGCGGATGAATCACAACAAGCGACTGGACCAGCGGCGTCGCCGATGCGGAGTGCTCAACGCCGGTTGGCGTTAGCGGATGAATCACGATGGAAATTAACTCGCACCCTTAGGATTCTCTGTGTGCTCAACGCCGGTTGGCGTTAGCGGATGAATCACCTGGTAAGACGCGGATCGTCAGCCTCGACCTTGGGTGCTCAACGCCGGTTGGCGTTAGCGGATGAATCACAAAGGCTGACGTGCGAGACATTCACCTTCCCCAGGTGCTCAACGCCGGTTGGCGTTAGCGGATGAATCACATTGTGACCGCCTGCGGCCGAATCGCCACCAATCCAAAGTGCTCAACGCCGGTTGGCGTTAGCGGATGAATCACTCGCGGCAAACACGCCCTCCGGCTGCGAGGCCAGGTGCTCAACGCCGGTTGGCGTTAGCGGATGAATCACGTCGGCCAATGTCGATCCGATCGCAGCGATCAAGCGGGGGTGCTCAACGCCGGTTGGCGTTAGCGGATGAATCACTTGCGATGACCGACGGCACCGATACCTACACGTTCAGTGCTCAACGCCGGTTGGCGTTAGCGGATGAATCACTGCACGGCATGCAAGTTGATGCTGTCACACGGTTTACATAGTCCGTTTTCATGGCCCCCCGCATTCTGCTCTCGGTTTGTTGAGATGTGATACGAATTGCTCTATCGAAATCGCGGTAAACGGTTGTGTAGGCATAACTTGCAAGCCGCACATGCACCGGACAACGTGCGATGACGCTTTACAACCAAGTTATCAAAGATCGGAGCTGATGAAAAGCAGCGCTCGCCCTCCGCCACTGACGGATGCATGAGACGCGATGGCGCTTACAGCTTAAAGAATTTCGAAGCGAGGCGGAGGGTCACCCCAATCACTGCGGTCACCTCGGGAATGCTCGTCGACCTTTCCCGCGCATCGCTCGCAGAGCGGAATCACCAGGAGATCGTCTTCCGCCGACATCAGTTCGGTGAGTTGCCAACGGAGTTTCTCTAGCTTCTGTGCGTTGAGTCTCACCCGGAAAATGCTGTATTGAACGCGTTCGCCGTAGCCTTCCAGTAACTTTGCCACTCGACGAAGTCGTTTCGAATCGCGGACATCGTAGGAAACCAGGTGCCATGTGGCGGGGTTCGACATCTCACCTTCCTATCGAATTCGAAGTTGCGCGAAGACGCCTGGACAACCCGACCATTCCTTCTCTAACAAACGAGCTTCCAGTTCGACCATTCGTCCGTATTCCAATGACTGATCCGTGTACGGATGCTGGTACGATTCAGCCAGCCGCTGTTCAAACAGGCCGATCGCTTTTCGCCGTCCTTCGTCAGAGAGCCAGACGTGCCCGGGACGCAGTTCGAAATCGGCCGTTTCATCCCATTGGCGCCGGTTCAAGCTCCCAACCAACGGCATCTCCCATAGCAGCGTCCGGAATAGCTCCATCAGATCGAGAACCAATGGCGGCGCGGCGCTGCGAGGCTGGTGAAAATAGCCAAATGCAGGATCAAGCCCGATGCCAATAAGCGTCCGTTGAACAAGCGAGAAGATCATTCCGTAGCCGAACGACAACAGGCAATTCAGCCGGTCTCGGGGCGGATGCTTTGTGCGCCCGTTCATGCGCAGCGACTTCTCCACACGATCCGCCATTAGTTCGTTGAAACCACCGAAATAAGCGCGAGCCGCAATTCCCTCTTGTCCCCTTAGTTGATCGAGCGAGTCGGCGCGATCCGCACGACCGACTGCTTCGCGCATCGTTTGCAATGCAGACTGCAAGCGTTGCCGAGCCTCTTCGTTCCCACGTGTACCCCGCAGGAGGTACTGAAGTTGAAACTGAATCTTTGCGACGACGGTGCGACGAGACAACGACAAACAGAGTTCCGTGTTTGACAACGCCTCAAACTGCCGAATACGTTGCCGCACACGCCCCGGCGGCGACATCGTCCCGACCACCCGCCCACCGCCGGTGACCCATTGAACGATCACGTCTTCATAAGTACAGGTCGCGAGTGCCTGCGACGTGATCTGAGCGGCACCGTAAAGCACGACCGAATCCACTTGTTCAAGCGGGACCTTTCGTTGCCCGGCGTCGGTTTGAACGACTAGCGTGCGTGCAGCTCTCCCGACGGTGGCGGGGACACTGGCAATGTGGAGCGTTTGCCGCTCTCGCCGTGCGGGAAATAACGTCGCCGCCCCCCGTTCTTCCTTCGGTAGCGTGGCGAGTCGCTCCTCCTCCGGCAGGCACACCACGCGCAGGCTACATCGTCGGCACAGTTTCTCGTTATCGGTCACCGGCGGACGCTCGTTCGATCGCCGTAGTTGTCGAGCACAGTCCACGGCTGAAAGCAATTCCGCTCGCGCGGCGTCGTCGATCGGGAGACGGACGGTAACATTGTCCTGGTGGTATCGAATCCGACCTTCGGTTACTGGCTTGGAAAGCTGATATTCAAGCAGCATTGCGTACGCGGTAACCTGCAATCGGTCGCTCGGCCAGGCTAATGGCGTTTTATCCTTACCACCCGCGCGTTTGCACCGTCCCTTTTTGTGCTCGTAGGCGACCCAGCTACCGTCGCGAACGCGCGCCGCGTCCACTTTTCCAAATAATCCGAGCTCATCAGAGGAAACTTCAAAGGAACGCAGCTCGCGTGAATCATCATCAAGTTTAGGAACTCGCTCTTCGTGGAGTCGTCGGCCTGCGTAAACGCGGTCGTCGGCTTCGCGGATTTCTTCAACCTCTTCTAGGTAAAACAGCCGCTCGCAATACGACAACGCGTGCAAAGCCATCACACGAATCGGTGGCTCTTCGGAATTGCTAGTCACAGCGAAGCCTCATTTATCGGAATTCATGCAGTTTCGGTACGCTGTTTCGGCTCTATTTTCGGAAGACGATCAATATCAGGAGTTGCAAAATCGGCATCGATCAAGCGTCCTAGACTGTTTCGCGTTCCAGCAGCACCGACGTGATCCACCCAGACGGGAAGCGTGAAATTACCGCTCTTGTCCAACAAGAATAGTCGGACGACCCCGTCGTCGATCTGCGGTGCTCGGTCGATTGGCAATACTTCGTCGACCATGTGTGTGCTTTCCCCAAGGCTCAACCCGCCGAAGCGATCGATGGAAGCGCGTCTGTCATGGCTGAGCGAATCAGAGACTCGCTCTTCCAACGTTTTGGCACGATTACCTGCTTCTTCTGACGAATCGAGCCACATCACCAAACGAACACTGGTTAGAAGTTCTTGGTAATCCGGTCGCACGTTGGCACCATTCCCGAGCCCGAGCTTCTTGTCTTTGACTCGCCAAAGCTTTCTCAGCACGGTGCTTTCATCGGGCCGACCGATTATGCCAGCGGTGCAGCGGACGCCGATGTGCCGATTACGATCCGTCTCACCGACCATCGACAACAGAAACCCATAAACAGTCGACGGTGGTGGCAGCGGCAATGTTTCCCAATATTCGCGTGCAGCACCGCGCCGAAACGACGCGATCGGAACGGTCACGTACAACCCGATCATGCTGACACCGCCGCGATGCGATCGCAAACCGCTTGGGTAGCTGCTTTAATGCCTTCCTTCACATCCGCTCCCGATTCCGCGAGCACTTTACCTGACTCGGTCCTCGCCAGTTCGCCACCGACGATTAACTCGTTTGGCTCGATGTCACCAGCTTTCACGCGGCGGACGAGTTCATCGGCGGAAAGCGTGTGGCCGGAATCGGGCGTTTCAAAGCAATATAACAATCGTGGGGCGGGATCTTCGGTAACACGAAACACAATTGCGGCTGGGGAAAAGTCGAACAAGAATCGACCATGGTTTCCTCCGACGGTTCGCAAATTCGCGATCGCTCGCAAAGCCTTCGCCGCTCGGTCGGTTTGTCGCAACCGATCGGGCGTCATAGCGATGCCGTACTGGTAACGTGTCGCGTGGATTTCGGCCCCATAGGGAACGGGGTTGTTGCCTTTTTTGGCGGCCGATGGTGTCGCACATGGTGACGCGGCGTTGAAGGTACTGTCGCCGGGCCACGGCGTTAGACTAACGGCACGTGTGACTTCCAAAACCGCTCTCCGGACCTTTGCAGAACCTGCTTGGCCTTCTTCCTTGGCTGCTTCGGCCGACATGAAACCTAGCAAGTCATCATCAATGAACGTATTGCCACCCTTTTTAGCCCAGCCGTCAAAGCTTGGCTTTTGCCAATCGTTCGTCCGAGTGTCTTCGTTCCACGTACGATTGGAACCGCCGGCCTCCATGCTGGCGAGATGCTTGCGTGTCTCGAAGCGAATCGCCTCAGCACTCACGGTTGTATGCACGGCACCTTTCCAGATCAACTTTTGCAAGGTTGTCGTGTTGCCTTCGGTCTCACCTCGGTTGTTCGCTGCCGTTCCGTAGCACGTGACGATGTTGGCGAAGATATGTATAGTCATAGTTGCTTGAGATCTCGCTAAATGATTGATGATGAAGAGTGAAAGGAACAGAGCAATCAGGCGGAGGCAGATTCCAACGCTTCGGGATCGGCGACGGCTTCGGCGACTTCTTTATCGCCTTTGCCCTGGTAGCTTGCTAGCGCAAGTAACGCTAGGTCGCGAGCGTGCTGCCACCCGGATTCGTCAAGCCACGGCAACACTTCCGTCCAATTGGCTTGCAGCTCTTTGTTGGCTGGCACTCGACTGAAAAGATCACAGATTGCATGTCGAAATTGATCTGCGGTCTTCGCACCGGCAAATGCCAGTCGCCAACGGTCGTACTCTCCGCGGAAACGATTTTGCATGGCTGCTTTTTGATTTGCAGTGGCGCTCGCTATCTGGCCGTATCGACCACGTAACGCATGATGCACCGCACCGACGAGAGCCATCTGCCCGGGCTTATCCCAGACGTCTGCTTTGATCATTTCGATCAATCCTTTCCGTTCAAAGGGCAAGCGATCACGGAGGGGTTTGCCGTTTGCAGGATCGCGGTTTACAAACAGTTTTGAAAAGCCGGCGAACCAGTCGCGGCTATGAGCCAAATTATCGGCGATCAAAGGCCGAACGACGCTATCGCTCCAAAAGAATTCTTCACGTTCGGTGGTCTTTGCCGCCTTACCTTTTCCTACTTTCTCTCGAACCTTTCGTGAGGCTTTTCGTGGCGGGAAGAAATCTTTGGCGTAACGGAAGATTTCAAGTTGTCGCCGGTCAAGCGGTTCGATCCGCTCGGCCGCTACACGCGACTTTTGTTGGGTGGCCCAGGGAGTTGGCCGGAAAACGAAAGCGGTCACCGACGCGACGGCGAGTCTTCCTTTCGCGTCGTCACCCCGCAGGCGAGCGTAAAGCTGCAAGACTGCGTCACTGCCGCCGCCGATAAAGCAATCGCGATAGCTTTTCGGCGTGATTTTCTGGCGGTTATCGGCGAAAAGCAAGAGATCGTGAACCTCAGGAACCAACAGAACGGCAGAACCGCGATTGATCGGCAACGCCAAAGTTCCGATTGGCGCAAAGTAGGCTGCCAGCAACTGGGCCACATTGCCTTCATACTTTGTCTGTCCGGCGAATCCGTTGTGGCGAACGGCCGCACCGGGGTAGAGCGTCCCCGGAAGTTCTTGTGGTTTTCGAGAAAGGGTTCGTTTCTTTTTGTCGACTAAATCTTTGAAGCCGTCTTGATGCTTGTACCAATCCAGGTAACGAGTGCTGAATTGAAACGGATTTCCGTCGATCTCGATGCTCTGTTCGGTGTCTTTCTTATCGCCACGACGGGTCTTCCCGTGCTGAAGGAAGGTCAGCAGCAGTCCCCGCTGCAAATTGACCCGGACTTCTGTGGTCTGCATGCCAGAATGAGTCGGTGGTAGGTCGATCGTTCGCTTGTTCAAATCAAAGGCGGCGTGAAAGATCGGTTTGAAATAGTCATCCACCGTTTGCGGATCGGGAAATCGGAACACAATCCTGTCCGACGAGAGATCCCACGGAACACCTTCGTCGACCCAGGACTCTGGGATCTCGTCTACATCATACTCGTTGCTTTGAATCGAGCGTTCGATCATTCGCAGCGTCGTTGCCAGCCCGCCGATTCCGGCTCGCAGGAGCAGGTCCATTCCGGGATCACCCAAGCTAACTTGCAGATGGTCGGGCGAGGCAATCTTAGGCTTAGCTGTCTTGGTCATCAGCGATCTCCTTGCAGGGAACAAATACGCCGCATCCCATGTGCCGCCGCCCCCCAACACCCTCCGCCAGCACCTTTAACGACGATCTGTCGTCAAGCTTTGATAATGTCGTCTCGAAACCGAGAATCTCATTTTGCTTGACGCTGACGGTTCGTTGGCGACCCACGTTTATATTGACGTCCGCGATTTCCAACTTGACGAGCTGTCGCCGTACCGCATCAGCAAACGTATCAGGCTCGAAAAATCCCTTGATCGTTACCAACCGGGAACGCAAACATGGCACCGGTGCGAGTGGTTGAACCGTGGGAACACCAATGACGACGGCGCGGCCAGCAATCAAAATCTGCTTACCTGCTAGCGGCAAGAACTCGCCAACACGTTCCACGCCGGTGCGAACCACCAGTCGACTGGATCGCGTTAACGCCATCTCTCGCGAACCCACGTGTCGTCCAGCAATCGGAGCGAGTGCGAAACCATTGCCGCCATGTGCCGAAGGAACGATCTTCGTCACGGCACCAAGCAGTGCGTACCCGTGGTCCGCTGGGATGGGCGATCGGGCATACGCGGGAAAGGCCAGCTCAATGAACTGTGTCATGCGTCACGATCCTTTT
>JBBDHZ010000059.1:0-7050 GCA_040880645.1 Minisyncoccota bacterium
TCCCGCTTGCGGGAGGGTCGGACGCGGTAGCGGCCGGGGAGGGCCCGTCCGGAACCCTCTCCTCGCTAAGGCTCGACTCTCCCAGAGAAAGAATGATGTAAATGCTTGTCAAAAAAGAACTTAAGAACTGCACGGCCTCCAAGTGGGAGAGTGAAAGGCACAAGGTTCTACAACCTAATCCCCCAGCAACTTCCCCATCAAGAACTCTTCCGACGTTGCATACTGATCCGAATTGGAAACGCCGGGGATCAGCAGGTGGCATTCGTGTCCTGCCTCATCCGCCTTTTCTTTCATCTTGACGCCGTATACAGGATGATGGATGCCGTGGCCGGCGTTTTCGCTGGGAAGCGTCATGTTGTTGCCGTAGACCATCAGCAACGGCGGATCGTCGCCGTCCAAATGGTTGTACGGCGAGAATTCGACGTATAACGGCTTATGTTTTTCGTAATTGTTCATAGCGGCTTCCATCGTCGGCTCGCCGACCGCCATCCAGATCATGCGGTGTTTCAGCACGTTCGGGCCGAGCCACGGTTCGATCACTTTCGGGTCGATTGATGTCTGTCCCGCGGAGACGGCCGCCGCGGCGACGCGTGTCGATTCGCGCAGCACCGGATCGTCCGCCTGCGGATCGGCCAAGTCGTCATGCAGCAAGATCCACATCGACGTGCAGGCACCCGCGCTGCCGCCGGTCAGAGCGATCCGCGATTCGTCGATGTTCCACTCGTCCGCATTCGATCGCAGGAACTGGATGGCGCGGGCCGCATCGTGAACCGGAGCCGGCAAAGGGTGCTCGCCGCTGAGCCGATAGTTAATCGCGGCGTACGAGATACCTTTGTCCAAATAGGGATGGATTTTTGAAGGAGCCTGTTTCTTGTCGCCGCCGGTCCAGCCGCCGCCGTGGATATAGACGAGCAACGGCCGAGGCCCCTCGCCCTCCGCCTGCCAGAAGTCCAGGACGTTTCGTTCGTTCGGGCCGTAAGGCACGTCAGCGACCGTCGGCACTTGTTGCGCCGCCTCATCGGCGGCCAATGCGCTGCCGGAAAAGATCACTACCATCAAGAGAGCCAGCGACGATTTCATAACATGCTCCAAAGAGGAAAAGGCGTCTGCGGCTACATATTGTGCTTCAAGCAGACGGACGGCACAACATCGAGAGGTTTCACGCCACCGGAAAATGGACGCAGGCACATGAGCCGCGAAGCGGCGACAGTGCCCTGTCCCGATTCGGCCGGTCCGATGATTAGAATGATTCGTCCCAAATTTCTCTGGACCAGCGAATTGCGTCCTGAAACTGACTATCCCCAACTGGTGTTTGCAGATGACTTCAACATTGACTGAGGATTTCCATCAAGCGGTAATGGATAACGATTTATCGTCCCTTCGTAGACTGATAAAGCAAGGAGTGGATATCAATGAAGCCTATGCTAAGAAGAAAACTGATAGCGGGCCGACGCCATTAGCGCGGGCGGCGATTTTCAGCCGTTTCGAAGCGGCGAAAGTGCTGGTCGAAGCGGGGGCCGATGTCAACAAGGCAGACGTTCCCGCGAAGGAGCCCAAGCCTAACTTCAATTATCGGCGTCGCACGCCACTCATTTACGCGGCCTCCGAAGGGAATGCCGAGATCGTCAAGTTGCTTCTGGAGAGTGGTGCCAGCCTGGACCCGCCAGCCGGCTTGGAAGAAACGGCTCTCGTCGAGGCTATCCGCGACTGCGAAAGTTCGGGCCATGTCAAGGTCGTCGAGTTACTCCTCGATGCAGGTATGAAACCAACCGATGAAGCGTTTGGGCGGCGGTGTCTCGAATTTGCGGTTCGTAAACGACCGGCCGAATATTGCCAGGGACTCGTGTCTTTGCTGGTAAGGTATGGAGCGGATCCCAATGCGCCATCCAGTCGCGACTCGATTTTGCCGCTGCATCGGGCACTCATCGCCAAAAATGAAAAAGGGCTTCGAGAATTGTTGGATGCAGGCGCCGATCCCTCGCTGACGGCACCGAAGGATACAGGCGAAGCATGGGCCGGGCTCACGCCGTTGCAGTTCGCCGTGAAGATCAAGGCGAGGAAGAAGCTGATCGCTTTGCTGGAAAATGCGATGGCTGAGTCGGGAGCAGTCAAGAGTCCGACCACCCCGACGAAAAAGACCACATCCGAAAAGCCACCGTCGATGCTCACCATTCCCAAAGCATGGGATGCACTTGAAGCGAGCTTGGCCACGAACCACCGAAAACTGTTTCAGTCGCTTGCCCCTGGAGCGTCGCAGTTGGAAATCACCGAGTTGATTGGATTGACGAAGATCCGGATGACAAAGGAGGTGAAGGACTTCTTTCTGCGGCACAGTGGCCAGACGGGCGAGCAGGGGATCGTTTGGGAGCCAGATTCCGATGAGCATTTTTTACTGTTGTCGACGTCGCAGGCCATGAGAGAGTGGAAGGTTTGGAATGACTTGATGGAGGCCGGCGACTTTGAGGGAGAAGAAGTGAGTGCCGACTCGGGAGTCCGCCCGTGCTGGTGGCATGCGAAGTGGCTTCCTTTTGCCTCGAATACTGCTGGCGACTTTTTGTGCTTCGACTGTGGCCCGGCGAAAGGTGGCAAGAACGGACAGGTGATCACGCTATGGCACGAGTCGCGTGGCAGAAGGATCACCTACGAATCGATCCGCCATATGCTGAATGAACTGATCAGCCATTACGAGCAATAGGAATGGCGGTCGGGGCCAGAATACGAGATCACCGTCGAAATCGAGAGCGGTATCGTGAAAGGCAGGTTCCCGAGACGTGCCTTGTCTGCTGTTCTCGATTGGTACAATTTGCACCGGAATGAACTCGCCGAGAATTGGGAACTTGCTCGGCAAGAACAGCCCCTGAACCGGATTGATCCCCTGGAGTGACCGGAAACCGGGGCCAGAGCATCTTCGGGGCTGGGCCAGAGCATCTTCGGGGCTTTTCCGGTTCCGTCAGCGTCCCCTCGCGGCTCGTTGTGCCACACAAATCGATTTTGCTTGCTCCCTAACCAGATCGCCCGCGAATCGTGGCTGTGGCGGCTGGTGCCGTGCATCCTAGGCTCTGTCTGAAAACTCGCCCCTCACCCCGCCCTCCCCCCGCAATTCGCTGCACGGCGGGGGAGAGGGGGCTGTGGAGTCGCTGCGCGACCGTTTTCTTGAGTTTTCAGACAGAGCCTGGCCACGTAGTGGCGACAGCACATAGCTGCGGGCGTCAGCCCGCAGACAGAGGAATCTATTGAACATTAGCCGCGAAGCGGCGACAGCAACCTGTTCCGATTCGACCGGTCCCTTGGTTAGAATGATCGGTCCCAAATTTCTCTGGTCCGGAGAATTGCGTCCTGAAATTTGCTGCGCCAATCTGGTGTTCGTAAATGACTTCAACATTAACTCGAGATCTCCATCAAGCAGTAATCAGTAACGACTTATCATCCATTCGCGACCTGATCAGTCAGGGAGTCGATGTTGATGAAGCGTATGCTCCCGATGAAACCGATAACAGTTGTACGCCACTAGCGCTGGCGGCGATGCACAGCAATTTCGAAGCCGCGAAGTTGTTGGTCGAAGCGGGAGCCGATGTCAGCAGACCTGACTTTCCCGCGAAAAAACCTAAGCCTAACTTCGATTATCGGCGTTGCACGCCACTAATTTATGCGGCCTCCGAAGGGAGTGCCGAGATTGTCGGGTTGCTTTTGTGTCACGGAGCCAGCTTGGATCCGCCAGCGGGTCTGGGAAAAACTGCTCTCGGCGAGGCTACCGACGACTGCGAAAGTTCGGACCATATGAAGGTTATTGAGATGCTACTCGAAGCAGGTATAAAGGCGACCGGTGAAGAGTTAGGGCGGCGGTATCTCGAACGAGCGGTTTGGCAAGACCCGGCCGAGTACTGCCAGGGACTCGTGGCTTTGCTAGTCAAGTATGGAGCGGACCCCAACGCCCCTTCCAGTCGCGACTCGATTTTGCCGCTGCATCGGGCACTCATCGCCAAAAATGAAAAAGGGCTTCGAGAATTGTTGGATGCAGGCGCCGATCCCTCGCTGACGGCACCGAAGGATACAGGCGAAGCATGGGCCGGGCTCACGCCGTTGCAGTTCGCCGTGAAGATCAAGGCGAGGAAGAAGCTGATCGCTTTGCTGGAAAATGCGATGGCTGAGTCGGGAGCAGTCAAGAGTCCGACCACCCCGACGAAAAAGACCACATCCGAAAAGCCACCGTCGATGCTCACCATTCCCAAAGCATGGGATGCACTTGAAGCGAGCTTGGCCACGAACCACCGAAAACTGTTTCAGTCGCTTGCCCCTGGAGCGTCGCAGTTGGAAATCACCGAGTTGATTGGATTGACGAAGATCCGGATGACAAAGGAGGTGAAGGACTTCTTTCTGCGGCACAGTGGCCAGACGGGCGAGCAGGGGATCGTTTGGGAGCCAGATTCCGATGAGCATTTTTTACTGTTGTCGACGTCGCAGGCCATGAGAGAGTGGAAGGTTTGGAATGACTTGATGGAGGCCGGCGACTTTGAGGGAGAAGAAGTGAGTGCCGACTCGGGAGTCCGCCCGTGCTGGTGGCATGCGAAGTGGCTTCCTTTTGCCTCGAATACTGCTGGCGACTTTTTGTGCTTCGACTGTGGCCCGGCGAAAGGTGGCAAGAACGGACAGGTGATCACGCTATGGCACGAGTCGCGTGGCAGAAGGATCGCCTACGCATCGATCCGCCACATGCTAAATGAACTCATCAGTCACTATGAGCAATAGGAATGGCGGTCGGAGCCAGAATACGAGATCACCGTCGAAATCGAGAGCGGTATCGTGGAAGGCAGGTTCCCGAGACGCGCCTTGTCTGCCGTTCTCGATTTCGCGCCGGAGTATCTGCGATCGCTCGCTCCGGCCGCTGCACGGTCGTGACAAATAAGCGACAGCATCTGTACGTTAAGCGAACCGCAGACGCCCTTTCGGCTTTGGAATCTCACGCCCCAGATCGCGTGCCGCCTGAATCCATTCGTCCCGTACCCTCTGCACGTTGGCCAGAGCAGCCTCGTATGTTGGGCCATCCGCTGCACAACCAGGCAGTTCAGGAATCTCGGCGATAACTGCCTGATCTTCGTCGCTCCAATAAAGGATCACTTCGTAGTGTGAATCATTCGTCATCGTCGTCTCCCGCCAGGCGGTATCGGTGAATAACCGCTCGACCCTGTTTCACCTGATACGGTTTGGCCTTCGCATGTTTGGGCTGCAAGTTCAGGATTTCGGCGACGTCACCACGGGTGAAAATATGGTGGTCACCGCGGATACGCTCGCCAAAACCGAGACGCTTTAGCAAGCTGCAAAGATCAGAAAATGCGATATTCGCATCTGATGTGCCACGTAGTATCGTGTCCAGGACTTTGTCGCGTCTTGCCATCGTGTCGATTGTACCACAGGCAAAACGTGGCCAGAGCACCTGCGAGATCTTTATTGATTACCTCGTCCTCGCTCATGCGGATCGTTGTGCCACACGAATCGATTTTGCTTGCTCCCAGCCAGCTCGCCTGGCTTAAAGCAACGTTTTTCAAGTTAGAAGTCGCCGTAATTCCCCCGACGCATCACATTCCCACGCCGGTCAGAAACCGCGGCTAACGCCGTGCGGCTGATGGTTTTTGGAGAGAGCATAGCCACGTCGTGGCGTCAGCACTTAGCTGCGGGCGTCAGCCCGCAGGCAGGGGACCGACGGAACGTTAGCCGCGAAGCGGCGACAGCTGCTTAGAGCAAATCGAGCGCGTTGTCTCTTTGGGCCAGTGGAAACGGAACCGCGGCGCTCTCCAGCCGATGCGATTCGAAGACGGCGCAAATCATTTCGACAGTCTTCGCGGCAGCCTTGCCGTCGCACAGGGGTGTCCTGCGATCATCTTCGCTTTCGCAAGCGGCGATCAAATCGATAACCGGTGCGACATGATTCTGTGCGTTCGCCACGGCCGCTGGGTTCGGCTCCGGGGCTCCGATGCCACCACTGGTAATCGGAATCCACGGACGGGGATTTTCTGTATCGGCGAGAAACGGGTTGCCCGGTACCAAATGGGCCAGTGGATCACGATCGCACGCAATGGAGATGATTCCTCGACTGCCAACCAGTTGTAAGCCAAACCCGGCACTATCGGTGTCATCGTTGGCGATGGAATCGAAATAGACCACTACGCCACTGCTCATTTCATAACGGGCGTGGAGCTCGTTGCCAGCCAGAGGCCCAAGTCCTTCGGCGCCATCGCGCACGTCGTTTTCGGTGACCCGCCTTCCATCTTGGAGCATCGTCGCGGAGCAGGTCAGCGGATCGCCGCCAAAGAAGTGAGCGAGATTCAATACGTGAGAGCCCAATACCCAAAGGTCTTCCCCGCCACCGCGACGATCGCCTTTGCCTCGTCCGCGAATTTCGAGCAGCTTGCCGATGGTCTCATCAGCGATCCGTTTTTCGATCACTGGCAAAGCCGGATGGTAGCGGTTGCGATGGGCCACCGCGATTTTTGCACCATGCTTGTTTGCGGCAGCCAGCATGTCATCCGCTTCCGCCGGGGTTCGACAAACTGGTTTCTCGACGTAAACGCCACGTGCTCCCGCTTCGATTGCCGCGATTGTCATGGCAGCGTGCTGGTCGGGATGCCGGGAACAAACGGCGACATACTCCGGCCGTTTGCTTTTCAGCATTTCGCGGTAATCGGTGAATCCTCCGCTGGGATCGACGTTGAGCGTCTTCAATGCATTTGTTAATCCAGCGTCATTTGCATCGGCAACGCCCACAATCTCCGCGCCAGAAACCTTGAGCCAAACGGTGTCGAGCCCGTGTCCAAAATTGCCGCGACCCGTATGTCCGATGACGCCGACGCGGCGAATCTTGTTTTCGATTTGCGAGAAAGCATTCGGGGCATGAGCAACGACGGCCGAAGCGGCCGTCAATGCGATGGAAGAGCGAAGGAAGCTGCGACGGGGAAGCGAATTCATAACAAAATCCAAAGAACCGTAGGTCACCAGTGTGTGGCCGAACGCTCCGCGGTCGGTTCGTCCGTCATTCCGACCGCGGAGCGTTCGGCC
>JBBDHZ010000060.1:0-7031 GCA_040880645.1 Minisyncoccota bacterium
CAGGTTTTACTGAAACAAGAGAGGAGCAGTCGAAAGCTCGCTTTCGTTCTGTCCGAACGCCGTTTCAGAAAAGCGCGTCCTCGACGGGCTTTACGCTCCTCGAGATCCTTATCACGATCGCCATCATCGGTATCATTACCGCGATCACGATCGTTGTCTTCGTGAACCTGCGCGACGCCGAAGCCCTGCGCCGCGATACCTCCGCGATCGCCTCGCTACTCGAAAGCGCCCGGGTCCACACGATCTCCTCGAAAAACAATCAATCCTACGGCGTCCGGATCGAAAACAATGCTACTATGTTATTCAGCGGCACGACGTTTGACCCCGGCAACGTTATCGCCACCGAGACCCTGCACGGCACGGTTCGCTTCGATGAGATCGATCTGGCGAACACCGCCTCGACTATTGTGTTCGACCGGATATCCGGCGCGACCGACAATTACGGCAGTATCGTTCTGGAGTCGACCCGCCGAGCGGCAAGCTCAAGTATCCTGATCGAACAAACCGGTTCCGTCACCACCGCCTTTTAGCCATCGTATGTCACCTTCCCCTTTACAATTCAATCGCGGCGTCAGTTTTGTCGAGATCATTATCGCAACGTCGATCATTATTCTTATCATCACCGGAATTGTTTCCGCGTACTCGTTCTGGATCAACGAACACCGGGTCAGTACCGATCGCGTCGTTAACGCGATGCTGCTGGAAGAAGGCGTGGAAGCGGTGCGCAGCATTCGCGATCGCAACTGGAGTGAACTGGCGACTCTTTCCACGAGTGACACGCATTATCTGAGCTTTGCCACAACCACGAGCACGTGGAGTATCACCACCGAGCCGGAGTGGATCGATAGCTCGTACAAGCGCTGGTTCGAGGTCCGCGACGTTGAACGCGACGGAAATGATATGATCACGGAGAGCGGCGGAACCGTTGACCCGAACACCAAGAAAGTGACCGTGTACGCCACCTGGAACAACACCAGCGGCACAACCACCCGCGAGGTGAGCAGCTACTTCGCAAATTTGTTTGAGAACTAATTATGAGCACACACCGCAAACAATCCGGATTCACTCTTGTGGAAACGATCTTTTACATTCTGCTGTTGGTCGTTCTGTTTTCGCTCATCATCCAGACCCTCCTGACCATCACCGGCACGTTCCAGAAGATCGAGCGCACCGCCACGATCAACAAATCGGCTATTTTCGGCATTGAACGCATCGTCCGCGAGACCCGCAACGCCGATGCGGTCGTGGCCGCAAGCAGCGTCTTCGACGACACCGCGGGCGCGCTCACGCTCTCCGACACTAACTCGAGCGGTGGCAGCGTAACCAAATCCTTCAGCCTTGTTGACGGAGCGATCCGCTTCGCGCTTGACGGGACGGATCAAGGAAGCCTCACCCCGAGCGACGTTGACGTGACCGAGCTTCGGTTCTACCACATCGAAAGCAGCGTTTCGTCTGAGGCGATACGGCTGCGGATCACGGTCGTACCGAAGAGCGGCACGACAACCGACGCCGTGACATTTTATAATACCGCCGTTGTCCGCGGCGCATACGCGAACTAATCCTATGACTACTCCCCCGTCACACCACCCTCCGCTCCACCCTGTGCACCTCGGAGGTGCACAGGGTGGAGAGAGGAATCACCACTCTCCGCTTCGCTGCCCTCGAGGCTTGTCTACGTCGAACGCACAGGCCGGCCAGACAGTGTTCGCCGCCACGATCTTTTTTCTCATTATCTCGCTCTTGATCATCCTCGGCATCGCCGGCCCGATTATGCGCCACCTCTCCGCCACGATCGAGACGCGTGACTCCAAGACAAGCTACTACGCCGCCGAGTCACTCCAGGAGGACATCGTCTACCGGCTGATGAACGGAATGAACGTAGGCAGTACCGAGGAACTCTCGCTTGACGGCTCAAGCGCAACCGCCATAGTGACCGACGTAGCGAACGGCAAAAGCGTACGCACGACCGGTGACGTCGGCGGCATCGCCCGCAACGTCGAGACCGTAGTTGTGCTCGGGGATGGCGTGAGCTTCAGCGTAGGCGTACAGTCTGACGCGGGCGGACTCACGCTCGAAAACTCGGCCAGTGTTCGCGGCAACGTGTTCGCGAACGGCAGCGTGGTCGGTACGGACAATATGATCTACGGATCAGTCATTTCAGCCGGCCCGGACGGCCTCATTGAAAACGTTCACGCAACCGGCTCTGCTTACGCCCACACGATCAAGGATGCCTGGGTGGAAAAAGACGCCTACTATTTTTCCGACAGCACGATCTCGAACACGACCGTTGAAGGTACCCGGTACCCCGACAGCGACGACCAAGCGACCACGAGCCTCCCGATCAGCGACGCGCTGATCGAAAAATGGAAAGATGCGGCGATGGAGGGCGGCATCAATGACTGCGGCGGAAACAGCGTCTATGAAATAAAGAACACCGACGCCACCATCGGTCCGGAAAAATTTGAGTGTGATCTTACGATCCAAGGTACGAATATGACCGTTGAGATAGCCGGACCGATCTGGGTTGAAGGAGATCTCAAAATACGCAACAGCCCGACGATACAGGTCCACTCCTCTCTCGGGAGCAAAAGCGTCGCGGTCGTTGTTGACGATCCGAGCAACCGCACCACCGGAAGCCTCATCGACCTCGACAACAGTGCCGAGTTCATCGGGGGGGACGGTAGCTCACACATTATGTTCATCTCACAGAACAACGACGCCGAAAACGGCGGCTCGAACCCGGCGATAGAGATCGCCAACAGCCTCAACGGTGACGTTATGGCCTACGCCGCACACGGTTTAGTCTTCATCAACAACAGCATCGAGGTGACGCAAGTGACCGCCTACCGGATCCACGCACGCAATAGCGCCGAAATCATCTACAAAAGTGGTATCGCCAGTCTTTTGTTTGACAGCGGGCCGAGCGCCAGCTTTTCGATCAGCTCGTGGAACGAGGTCGAGTAAAGATCCCCTGTGAAGCGCGTCATACGCGAAAACCGCCGCTCGGCTTTGCCGGGCGGCGGTTTTGCTCATCTCCTTCCTTTTTCTCCTTTCCTCTGTCGCGCCAGCCGGTGGTCCCCCGTACCGCTCGCGCCGGTGGCACCTCGCCACGGGACGGGCAACGGCAACGGCTTTTTCTTTCCCAACCGCATTTTCTCTGCCACATTTCCCTTCAACAACTAGATCGCATCAACAAGCGAGTACATCGGCGTGAGCATCGCGAAGGCAAAGAGCCCGACCGCGATGCCCATAATGACCATCAAGACCGGCTCAATAATGGTCGAGAGGTTCTTGGTCTTCTGGGTCACCTCTTCCTCGTAGTATTCGGCGGTATTCTGGAGCATTTGTGAGATCTGGCCGGTTTCTTCCCCCACGCTCGCCATCTCCGAGACAAAGATCGGATACAACTTCTCGTACTTGGCGAACACACCGGAGATCGGCTTCCCTTGCTCGACTTCGCGCTCCGCGTACGTAAGGGCGTCTTTGTAGTATGTATTCTGCACGACGTCCTTCGTGATCCCGATCGCGATCACGTAATCAACACCGGAGGAAAGAAGTGATGAGAGCGTGCGGCCGGTGCGCGATGAATTGATCTGTTTCACCACTTCACGAACGCCCGGCGTGTGCAAAAGCACGAAGTCAACAGCCCGGTGGCCGGCCGGCGTACGGAGAAACCAGATCGCCGCCACAACAAAAGCGACCAGAGCGGCGATGTTGAGCATCCAGAAGTCACGGAGGAATTCACTGATACCGATGATCAGCCGCGTTGAGAACGGCAGGTCAACGTCCATACTCTCAAAGGTCTTGGTCAGGGTCGGCACGATGTACACCATCGCGAGCACCCCGATCGCGAGCATTACCGTAATAATAACTCCCGGGTAGATCATCGCGCCGCGGACTTTTTTCGTGAGCGTATACGCTCGATCCATCTGCTCGCTGATCGTCTTGAGCGACTCCGCCAGCGTTCCCGACTCTTCACCCGACTTCACCATCGAGATGAACAGGCGCGAAAACACCTTTGGGTGCTTCGAGAGCGCTTCGTACAGCTGTTTTCCGGATCCGATATCGGCCTCGATCTCACCGATGATCTTTTTGAAACGTGCGTTTGATGCCTGCCGGCGCAGCACCGAAAGCGCGCGGGAGAGCGAGAGGCCGGCGGTGCTCATCAGCCCAAGGTTTCGAGCAAAGATGATGATATCGTGCGTGCTGATCGTTGACAGTTCCCGCCCCTTCTGGAGCAGGCGCGCCCACAGTGACGTGCCGCCGCTCACTTCATTGGCGTGAATCACACGCGCCCCGCTTGCTTTCATATCCTGGTACAGGCTGAATTTATCTTTCGCGTCACGCGTTTCCTCAAAGACCGTGCCGTCTTTCTTTTTTGCTTTGAATGTATAGGTGGGCATAGAAATAGTGTACTAAACGTCGGTTCGGGAGACTGCTTATTCGGAGACGACGCGCAGGACCTCCTCGACACTGGTGTTTCCCTGCACCGCCTTAAAGATACCGTCCTCGATCATTGTCATCATCCCTTCTTCCTTGGCCTGTTTTTCGATCTGGGCCGTGCTTGCTCCTTGGCGGATCAACTCCTTGATACTTTCGGTCACATCAAGCACTTCGTAGATACCCAACCGGCCGCTGTAGCCGTCATCCGATTCTTGCGACGCCTCCGGTTTGTAAAACGGTATCTTAGTCCAGGCTTTGTCACCGGTGATCACTCCCTCTTCTTTCAGGAACCGCTTGACGTGATCGAGATCGACCATCTCTCCCAACTTGTCGATCTCAGACTGAGTAAGAAAATACTTCTCCTTAACGTCAGTCAATTTGCGGACCAGTCGTTGCGCAACGACGACCCCCAGTGTCGATGTAAGTAAGAACGGCTCAACCCCCATATCGACCAGGCGCGGGATCGCCCCGGCTGATGAGTTCGTGTGCAGTGTTGAAAGCACTAAGTGGCCGGTCAGGGAGGCATTGACCGCCAGCGACGCGGTCTCGCCGTCGCGGATCTCCCCGACCATCACGATGTCCGGGTCTTGGCGCACCAGGGCGCGTAATCCTTTTGAGAACGTAAAACCGATGTCCGGCTTGACCTGAGTTTGATTGATCCGCTCCATCTGGTACTCGACCGGGTCCTCGATCGTGGAGATATTCACGCCGGGCTGGTTGAGGATATCGAGCACGGTGTACAGTGTCGTCGTCTTTCCGGAACCGGTCGGCCCGGTGGTCAGGATCATACCGGTTGTTTCTTTGGTCGCCTTGTGAAGCGCCTCAAGCCCGACGCCGTGAAATCCGAGGAACTCGAGTGTGAAGCCCGACACGTTCTGACGCAAAAGGCGCATCACTACCTTCTCGCCGTACTGGGTCGGCAGCGTCGAAACACGGAACGAAACCTCCTCACCGTTCATTTCGGTCTTGAACCGCCCGTCCTGAGGCAAACGCTTCTCGTCGAGCTTCAGGTTCGACAACACCTTGACACGGGCCGCGATACTGTTGGTCACCTCCTTGGGGAGAACCATCGCGTCTCGCAAAATACCGTCGATGCGGTACCGCACCAGAACCTGCTTGTCCATCGGCTCGATGTGAATATCCGACGCGTTCTGTAAAATAGCGTGCTTGAGCAGCGTCTCGACAATACGCACCACCGGCACGTCTTCGGCCAGCTCCTTGAGCTCTTCGGCCGACACGTCGTCTGTGTTCTCCGACCCGTCCGGGTGGGTTTTGAGCTCGTTCGCCTCTTTCTGAATGATGTCGCCAAACTCCGCCTGCAGGCTTTTTTGGTACTGCCGCAGGGCGCTTTGAAGCGATTCTTTGTCGGTCAGTCGGGGGCGGATCTTGAATCCGGTCTTTTTCTTAATGAAATCGATGGCGGTCAGGTCCTCGGTGTCGAGCATCGCCACCTCGAGGGCGTTATCCTTGGGGTCTTTCTTGTACGCAACGATGTTATGATTGCGCGCGATCGGCTCGGGAATGATCGAGAGGATCTCGAAATCAAGTCTTTCATCTTTGAGGTCAACAAACGGAATGCCCATAATATGGGCCTGGATCCGCCGATAGTCGTCTTCCCCGACAGTCCCGTTGCTGATAAGCACCTCGCCTAACGAGGCTTTTGTTTCCTCGGCCTTCTTCTCCGCCTCATCAAGCTCCTCTTTTGTGGCAAGCTCAAGATCTACTATAAACTCCTTGAGTTGTTCAGGACCGACTTTCATACCGCTCAGTATATCACGTGATGCAAAACGCGATGTGTGTACACGCCTCTGCGCTCCGACCCGACCGGTCGCGGCAGTATCACCGGACACGCGCCGCATACGCCGAAAAGCGGCACCCTTCCTGCCGCGTTCGCTATTATTGACAGATGACGAAAGACTCGATACCATTACCGTGTGATAGGAGTTCGCCTCGGGCGAGCTCTCTTTTATAAGAAGCTTTTCGACGAAGTTTCTATCCACGACGGGTATTAAACGTTTATACACGATTCCATTAGCAGCGGGGTATCCCTAACAGCACAGCATTATGTTTGACCTTAAAGTGATCGGCTCGGTTCTTGACCAACTCGAAGACGAGCGCGGTGTGCCGAAAGAAAAAGTGATCGAGGCGATCGAGATGGCGCTCGCGACGGCGTACAAAAAAGAGTACGGCAAGAAAGGCCAGATCATCAACGCAACATTCAACCCGGAGAGCGGCGATGCCGAGTTCTTTCAGGTGAAGATCGTTGTTGATGACAGCGCGGTCGTGTACCGAAACGAGGAGGGCATTCTTTCGGACGATGATAAACAGCGCGTCGAAGAGGCCGAGGACGACGCGGTGGTCATCTTCAACCCGGAACAGCACATCCTTCTCTCGGACGCGCAAAAGATGAAGAAAAACGTCGAAGCCGGTGAAGAGATGTCGTTTCCGCTCGAAAACAAAGGCGAGTACGGACGTATCGCCTCGCAGACCGCCAAGCAGGTGATCATTCAGAAGATCCGCGAAGCCGAGAAAAGCTCGGTGCTCGACGAGTATGCCGGCCACGCAAACGAGATCGTGAGCGGTACGGT
>JBBDHZ010000061.1:0-1312 GCA_040880645.1 Minisyncoccota bacterium
TGAACCACCCCGGGTATTCCGGAGACTCTTTAGTGTGAGTCATGCGGCTTCCGCGTGACATTCCAGTTGCTCATAGTATGCCTGCTCAAGCTCAGCCGGCGGGATGTCGCCGATTGATTCGAGCAGACGTCGGTTGTTGAACCAGTCGACCCATTCGCAGGTCGCATATTCAACGGCATCGATTGTTTTCCACGGCCCGCTTTTCCAGATCACTTCCGTCTTGAACAGACCGATGATGCTTTCGGCCAGGGCATTGTCGTACGAGTCGCCAACGCTACCGACCGACGATTCGATGCCGGCTTCGGCCAGGCGCTCGGTGTAGCGGATCGATAGATACTGGCTGCCTCGATCGCTGTGGTGGATCAGGCCCTCGATGCCGGTTCGCGAGTACAGCGCCTGCTCGAGCGCGTCGAGTACGATGTCGGTTTTCAACGAGTTCAGCACGCGCCAACCGACGATCCGACGGGCGAAAACGTCGATGACGAAGGCGACGTAGACCACATGATTGCGCCAGGTCGAGACATACGTGAGGTCGGCCACCCACAGCTGATTCGGTGCCGTGGCCGAGAAGCTGCGCTGCACCAGGTCGCGTGGGCGAGCCGCATCGGCATCCGGGATTGTCGTCTTCCAGGCCTTGCCACGCACGACCCCACGGATCCCCAGCGCTTTGGCGAGGCGCGCCGCGGTGCAGCGGGCGATCGGGATCGACTCCCGATTGAGCTGCTTCCAGATCTTCCGGGCACCGTACACGGAAAAGTTCTCGGCAAACACTCGCTCGACCTCAGGCTTGAGTCTCTCGTCGTGCTTCGCGCGGTCAGAGCGTCGATCCGGATCCCGTTCTTGCGCTTTGCACTCGTAGTACGTCGATGGGGCGATCGGCAATTCCTGGCAGATCGGCTCGACCCCAAAACGTTCCCGGTGCGCGTCGATATACGACACCATCACTTCAGTCGGCGGTCGAGCTCCGCCTGGGCAAAAAACGCCGATGCCGTCTTCAGAATCTCATTCGCGCGCTTCAGTTCCCGGTTCTCGCGCTCGAGCTGCTTCAGTCGCTCACGCTCCTCTGACGTCAGGCCGGGCCGCTTGCCCTCATCGACCTCGACCCGTCGCGTCCATCGCCTCAACGACTCCGGTGCGCAACCGAGCTTCTGCGAAATCGACTGTATCGCCGCCCACTGAGACTTGCCTTCCTTCATCTGCTCATCGAGCAGACGAACCGCTCTCTCCTGAAACTCCGGGCTATATCGCTTCTGTGTGTTCATTGCTCTATCCTCTCAAAGAATAGAGCCTCCGATAAACCCGGGGTGGTTCA
>JBBDHZ010000062.1:0-7003 GCA_040880645.1 Minisyncoccota bacterium
GAATATGTTCCTGCACGAGATGGATGGCGCTCGGATCGAGTGGTGCGACACGATTAGCAACCCTCGGCTGGTCGAAGACGACCAGTTGATGAAGTTCAACGTCGTGGTCGCCAATCCGCCGTTCTCACTGGACAAGTGGGGAGCGGAGTTTGCACCGAACGACCCGTACAAGCGTTTTTGGCGAGGCATCCCGCCCAAGAGCAAAGGCGACTTTGCCTTCATCACCCACATGATCGAAGTGTCGCTCGCGGGCGAAGGCCGCGTGGGCGTGATCGTGCCGCACGGCGTGCTCTTTCGCGGCGGCAGCGAAGGGATGATCCGGGAAAAGCTAATCGAGGAAAATCTGCTCGATGCGGTCGTCGGCTTGCCGGCAAATCTTTTTTACGGCACCGGTATCCCGGCGGCAATCCTGGTTTTTCGCAAGGACAAGAAGAAACGCAATGTTGTGTTTATCGACGCGAGTCGAGAGTACACCGACGGCAAAAACAAGGTATCGCTGAGCGACGAGCACATCGAGAAAATCGTCAAGACGTACAAGAAGCGAAAGAACGTCGACAAGTACGCGTACGTCGCTGATTTTGCGGAGATCGAGGAAAACGATTTCAACCTGAACATCCCCCGCTACGTCGACACCTTCGAGGAAGAAGAGGAAATCGACGTCCGCGCGGTCCAGAAGGAGATTGACGGGTTGGAAGCGGAGTTGGCAGGTGTGCGGAAGCAGATGGCGGGACATTTAAGGGGGCTGAGATATGATTCCTGAAGGATGGAATCGAGCATTAATGTCTGATGGGATTGAACTGCTGTCTGGCCGCCATGTTGAAGCGTCCAAATGTACATTTCAGGGCAATGGCATACCGTATTTGACCGGACCTGACGACTTCTTAGGCAGTTCTATAAATGCAACGAAATTCGTCGTTGAAGCCGACGTTCTTTGCGAGCCAGGAGATATTCTTGTCACCGTCAAGGGCTCAGGAACCGGCAGGGCAATAAGAGCAGACAGGAAGTACTGTATTAGCCGTCAGCTAATGGCGGTCCGGTCGAAAAAGTGGGACGTTGGATTTATCGAGCATGTGCTGAAGATGTACGAAGGCCACTATAGCACGGCCGCGACTGGACTGATTCCAGGCATCTCACGCGTTGATATTCTTGATACCCCAGTCCTCGTCCCCCCTTTGCACGAGCAGCGCAAAATAGCGGCGATTCTTTCGACGTGGGATCGGGCGATTGAACTGACCGAGAAGCTGCTCGCCGCCAAGCAGAAACGCAAGCAAGCCCTCATGCAGCAGTTCCTTACCGGCAAAGTGCGGTTGCCGGGGTTCGGTAAAGACCAGTGGAAGCCGCATCGCCTTGGTGATGTCGCTTCCAATTCAGCTCGACGAATCGGCAACGCTGGTGAGCGCAATCTCGTCTACTCCGTCACCAACAGCGTCGGCATGGTTCCGATGAACGACGGAACGATCGGTGAAAACATCGATCGCTACAAGGTTGTGGGCAACCGCGACTTCGCATACAACCCGATGCGACTCAATGTCGGTTCGATTTCAATGTGGGAAGACGATCGCGAAGTCTTGGTCAGCCCGGATTACGTCGTCTTTCGATGCACCAAAAATCTCGATCCCGATTTTCTGAACCATTTTCGCAAGACGCATTACTGGCGGCACTACGTCAACCGAGCGGGCGGCGGGAGCGTTCGCGTACGGATTTACTTCAAAGATCTTGCCCCGATGCCGCTGCTTTTGCCTGGCCGTAAGGAGCAGAAGGCGATTGCCCGAGTGCTGAATTGTCAGGACAGAGAGCTTGAACTCCTGCAACGTCGTGCCGCTGCCCTCAAGCAGCAAAAGAAGGGCCTGATGCAACAACTTCTGACCGGCAAGGTGCGAGTCAAGCCCGCGAAAGAGGACGCGTGATGGCTGCGAAGAAAAACCCGTCACCACAGGAGCTTGCTCCGTGGACCGATGTTTCGAAGGCTCACGCGCTGGTCGAAAAACACCGCTCCACGCGGACAAGCCGCCGTGGTGGCCCGCTCGCCCCTGCGGTTCGTATTCTGGTTGCCAAACAGCGCTCCACGCAGCAAGCTGCAGTGGTGGCGGAAAAGTTCCACAGCCCTCCGGACGGCTCGGCATTGCACCCGATTCGCCGCGGCTGTGAGTTAGAATGGTGGTATCTTCCGAAGGAGAATAACCGTGACAAAGACCGTAGAACTGGATGTGGCGCAGGCCACTTTGAGCGAGCTGATCGCCGGGATGGGGCCGAATGACGAAGTGGTTATCGTGCAAAACCATCAACCCTTGGCGCGAATCCGGTTGTCGGCGAAGGGCGAGCCCCAGTTCGGTAGCTGCAAGGGCCTCCTGCAGATCGTACAAGAGGACAACGAGCATTTAGCCGATTTTACGGAATACATGCCGTGAGGTTGCTTCTCGATACGCACACGCTGCTGTGGTTCGTGCTCGGCGATGGACGTTGCAGCGAAGTCGCCCGTGAATTGATCGAGGATGATGCTCATGAAAAATGGATCAGTCCCGCAAGCCATTGGGAATTAGCGATCAAAATTTCGCTCGGTAAATACAGCGCACCAATTCCGTTTGTTGATTTTTTCGAGCGAGCGGTGACCAGCAACGGTTTCTTGTTTCTACCCATCGAACCGCGTCATACGGCATTGCTGACCACAATGCCGTTCCACCATCGCGATCCGTTTGACCGTCTGATGATTGCTCAGGCAACTGCGGAAGGAATGCACATCGTCAGCGCCGACAAGGTTCTGGACAATTACTCGATCACTCGGCTCTGGTAGCGGAATCTTCATGCTTCCTTCGTTCCTCGAAGAACACATCTCGCAAATTCCGGCCCTGCAGTTTTTGCAGCAGTTGGGCTGGAAATACCTGCCGCCCGACAAAGCGGTGGCGCTGCGTGGCGGCAAATTGTCGAGCGTCTTGCTCGATACCGTGTTGATCGAGCAACTAAAGAAACTGAATCGGATTCGATTCAAAGGGGAAGAGCATCCGTTTAGTGAAGCCAACATTCATTCGGCCGTTCAAGCGTTAAAAAATGTCGTCTACGATGGTTTGGTGCGGACCAACGAGAAAGTTTACGACCTGCTGGTGCTGGGAAAAAGTCTTCCTCAGACGATCGCGGGGGACACGAGGAGCTTTCCAGTCAACTTCATTGACTGGAACCCGGACACCTGGCTGAAGAATAATGTGTTCCACGTCTCCGACGAATTCGTTGTCGAACGGACGGCCAGCCATGAGACCCGCCGGCCTGATATCGTGCTGTTCGTCAACGGCATTCCTTTGGTGATGATTGAATGCAAGCGTCCCGATGCCAAGGATCCCGTCGCCAGTGCGATCTCACAGCACATCGGAAACCAGCGTGAGGATCAGATCCCACACCTCCATTTCTATTCACAGCTACTACTCGGGATCGCAAAAAATGACGCCGCTTATGGAACCACAGGGACACCGCCCAAGTTTTGGTCGGTATGGAAGGAGGATGTCGATGCGTCTGTAAAGAAAATCCTCGGCAAGCCGTCAACGAAGATGGCGGACACGAAATGGTTGCTCACCCGCTTCAATAACGTCAGCGAGAAACAGGCAGACTATTTCACCGGGCCTCGCACAATTACCAATCAGGATCGAGCGCTCTATTCGCTGTGCCGACCCGAGCGGGTTTTGGATTTGGCGTTCTCGTTCACGATCTTTGATGCCGGCGAAAAGAAAGTTGCTCGTTACCAGCAATATTTCACCGTCAAAAACACGCTTCGACGAATTCAGGAGCGGGATGAAAGCGGCGCACGCAAAGGCGGCGTGGTGTGGCATACGCAGGGCAGCGGCAAGTCACTGACGATGGTGATGCTGGCCAAAGAGATCGCTCGGCTGCGGTTGCCCGACTACAAAATCGTGTTGGTCACCGACCGCGTCGATCTGGACGACCAAATCTATCGGACGTTCACCCACTGCGACATGGAACCGACGCGTGCCAACAGCGGCCGGCATCTGGCGAAGTTGCTGCAAGGTTCCAGCGGTCGCGTGATCACGACGGTGATCGACAAGTTCGAGAACGCGTTGTTGAAAGGGGATCTTTGCAATGAGTGCGACAACGTCTTCGTACTGGTCGATGAAAGCCACCGCGGACAATACAAGATGATGCACTCGCGGATGCGGAAGGCACTTCCCAAAGCGTGCTTCATCGGGTTTACCGGCACCCCGGTTCGCAAGAAAGAAAAGAACACGATCGACAAGTTCGGAGGACTGATCCAGCCGACTTACACGATTCGCACGGCGGTCGAAGACAAAGCCGTTGTGCCGCTGTTGTACGAGGGGCGCGACGTTGATCAGCGAGTGGATCGTGAAAGCATCGACCGCTGGTTTGAAATCGTAACGACGAACCTCTCCAAACAGCAAAAGGCAGACTTGAAAAAGAAGTTCACGACCACGGACCAGTTGAACAAGGCGGAACAGAAGGTTCGTGAAATCGCGTTGGATATCAGTCTGCACTATCGCGACAACTGGCAAGGCACTCAGTACAAGGCCCAGTTGGTCGCTCAGGACAAAGCGACGGCGCTCTTGTACCACCGGTTTTTGCACGAGTTCGGCATGGTGTCGTCCGAGGTGCTGATTTCCGGGCCGGACGATCGGGAAGGGAACGAAGAAGTTGACATCGACCAAGCGGACCTGCCGGAAATTCAGCGGTTCTGGAAAAGGATGATGGCCAAGCATGGCAGCGAGGACCAGTACAACAAGAACGTGATCAACGCATTCAAGGCAGGGGATTCGCCCGAGATCGTCATTGTGGTCGACAAGTTGCTGACAGGTTTCGACGCGCCGCGAAACACGGTGCTGTATCTGGCGCGGGTGCTGAAGGATCACACGTTGCTGCAGGCGATTGCCCGCGTCAACCGCTTATGTGAGGGAAAGGACTTTGGCTACATCATCGACTACCGCGGCGTGTTATCGAACTTGAAAAAGGCGTTCGATTTTTACAATGAGCTCGAAAAGGCGGACCAGCAGGAACTGGAATCATCCCTGACCGATGTTGCCGAGGAGATCGAAAAGTTGCCGCGGCGGCACACCGATCTGCTGAATTTGTTTCAGGACATCAAGAACAAGCAGGACGAGGAATTGCATGAGCTGAAGCTGGCTGACGATGAGCTGCGTGAGCGGTTCTACGACGCATTGCGGGATTACGCCAAGTCGCTCTCGATGGCACTCGGATCACTGAAGTTCATGGAGCAAACGCCGGATGCGAAAGTGGAAAGGTATCGCAGTGATTTACAATTTTTCATGCAGCTGCGGTCGTCGGTCAGACGTCGGTACGCCGAGATAGTCGACTTCAAAGAATATGAGGCGAAGATCCAAAAGCTGCTGGACACGCACGTGGCGACGGGCGGAGTGCAGAAAGTTACTTCCCTGGTCAACATCTTTGAAAAGGAAGCATTCGACAAAGAACTGGAAGAACTCGACGGGAAAAGCACCGCATCGAAGGCAGATACGATCGCTCATCGGACCAAGCGAACGATTCATGACCGCATGGACGACGATCCTGCGTTCTACTCAAAATTTTCCAAGATGCTGGAGGATGCGATCGAGGCATTCCGTCAGAAGCGTTTGTCCGACGCGGAGTACTTGGCGAAGACCAGCGAGATAGCCGACGCCATCCGCACGCGTCGCGGAGCGGGATTGCCAGATGCACTACAAGATCACCAGGTTGCCCAGGCATTCTTTGGAATAGTAAGGGAGGTCTTTACCAACCACGACGAAACGGCTTTGGACACGGTATCGCTTGGCGCCGCCGCGGCGCTTCGTATTGACGAAATCATTCGACAACACAAAATTGTGAACTGGACAAAAAACATGGATGTACAGAACCAGATGCAGAACGCCGTCGAGGATTACTTGCACGAACTGGAGCCCGTTGGATTGGATCTGTCGTTTGACGAAATCGACATGATCCTGGAGAAATGCCTCGATGTTGCCCGCCGGAGGTACGCCACATGATCGAGAACGGACAACCGGGAGGTGGCTATCTGCTGAAGCACGGATCATTGCAGATTCCGTTCAAGGTGCAATTTGGGGAGCGCCAACAGCTAATGATCCATGTCCACCCGGAATTGCGACTGGAGGTACTGGCTCCGGCAGGGCGGGAGATTGGTTCCGTTTTGAAACGTGTCGACGCGCGATCGACGTGGATCGCTAATCAGTGGCGGTACTTCGAACGGTACCAGCCGACGTGTCCGCCGCGAAGATACGTCAGCGGCGAAACATATCTGTATCTCGGTCGCCAATACCGGTTGAAGGTGGCGAAGGGGCGTGGGTCGTCAGTGAAATTGAAAGGGCGCTTCTTCCACGTCCTACATAATGACAGAGACGATCGTGATGGAATTCAGCGGCTCGTCACCGACTGGTACCGGGACCACGCATGCCGGCTGTTTAAAGATCGGATGGCGAATTGCCTGGATCGTTGTAAGTCACTGAAGCTTTCAAAGTCACCGCTGATTTCCGTTAGGCCGATGAAGCGACGTTGGGGAAGTTGCACAAACTCTGGGAACATCACGTTGAACCTCGAATTGGTGAAAACTCCGGTACATTGCATCGACTACGTGATCGCGCATGAACTTTGCCACTTAAAGGTCCACAACCACAGTCCCGCGTTTTACCGCCTGCTTTCGCGAGTGATGCCCGATTGGGAGAAACGGAAAGACCGGTTGGACTCAGAGGTGTGGGCATAAACTGTTGTCGAATAAACCGAATCGCCTCGTCGGTGGTCGCTGTGCGGTGGGGAGAGAAAAACAATTCTTTCGCTTCGCGACATTATTTTGGTTCACTTTCCTTTTAAGGGCTAATCATGAATCGACCAACTCGCTCACAACTTGTCGGAGTCTTGCTTGGGTTTTTCTCGGTCTGCGGTCAGACCCACGAGGCGGTTCGGCTTTCGGCTCAGGAGGCGGTTAAGCCGTCGACGACTCCGGCGGTGGCGTTTGAAAAGATCGTTTTGACCGACAAGTACT
>JBBDHZ010000063.1:0-6939 GCA_040880645.1 Minisyncoccota bacterium
CCGCTTTGAAATACACAATTGCATTGCCGGGCAACATGAGGATGTAGGCATGGGCAACATTGTCGAGCGCTGGCCCGAAGTCGTCGTGGCTGGAAGCGAACTTGACGCCGGCGGAACCGTTGCGCAAGCCATCGTCGTCGACGTCAACGCTGGCGCCGTTGATGGTCCGCCAGTCATTTGCCAGGCCGTTGCTCGTCAAGTGATCCGCCATGCGGAAAAACAGATTGAAATCGAGCGTGTCGCGATTGCCGCCTATCCGCCCGGAGTCGCTTGGATTGATATCCTTGCGAACGTATGTGACGATCTGCTGGCGGTCCACTCCCTTGGGTTCGCAGTAACAGAAGACCTGTTTCTGGCTGCCGTCGAGCAGTCGCCGAGGGCTGGACCGGTAGATCGCCCGGTCGAAAGAATCGAGCACGGACAGCGGAACGTGTTTGGTCGCATCAATGCGGAAACCATCCGCGCCGATGTCCTGCACAAGCCACTGAGCATTGCGCATCAGGTAACCCATGGCGTTCTCCTCGACCGGGTCGCCCGTCATCGGATCGTCTGTCTTGAACGCGAAGACCTGAATTCCGCCCTGCCCGGTTTTGGGATCGAACAGCAGGATCGGCTGGGAATCGCGATCAGGATAGAATCGCCGATTGTTGGCATCGGGTTGATCCGCGAGCCGGCCAAATGCGGGCGTGGTGCCCGCCGGAATGTTTTTCGCCAACCCAGGTACGGGGCTGCGGACAAAACGATGGTCTTTTTCATGGGCGATATCGATGGCACCGAATAGACGGCCGTTGAGCGGATCTTGGTCGGAGTTCAGAAACCCGTTGTGAAAATCGCCGTCGACGTCACTGGGCAGCCTGACCACAAAGCCTGGGTAATCGCCCGCTTTGACGAAATCTGGTTCGTCGCCGTGCCGCGTACCGTTGTGGTTGATGATGAAATCGATGTGCAGGTCGATTCCCGCCCGGTGCAACGTTGCCGCGAACTGCTTGATTCCTTCCTTCCGTGCCGTACTTGGTCCGGTGACCGGTCCGCCCCAGATCGAAGCGGTCATAGGGATCGTAACCCACGGAGAAGCCACCCTCGCCCTCTCTTCCGGCGCGTCCGGGCGGAGGAATCCACACCGCGCCATAGCCGGCTAGAAACGCATCCGGTGTGCGGCGGACCATCGTCTCGTATTTCCCCTCGAACCATTGCAGGATCGGCGGCGGCGAAACGTCCTCGCCCGACACGGCCTTCGCCAGAATTACGCAGAGGAGGATCACGACTGTCCTCAACGCCGAACCTATCCTTCGTAACGAGTGAGTGCTTGACTTCATTGGTTGCTACTTAGGAGTTAGGTAGTCGCCGGGCGATTTAACTGAACATCCAAACACAGCCCCAAGCCAATGCGCCTGGAACGCTCTGCAAGACCAGTGTCGTCCATTTCAGCGTCACTGCCCCGAACACACCGGCCACGACGACACAGGACAAGAAGAACAACAGGGCGTTAGAACTGCCCCAACTGGACAGCCCCCAAATCAATCCGGCAGCGAGGAAGCAGTTGTAGAGGCCGGCATTGGCAACGATCGGGGTGACCTTTTTTGCTTCGTCTGCATCAAAACCGAGTCGGCTATGGACTTTTGGCACTTGCCAGAAACACATCTCAATCACTGCGATCGCCATGTGGATCACAGCGACAACGATTACAAGAATTCCTGCGACGTGAGAAAGCATGGTTCCTCCGATGTTCGAATTGATCTCAAAAATGAGTCTGGACGAATAATGGTTGTGATTTGCCTTGGACGGAACTCTCAGTGACCCACGCGATGATTGAAACTGGCCTGGTAGACGGCTTTCCGCAAACGATTGATCCCGCCCATCGGGCGATGTTCGGCGAGTGCGTGCCAAGGGTTGAACGACATCGACTCACATTGCTTTTCCAAGTCACCACTGGGATCGACTTTCTGAATTCCGATTCGTAAACTGCCCAGCGTGATGGGCTTTGACACGTCCTCGTCCCATTCCATCGACACATCTTCGACGGGCATCCTGATCGGGTGGCTCTGCGTCTGGACCTTGAAGTCAAAAAACGCTTCCCGATCAGCAAGGTGTTCTGATATCGCCTTGCTCAGGTAGTCGGATGGCACCTTATCGGGATCAACGGGCGGTGCTGAACGCGTCTCCCGCGGAACCGCCGAATACTTCACGGCATGCCCTACCAGTCTCTTCGCGTCACCGAGCCAGAATGGCGAACCACTCCAGTAAGTAATTTCCAACGGACTAGCAACCCTTTTACTTTTCATGGCCTTCAGAATGGATAGTTCGTCACGTTCGAAAATCGCCAGATGAACGGCCGCAAAGAGCTTACCTATCAGCGGGACGCTCTTTCGACTCATGATGTCCAGATAAGCCCTGGGATTCGGGAATAGAAACACCGGATGATCCACCAACAGGAAATCCTGCGTTCGGTCGTGGTCGTCCTGAATTGCCCGCGCTCCGCTGACATCCAGTAGCTTGATGGCCAACCCACGCACTGTTCCTTCGCCATCCGGCTCGATGGTTCCTTGCGAATTCGAGAATCGCGCGATGGCATCGAACGTCTGTCCGGGCTCACGAAACACGCCGTGCCGCAGATCTGCCGGGATATCGGCACCGACTTGAAACTTGGCGGTCACGCAACCCGTGGCCTTGGCATGCTGCACACGAAGTCGGTGCCCATCGCTAGACGTATTCATCTGACCGATTGTCAGTTCGACCATTTTGTCGAATATTTCATCTTCGCCGGACTGAACATACTCGCGATTCAGTTCTGGATTCATGGGTCTTGTCCCTATTTGAAAATCGCACCTATCTGACCTTGGACACGAAAGAGGGGAAACTCATTGGGTTCGCAGTTGGCTATCCTGGCTCATGGTGCGTTGAAAAGAACCGAACCGTCAGCAGCGGCAAGTTGAAAGGTGTCGAGACCGACGAAAACGCGTTGCTTCTCGTCCTTATCAGTAAATCGCAGGATAGGCGAGTGTGCCGCAATAAACATTTCAAATTTGCTATTGGTTCCCTGTTTCATACCAAGCCCGCCGCCTCCTGCGCTCGCGCCGACGTTGACGCGGTATTTTCCGGATATGTCATAGATCGTCAGCCCCTGCGACGTGATGAGACCGTCGTGGTTGTCGGCGCATAACCTCACCTGCGGCCTTCCGTCGTTGTCGAGAAGCGCAAGGCCGATCCCGTCTCCGACAACTTCACTGTCAAACGGATGCTTCTTGACTTTGCCCAGCACGGCCAAGACTTTCCCGTCAGTGCTGACTAGTTCGAACCGATTGGCCCGGACGACATCTAAGACAGCGGTTTGCGACGTTTCTCCATCAGTCATGCTGGTGTCGCTTTTAGCCTGACAAGCAAATTGAAGGATCGCGGCTGCAGCTTGGAGCCGTACGGTTTCAGAATCGGACTTTAACAAGTCGTGCAGAACTGCTACCGCATCAGTTATGGCTTCGCTCATCAGTTCGTCCTTTTATGATCGTTTCAAGTGGCTACTCTAGAGCATGAAGCAAATCATCCATTTCCAAAGCGCCACCCGGCAGGCATCAGAACGTAGCCAATCACCCGCAATGGAAGTGTGCCGTCACTGGCTAACGGAAGAGTCCCGTCACTTGCCAACGGCAGCGTGCCATCGCTCGCAAGCGGCAGCGTTCCGCCTGATGGTGAGATAGCGCTGTTGCCAATGATGCGAAGTGACGCGCCGCCAGACTCAACCAGAGACCTCGTTGCGGCGGTTGAAAAAGACTGAAAGTCTGCCGACGCTGTCGGATCGGTGTACGGGTCGATGATCGGGACGACGTAGCCGTGGACAACATTGACAACCACGACAAAAGCGGGCTTGATTAGGCAGACCCTGTCAGCCGGGCAGTCGAAATCAAAGTACACGGAGCGGTTCTCAGGAATCGAAAGGCCACTCAGGCAGAAGACTCCCTTGAAGATATACTCATCTTGGATTTTCGACAGAAACAAGGCACGCACGCGAGCATCCGAAAATGCAATAAATTTCGCGGTGAGACACGGGTTAATGGATTTCGCCGCGACCTCTTTCAACTCTTCTACCTGTTTGTTCAACTCAACTTCATTCATTTGATCCTCCAATCGTAGTCAAATTATAGCGTCCGAGTGCCATGGCACTTGCAGCGGGGGCTGCATTAGACAGTCAAACGGATCGTTGTTGATTCTGGCACGAGGCGTAACCAGCACGACGTTCGTACCCGACTCTGTCGATCCTGCAGCCAGCAAGCAGATGCTATGGAAAACGGCGAAACGTCCAGATTGCGCGCAACCGTTGCGGGACGAGTCTACTCTCTGTGCTTCTTGGCATCGTTCTTTTTTGAACTTTGATCCTCGCTCCCGTTGTCACTAGATCCTTGCGGTCCTTTCCGCGGTCGGATGATCTCGACGTCGAAGCTGCTGATTTCCACCGACGCTGTGTCCTCTGGGGTGCGGCGTTGGATGGAAAGCACGATGATGGCCGTGTAGTGTGGCGGTGCAGGAATGCCTACCAGCGTCCTCTGACCATCGGGCCCGTCTGCTTGCTTGAGTTCCGACAAAGAGTAGGCGAAGTACGATTCGGGCTTGATCGTGCCGTCGAAGCTCTTGCCGAAGGGGAATTCAACTGCGTGATGGGTGCCGCCCAAGTCTAGCGATATTTGCACACGCGTACCTTCTCCCTTTGTCACTGTACCACCTAGGAGTGCGTGGTATCCAAGGAAGTTCTCTTCCTTCAAATCGGGAACCGTAACGGGAATTTCGAGAATCGCGACCTTGGTAGCGCTGTGTGCTTCCGCATCCCCATCAATGCTGACCGCCAAGTCGTCCAAAAGAATTGTGCTTGCTAGCCCATCGGGTGAGATGTTGACAGGCAGATTACCGGATTCCATGGTCTCGGCGGTAATCGCCTTTGCCTTGCCCAGTTGCGTTTTGAATCTGTCGGTTGATGTCGGTTCTGTTGCCAATGCCGCCGAGGAGATGACCAATGTCAACCCCGCCAGCACGGCTGACCGCAACAGGAAGCGTCGAGAACGGATTTCGGTCATGAGAGTCACCTTTTACCTAAGAGAGTATGTTGGTATTGACGGCACGCATGGATACGACGAACTAGCCTCGATTTCGGGAGCCGCTTTGAGCCCGTACGGTCGGACATTCCCGGTCTGGCTTATCCGCGCGAGACGACAGTGACCGGAAATGGATCGGTCCTATAGCTCTAGCTGCTGGTGCATCGCAAGGCCGCTCCGAAACCCTTATTGCGAAATAGGCCCGAGTCGGACAGCGGCGAAGAAAAGATTTTCGAAATATTGTCTGTCTGGCCGGGGTAGCTTGGCTCTCCGCGTCGAACAGCAGGTGGAAAATTGCTCCACGTAAACAGGCAAGGTTCTTCGAAACCGGCCGCTAGCGCGCTAGCGCGGTTCGGCTGATTTGCCGGAACGCGATTGACTCGCTGCTGCGTCGGGCTGAAGACGCTCGGCTTTTTCCTCGGCAGTCTCCAGTGCCTGGCGGTGCGCTTCCGCTTCCTTGCGAGCCGCGTCGGTTTGTTTCCCCTGTTCCTGCAACGAGATGGACTGAACCACAATCACCGCCACCAGACTGAAGAAGGCAACCGCTGCGGTCAGCGCGAGCGTGGGGCCGACGAAGTGTTTGCGGAGCCAGCGCCAGCGGCGATGCCACCAGTTGACGGGCCGAGCGATCACGGGTTCGCCGGTCAGGTAACGATCCAGGTCTTCCGCTAATGCCGCGGCGCTGGCGTAGCGGGCCGCGGGGGTCTTTTCCAAAGCCCGCAAGCAGATCGCTTCCAGGTCCGGATCGACGCGGGCCTTGAGCGTGTGGTGAGGCTAGTCGCGGATCTCTTCCCAGACCTCGAACGAGTTGCGGCCGACGAACGGAGGTACTCGCCGGCGAGTTACGATTGGCCGTTTTGAAAGCTAAGGCTTACTGCAATTCGACGTGTCGGCTAAAATACGAACTCGGTATGGCTCTGAAGTGGAGGTCGAAAACGCATGGGACTCATCAAGGCGAAGCTGACGCTGCGAAACGCGCTGGACAACCGCCTCGCTCCGTACGAAGCGGAGGCGCTGGTGGACACGGGGGCGCTGCTATTGTGTCTACCGGAACATGTCGCTACGCAGTTGAAACTGCCGAAGCTCCAGGAACGTGAGGCGACCACGGCGGACGGCAAGACTCACGTTTGTCCTTACGTGGGACCGGTCGAAGTCAGCTTTGGAAACCGGTCGTGCTTCGTCGGCGCGTTGGTCCTGGGAGACGATGTGTTGCTGGGAGCCGTGCCCATGGAAGACATGGACCTCGTGATTTCGCCAGCCACACAGACCATCGAACCTAACCCCGCCAGTCCGAACCTTCCGTCCGCGTCAGCTAAGTGGATCGCCGCGGCGTCCGAGGGTCGGGCTGGTGCATCTTTGGTCGCCGGTATCGGGCTCGCCGGCCTACGGCAGCTGTCGGTAGATTTGATGCTATTCCTGCGCGATTCATCGTAACCCGAAGCGTAAGCGAGGGAGTTGTCGGACTTCCTCGCTAACGCTTCGGGTTAAGATTGGTTGCGTCGAAGCCGGCCTACGGCAGTTTGCCGGAATCACGTTGGTCCGCTGCCGCGTCGGACTGTAGCCGCGCGGCTTTTTCCTCGGCGATCTCGAGCGCCTGGCGGTAGGATTCCGCTTCTTGGCGAGCGGCGTTGGTCTGCTTCACCTGTTTGTGAAATGAGATGGACTGGACCACAATCACCGCCAACAGAACGAGGAATGCAACCGCGGCGGTAACTGCGAGCGTGGGGCCGACGAAGTGTTTGCGGAGCCAGCGCCAGCGGCGATGCCACCAGTTGACGGGCCGAGCGATCACGGGTTCGCCGGTCAGGTAACGATCCAGGTCTTCCGCCAACTCCGCGGCGCTGGCGTAGCGGGCCGCGGG
>JBBDHZ010000064.1:0-1298 GCA_040880645.1 Minisyncoccota bacterium
GCTCTCCCAGGATCTCGCTGCACGTTTGGATCGTCCCGATCAAGCGTCCCTTCTCGCGTCCCTCTTCTCGCCCCTTTTCCATCCCTTGATTCATCCACTGTTCCGCGATCGTTGCCATCAGTGCTTGTCCTTGTTTCGGAAAATATGTTCCCCAATAGCCGCACGAAGTCTGGCCGTTTCGCATATTTTAGCATCAACGGAGATCACGACGACTCTTGTGGCTCCCCTTACCGATCCAAATCAACTTTGAGATTGCTGCATCAACGCGTGATACGACTGGCAGCCATTGGCCCTCGAAAACCTCGACGCGTTCCGACCGACTCAACTCACCGGGGATCATCTCCCTGACGTACACATCAAGCTTTAGAGCTTCTGCTTGGTCGAGCAGCTGAAACATCCCGCCATCACGAATGGCGCTGCGAACAACGTCGGGATTGAACAGGAAGACGGACCCTTCCAAACTGTTGAGAAGGCTCTCGCCTACGAGCGTCATTTGCACAGGATCAACGACCACGTCGATGTCCTGCGTCATCCGCGGCTCACCGTAGACCGTCCCGGTCAAGCCACCGGTCAAGTGAAAGCGGATCGCGTGGTGCTGCAGAATCGTGGTCAACTTCGAGAGTGTCTGCTGGAAAATCTCAACGGGGAACATCTTGGAGTTGCCCCTCGATCAGCGTGCGAACGATTGGATCCTTGCCATACAGCCGCAATGCGACAAGCCACTTGATCGTTTCGTGATCCAGCGCCCCACGTTCCAGGCGGATCTGGCGTGCAATTTGCTCCCGCGTCCAAACGAACATGGCGGCTGAGCGTGCCACACGCTGCGCCGGCGTCAACGAGGCGAGAAGTTCTCGATAACGGTCTTCGATCTTGGCGTGTGTCTGTGGCATCTCCCCCCCCGCAGCGTAAGCAACGATCCACTGACGTCGTAGTCTAACCGATCCCGCCGCTTTACGCCTCGCCCCCTCGACGGGTCGCACGCCCCTGCCGCACGTACTGCCCCCATTCCCGCTTCCCATCTCCCCACCTCCCACCTGCCCCTCCCGGCAACGGAATGAATTCCATTCTCCACAAAAAAAGAAGGCTAAAAAACCTGCCTTTTCCCGCATGCGGAATCGCTTGCCGAGGTCCACTATTTCGGCCACTCGCCACTCGCCGCTCGCCGCTAGCTTCTCATCATCCCGCATTCGCCGCCGGACAAACCAACCGACAACGCCCGCCAAAACAACCAGCAGGGGCCCAACCAACAACGCCCGCTGGCCGACCGTTCCATACTTCACCACATAAAACGCAATCTT
>JBBDHZ010000065.1:0-6888 GCA_040880645.1 Minisyncoccota bacterium
GCGGCGGCAGCCGCCGCCTCGGGAGATCGACGCACATCGAACGGGGCGGCTCGTCAGATCGAAACACTAGAAACTTCTGAGGCGGAACTCGCCCAGTCCAAATTGCGTCGGTGTGTCGGACCGACGTGTTTTACGGGCGACGCACTAAGACGATCGGTGCTATGTCGTCGATCAAGGTAACTTTGGCGAGCCCGCGTCGCGCACTCGGTTGCGCCCACCGACGATCGCTAGCGATTTGCGATGTCGACCGAGGTTCGGTTAGACCGACGCGCGCAGTGACATCAGGCAGCTTGGCCAATGAGCCGTCTGAGTTCGTCATCATTCTGAGAACAGACGGCCATTGGATGTCTGCAGCCGTTTCATGCGGTCGGTATGAGCGACGTTGGATTCTCTGAGCGCCGCCCAGATCGGGATCAATTGCTCGGTCGACCTGCTTATCGATTCGCATAGGTTTGGAGGAGCAGATCCGACGATGGATTGAGCGAGGAACGTCGCATGATGCGGCGGTTCCTGAGTTTAGGATTTGCGACGCGTCGTACGTCGCCTCTCGCGTTATGTATGCCGCCGAAAGGATGGGGCGTCGGCAAAGAAGTCAGAAAAGTCGCCGTAGCGAGAGCGCACCTATGTCGCCTAAAGGCGTAGCCACGTAGCAAAAATCTCGTCGATGGCGTTGGCCAATTCCGTATCTTCCCGCGAAGTGGTCGGACGACTGCCGATATGACGTTCTGAGACGGATCGCGATGAATTTGGGGCTGCCGACGGACGCACCGTGATTGCTGCCCAGCCATGCGATGGCGATAAGTCGATCTGTCGCCGCTGTTGATTTGTTGCGCTCGCGATCGATGAACCGCCTGAACTCGCAGTCAAACTCGGAATGCTGGGAGAGCTTGAAGATTCGCCTTCCGTATTGCTTGTCGGGTCATTCAGAAAGTTGATGACGACTAGCACATCGATCGGCGCAACCGCTCGGTCGCCGTTGCTGTCGAAGTAGAAAAACTCCGTGAGCCCATCGACGGAAGTCGGCGTGGCGAGTGAGCCGGGGCCAGCGCTGTTCAGTCGGTTGATGATTATCAACGCGTCAAGCGGAGCAACTTTTCCGTCGCGGTTCACATCGAGCGGCAGGAATGGATTGTGAAACGAAGTTGCATTGGCAACTTCAAGCGTCGCGCCCGTCTGTTTCAGAACATGCACAAACTGGCTGGCGACGATCTGTGGGATCTCGACCGCCCAGCCACTCCCAAAGTTCACCACATCGTGATCGTCATGCACGACTCGTAGCGTATCGGTAGTCGGCGAGATGTTGACGACCTCGTTGACGTCAAGCGTTAAAGAATTATCGCCGTTACCGGCAATGTCGATCGTTTCGATACCTTGAATGTCCGAGTCCGGGATTTGTGTGAGATCAAGGATTTGGTTGCCGCCCGTTAGACGCAAAGTGTCGTCACCTTCGCCAGCGTCAGCACGAACCGAACCACTGAAGATAGCGTTGAGAGTGGCGACGTTCAGTGTATCGTTACCGTCCGTCCCGGAGATGTTGAAGCGGCCGAGTGAGGAACCTGGCGCGCGGAATAATTCGATCGCGCCACTTCGCACGACTACCTCATTGCCGTCCGCCACAATATCGAGAGTACCGGCGATCGGCGGTCCGATCTCGACATCGTCTCCACTGCTGGAATCGCCATCCAGAATTGTAGCGATGTAGTCTTCAACTTCGCCGTCTGCGGCAACTCCTGTTGGAGCAAGCCCACCTACCGAGCTGATTCGGAAACGTACTGCAGTCTCGCCGGGAGTCGCTCCCGCAGGGACGGAAAAGCTGAGAACGTTCAATCCGGCAGTGACATTTGCACTGGTAAAGACCTGTTCTCCTGCGTCGTTCCAACTGCCGTTCTGATCGAAGTCGATCCAAGCGTCTAGCATGCCTGAGTCTGATGCCGTGACGGCGAAGCTGGAAGTCGTGGCAGACGTGCTGATAGCGACGATGCTGGCGATACCCACGACACCGTCCTCATCGGCTTCGCCATTGTTGTCGTCGCCATTAGCTTCAGCGGTCGGCTGCCCATCTGATTCTCCGTCAATCCGTGCGCCTAGGAACAGGCTGCCAACACCATGCCGAGCGCCATCTTAAGCCAATGTCGTCGGGTAGTCACTGTTGAATCCTGACGCTGCTTGGTCTGGCGCATCACCGTAATCGAACGACGAACTGGAGAGTAATATGTGTACCGCACCTCGCCGAAGGCCGCCGGTGTCATCGAAGTCGGCTCCGACAGCGAGTTCGTTCACACCGTCACCGTCCAGATCGCCCAACGAAGCCACCGAAATACCGAAGAAATCCGGATCATCAGGATTGTCTGCGATCTTGACACTGCTCTTTGCCGTCCCATCGGAATTCATCAGCAGCATGTACACCACACCGCGACCACCACTGTGGCTTACTGCTCCGACGGCCAGATCGTTAACGCCGTCACCGTCGATATCGCCGAGCGAGGCAACTGATGTGCCGAAGGCATCACGATCCGCCAACATCGGTCCGCCACCCGTCCCGCTGGCAATCTTGACGTTCTTCTTGGCCGTCCCATCGGAATTCATCAGCAGTACATGCACAGCGCCGCGGGAGTCGCCACCCGTATCATCACCATAGGCCCCGACGGCCAGATCGTTGACGCCGTCTCCATCCAAATCACCAAACGCGGCCACCGAGCTGCCGAAGAAATTCAAATCGGCTAACGTTGGTCCGCCACCCGTGCCATGCGAGATTTTGACGCTGCTCTTGGCGGCGCCATCGGAATTCATAAACAATACGTAGACGGCACCACTGTTAATTCCCCCTGTATCGTCAAGGTCCTCTCCGACGGCCAGATCGTCCACGCCGTCTCCGTCCAGATCGCCGAGCGAGGTCACCGAAGCGCCAAAGGAACCAGAGTTGGTCAAGTCCGGTCCACCGCCTGTACCATTGGCAATTTTGAGGTTGCTCTTGGCCGTCCCGTCGGAATTCATCAGCAGTACATACACGGCGCCGCCGGTATCATCGCCTAAGGCTCCGATGGCCAGATCGTTCACGCCATCCCCATCCAGATCGCCCAGTGAGGCCACCGAACTGCCAAAGTGAGCCTGATCGGTCAACACCGGACCACCGCCTGCTCCGCTTGCGATTCTAACGCTGCTCTTGGCCCTCCCGTCCGAATTCATCAGTACTATATGCACCGCACCACGAGAAAATCCGTCTGCATTGTCGTTGCTGGCTCCGACAGCCAAATCATTCACGCCGTCTCCGTCCAGATCGCCGAGCGAGGTTACCGAATCGCCGAATTTGTCAAAACCGGACAAGTTCGGCCCGCCGGTTCCACTGGCAATCTTGAGACTGCTGCTGGCCATCCCGTCGCTGACATTTGTAATTACAAACGGGAAGTCCTCGACCTCGCCGTCGCTTGCCGCGCCGGTGGCATTCTCCGCAGCCGCATCGGTGCTCAATCGGAAGCGAGCGTACGTCTTACCAGCCGAACCCAGAGGAATGATCGGGAAGGTGAGTGTAGAGCGAATCGCCGTCGTGCCGTCGGGAATCGAGACTTGCGCGCGTTCGGTCGTATTGTCGAACATGCCATCGCCGTTGTAGTCAATCCACCCGGACAGCGTGGCAGCGCCGCCGGTGGTGTTGGTCACAAGTAGCGTGATCGTCGGCGCGGCTCCCACGATACCCTGCAGTTCGAGTGGACTCAGCACCCCATCCTCGTCATCTGGCAACGCCCCATCCACATCGTCGGCGTTCGCCCGCAAGTTCTGTAACATACCGTTGTCGCCATCGACGCTAGAGCCCAGGAACAGCGTCGTCTGTGTCACGTCGATGTTGTGACTGGGCCCACCATTGGCACTGAGCGTCCGATAGTTGCCGGGCCCAGTTCCAGCACCAATATCCGGTGCATCGCCAAGGTCGACTGCCAACAACAGACGGGGCTCCAAAGTTTCGACGGCGGTCGCCAGTCGTCGTTGAACCAATCGTCGACCCCGCGTCTTCTTATCCCGCTTGCGACTTGCGATTCGCTGACGCAAGCAATCGAAAAAGCTTGTATTACGCATACACCTTGCCACTTCGTTTTTGTCCGTCGAGCAGGCCTGCTCAGAGCGTTCCGTATTCATCTACCAACATCAGCCGCTCGATCTCCTTGGTCTTGAATCCAACCGCCATCGGTTGACGCACGCCTGGTAAGACAATTGAATCGTACAACTCTGTCACCAACGTCCCTTGCAGGCGCAACCAATGAGCAATCGTGCCGGTTTTCAGATCAATGACCACCAACCCACATTGTGCCTCAGCACCTCCCTGCTTGAGCCGCTCGTCTAATGATAATCCGTGGAAGCTATCGTGTCGCGGTTTTGACAAAGTTATCACGGCATAGTCGCCGATGAATGCCAAGCCTCGCAGATACCCAGGACAGAAACAGACGGGAGCAAATGAACCGGTTTCCAGATCAACCGTCCCAAACTCCCCGGTACCAGAGTTCAGCACCCACAATCTGCCTCGATACCAGCGAGGCGAATGAGGCATCGACAGTCCCATCACCACGGCTTCGCCCGAAGCGATATCAAGGATGGCTCCTCCACCTTGCCTCCGATCACGCCAACCGCCAGCGACGTCGGATTGAGCGACGACCGAGGCAAACGCTGCGCGACCACTACGCATTGCCAGCCCATTCAAGTGACAGCGGTCTTCTGCAACCAAACGAGTGAGAAACGGAGGCTGCCACAACGGCTGGAAGTTCGCCTGTTCGCTGAGTGTCGCGATGCACCCAAACATAGTATTGACGAACAGCAGACGTCCGTCCGCATCGACCGCCATGTCGTGAACATCGACATGCCCGGTCGTGTATCCCACTCGTGGAATGTAAGCCACATCGTAACCACGCCCGGACCACGGTGGTACTGCCTGGTCGGGATTGTTCAGATCGGGAGCGGGCGAATCGGGGGCTCGATACGGAACGAGTTCCGCTGGAGATCGCTGCAGCTTCCAAATCTGATACCGAGAACTCAACCAGATCGTCGCGGCATCGGACGATGCCCACATGCCCATGCAATGGCCATAGGTCCGTTCAAAGATGGCAATCGAATCATCAGTCTTGCGCCCCACCAGAAACAGCTTGCCCGTTTGATAGGTCGTAAACCCTAAACTGACCTGCATCTCGGCTAACCAATCCATGAAGCACTGTGACCCAGCAACATTTAGCCAGGGCTTGGAAGCAGCCGCAGAAGGAGGGGTGTTTGAGCTCATAGGATTGTGCGACACCGCCGCCAATCGACGCCTTGCCGTAACTTCCCAGACTGGATGGCGGTACGAGATGCGATGGAGGCGATTTGTCAAAAGCCAAGACAAATAGTTGGCTGATTCCGAAGACGGAAGACGGACAGCGTGCTTTTATACAGTACTACGAATCGCTGCCAAGCGACCTCCGGCGTCTGCCGTTGCGTTCACCGCATTCGGTCGAGAGAGGTGTAAACCAGACTCGGTCCTCAACGCTCATTGAGGCCCTGCGTCGGACTCGGTCCGAAGTTCGGATATCGCCATTCCCCCGCCATCTTTGTCGCATTGATACGTGGTAGCGCAGCTCTCAGTATATCGCTCCAATGTCCGACTGCGGCAACTTCTCAATACGCCAGCCTACTGCCGTGGCGCGGGAAAACAAGCCAACGCGGCGTTACTTACCAACCTTACCATTGCCACGCATAGTCAAATTGACACGCACGCGATCTGCTTCGAGTGTTCGGTTTCGCGACCTGGGCCAGTTTAAAACGCCCGCCTGCGCGCGTCGGTGGGCGTGTCCTGGCTCAGATTGCGTCGACAGATTGGACGCTTCGGTCGAAAAGACCGAAGCCAGTTGCCGCTCGCCTCTGATTTCCTCCAAGCGATCCCGACTGCCTCGCGCCCACCATCACGATTCGACGCTTCGGTCACATCGACCGATGCGCCCACCGGTTCGGGAGCCGAGAAGGTCACCGAGTTTCTGATCCCGGCCCAGTGACGTGTGAAAATGTGGTTTGTGGATCTGGACCTTCGGCCGGAGCTCTTTCCGATCCTTCGGCACGCCCAGTTCGAGGATTTGCTCAACCACAACTTCGCCGATCCGGTGAGCAGCCTGCTACACGCGATCCGGCCGGATGACTTGCTGCATTGCCGGGTCGAAATTACCGTTCGTCCCGCATCTCGACCTCGCTGTCACGCGGCCGCGCAGGCCGTCAAACTCCTGGATCGCGACTTCTTCCGTCGCCACCACCGGCTCGCCGCCTATTTCGCCAGGAATATTACCCGCGGCCGCGCGCGTTGGCTGGCTTGGTGCTTGGGACGGATGGCTGGCAACACCCCATCGCCCAGCCACACCGCATTAGAGACCTCGACGAGCCGGTTGCATGAACGCGAGGAAGACTTGCAAGCAGCGGCTGATAAGATTGGTGGGCACCTCTTCGAAGCTCGCGTACGCTTGATCGCTGCCGCCCCGCCGGATCGTCGGATTGAAGCCCACGATCGGCTGAGGAGCATGGCCGGTGCCTTCGGAGCCTTCACGCGCTCCCGTCTGGCGACGTTTCACGCGACCGCGACTCGCCAGGGCAGGCCGCGACGGCACGGCCCGGCGTTCCTGCTCTCCCACGAGGAGCTGGCCACGCTCTGGCATCCGCCAACGGCGAGCGCCGCCGCCGAGCGGATGAAGACCATCGAGTTGACCGAATTGGAAGGGCCAGCTGTCATCCAATCAGAAAAAGAGAAGGGGACGGTCGTGCTGGGACGCGTGCGGTTCCGCGGCGACGATCGCGCCGCATCCCTGGCGCTGGAAGATCGGAGGCGTCACGTTTATGTCGTCGGAAAAACGGGTAGGGGGCAATACTGTTCGGCACGATATTCGCGGT
>JBBDHZ010000066.1:0-6885 GCA_040880645.1 Minisyncoccota bacterium
CAAAAGCCGCTTCACGACCTCCTCTCTTCGATGGAGCAGTTTCTCGCCGGTATGCGCTCCGCCGCCACGTCCGAGACGGGCCAGTCGTCGTTTACGATCGAGCTTGCCCTTCCGGAACACGAAGACGAGTACAGCTTTTATGTTTCGGTGCCAAGCGAGAAAGCCGAGCTGTTTCAAAAACAGATCCGGTCGGTCTACGCTGAAGCCCAGGTACGCGAAGCACCGGATGATTACAATATCTTTAATTACGACGGCGCCGCGGTCGGCTCGGTGGCGGTTTTTGAGCATAACCCGGCGTACCCGATCAAAACCTACGAATCGTTCGATCACGACCCGCTTAACGTTATCCTGAACAGCTTTACCAACGTGGACCGCGAGGGAGAAGGCGCGGCAATGCAGATCGTCGTTACGACCGAGGGCGCGCCGCTGATACGTAGTCGGTACGACGAAGCCCTGAGCGCTATTAAAAAAGGGAAGTCGGTCAGTGAAGCGACCAAAAACGCGATGTATTCGATCGTGGGTGAGATGACCCGCGAGGTTGCCGGCAGTTTCTTTGATTTCTTTTCCAGCTCGAGCAAGAAAAAAGAAACGGAAGTGCCGGAGGAGCCCAAAGAGGTTGATCAAAACGCGGTTGAGCAGATCGAGGCAAAGATCGCCAGTCCGCTGATGCGAACGAATATTCGGTTGGTGGCGTCATCTCGGACCTCCCACGAAGCCGAGACAATTCTCTCTGATATGGAGTCGGCCTTTAATCAGTTTGAGAATACGCAGGGAAACACCTTCGGATTTCGGCGGATGAAGGGCGGGAAGTTGCAGAAACTTATCAACGCCTTCACCTTTCGCCGATTTGACGAGGCGTCCAGTCTCCCGTTGAACACGACCGAGCTTACCAGCATTATTCACTTCGAGACCCTCGGCCTCAAAGGTCCGTCGCAGCTGAAAGAGACGAAGGGGGTAAGTGTGCCCGCCCCCGCCGGACTCTCCAAGGAAGGGGTGTTGTTGGGGGTTAATCGTCACCGCAGTCAGGAGCAGGAGGTGCGGATGAGTGCCGAGGATCGGTTGCGCCACTTTTACGTGATCGGTCAGACCGGTACCGGTAAGACCACGCTTCTGAAGAATATGATGGTCCAGGATATTCAGAACGGTGAAGGGCTGTGCTTCATCGACCCGCACGGGGCCGATGTCCAGGACGTGCTCTCGGCGGTTCCCAAAGAGCGCGCAAAGGACGTGATCTACTTTGATCCCAGCTACACTCCCCGGCCGATGGGGCTTAATATGCTCGAGTACGATCCGGCGCACCCGGAGCAAAAGACGTTTGTGGTCAACGAGCTCTTTAAGATCTTTCAGAAGCTGTACTCGAGTGTTCCGGAGTCGATGGGGCCGATGTTCGAGCAGTACTTCCGCAACGCGGCGATGCTGGTCGTGGAGGATCCCGAGAGCGGAAACACAATGCTCGATATTTCGCGGGTGCTGACCGACGAGGCGTTCCGGGCCCAAAAGATTGCCCGAAGCTCCAATGCGGTGGTCAATCAGTTCTGGGAAGAAGTGGCCGGGAAGGCGGGCGGTGAAGCCAGTTTACAGAACATCGTGCCGTACATCACCAGCAAGTTCGATGTCTTTATGTCGAACGAAATAATGCGACCGATCATCTCCCAAGAGCACTCAAGCTTTAACTTCCGCGAGGTAATGGACAGCCGCAAGATCCTGCTGGTCAATCTGGCCAAGGGAACGCTGGGGGACCTGAACGCGAACTTGCTTGGGTTGATCATCGTCGGCAAGATCTTGATGGCGACGCTCTCGCGCGTGGATCAGTACGGTAAGGGAGAGATCAACCCGTTCTATCTCTACATCGATGAGTTCCAGAACGTGACGACCGACTCGATCTCGACGATCCTTTCGGAGGCGCGCAAATACAAGCTCAGCTTAAACGTGGCCCACCAGTACATCGCGCAGCTGGATGAAGGGATCAAGGACTCGATCTTCGGCAACGTGGGTTCGATGTGCAGTTTCCGTATCGGCTCGGACGATGCAGAGTTCCTTGAGCACCAGTTCCAGCCAACCGTGAGCTCGCAGGACCTGATGAACGTCCAGAACCGCAACGCGTACATCCGGATGCTGGTCGGCGGCGAGCCGATCAAGCCGTTCTCGATCGGGACGCAGGCGCCGGCAGAAGGCGATTACGAGCGCGCGGAAAAACTGAAACAGCTTTCGTATCTGACCTACGGCGAGGATCGTGAGATTGTGGAGGAGCGGGTAAATAAACGGTACCGGAAGAGTGCGTAGTCGTTAGCGTACGATCTAGAGCCACCAGCGGGGCGCCCCGGGGGGCGGCGGGGGGGCCCGCTGGTGGCTCGGTATTAACGACTGCAAACTGCGGATCGGTGGAAATCCGTCGCATAATACGTTAGGATACTCACACTTATTTATAAAACGGTACGAAAGTAATACAACCCATATGGCACATCACAAAGATGAGAAAACCTGCGTTATCATTAAACCCGACGGCGTACAGCGCTCGCTGATCGGCGAGATCATCAAACGGTACGAAAAGCTCGGCCTGAAATTAATCGGGCTGAAAATGATCATTCCGACCGAGGAGCAGATCGAGACACACTACACCATCGATCCGGAGTGGGTCAGAAAGGTCGGTGAGAAAGCGATCGAGAGCTACACAAAGAAAGGAGAAACACCGCCGACAGACGATCCGGAAGAGCTGGGAGGCCGCGTGCTTGGCCGATTAAAGACCTATATGACCAGCGGCCCGGTTGTGGCGATGGTCTGGCAAGGCGCGCACGCCGTTGAGCTTATCCGCAAAGTGACCGGCGGGACCGAGCCGCGTTCTTCCGATGTGGGAACGATCCGTGGTGACTTCGTGGTTGATTCGTACTCAATGGCGGACAGCGATGATCGGGCGATCCGCAACCTTATCCACGCGTCGGGCGACATCGAGGAAGCTAAGAAAGAGATCGCGCACTGGTTCGGCACGGACGAGGTGAACCAGTACCGATTGGTTCAGGAGAGCATTCTCTACGATGTGAACCTGGACGGCATTCTTGAGTAGGAGGACGTGAATAGAAAGAAAGGCGGCCAAGGAGAAGTTGGCGAGGTTCTCCACAGGGAAGAACAAAGATACGGCTTAACAGAGCCGTATCTTTGCTTTGCATCATAGACGTGCCGGGTGTATAATAGGAATGGGTCCTTTGAGTTCATATTCTCTAGCTAACACGCTTTTAGGGAGCTCAATATCACCGCGTCGTGATGCCTCCTCCGGGAAACAGAGCGACGTGTGTTGCGAGCACCCACCTGGCAATTCCGCTAGGGTAGTAGGCTCGAAGGTCCCACAAAATCCCCTGCGCAAAGCGGGGGATTTTCTTTTTGTTCGGGCCGGTGGCTTGCGTGGCGGCTCGCTCTGTCCGGGGTCGGGTACTTTGCCAGGTAGCCGTGTGTTTGGCCGGGTCACTTACATCATACCCGCGGGCGTGATACGATAGAGCCAATGAAACACCACCCCTTTCTGCTTTCTTTCCTTATAGTCTTTCTTATCACGACTGCTATTCATACGTCCGCTAAAGTGTACGAGCTGTATTTTCATCTGGTATGGCTTGATCTGTTTGTCCACTTGCTTGCCGGGATCGGCCTCGGGATCTTTGTTCTGTGGGCGCTTCTCTTTTCGTCATTTGCGCCGGCCCGTTTTCGGGCGCCGTGGCAGTTTGTTATGACCAGCGTGATCACGGTGTGCGTCGTCGGTGTTTTTTGGGAGCTTTTTGAGTGGCAGACCGGTTCGATGGGCCCGAGCAACAATCTTGTCCTGGATACGACCCTTGATATGCTGATGAATATTCTCGGCGCGGTGCTTGCCGGGTGGTATGTCTGGCATTTTCAACCGCACACAACGCCAACAACCCACGATCACGACCCTTTGTATGAACCAGGCGACCCTGACCTTCTATAGCGGCGTTGACAGCGTCACCGGAGCAAATTTTATGCTCGAGTACAACGGCACGAGAGTGCTGGTGGACTGCGGGCTAGTCCAAGGAAGCAAAGAAGCCGACGAGCTCAACCGTGAGCCGTTTACCTACGACCCTCAAACCGTCGATGTGTTAGTGGTGTCGCACGCTCATATTGATCACATCGGGCGGATTCCGAAGCTGGTCAGAGACGGGTTCCGCGGGAAGATCCTCTCGACCGGTATCACCAAGCAAATTGCCGAGATAATGTTCGAGGACGCGCTTGGCATTATGGGGCACAAACAAAGAGAAAACGGAACGCCGCCGCTGTACGAGAAGAACGACGCTGCGCGGGCCTTGGCCCAGTGGGAAGAGCTCGGGTATCACGAGTCGCGCTCGCTTGCGGACGGGTTCACGGTTCAGCTTAAGGACGCGGGGCACATCATCGGCTCGGCCTTGATTGAGTTCACCTTGTCGGGAGACAGCGGGACAAAAAAACTTGTCTTTGCAGATGATCTCGGTAATTCGCCGGCCCCGCTCTTGCGTGATGCCGAGCACATCACGGACGCAACCTATCTGGTGATGGACAGCGTGTACGGCAATCGGACGCACGAGCCGACCGCGGAGCGGGACGAGAAGTTCCGTCAAATAGTCAAAGAGAGCATTGAGCGGGGCGGGGCACTGGTCATTCCGGCGTTCTCGCTGGCCCGCACCCAGATCGTGCTTCACGAGCTGAATCATATGGTCGGCGAGGGAGTGATTCCATCAGTGCCGGTCTTTCTCGATTCGCCGCTGGCCATAAAGCTGACCGAGATCTATCGACGTATCGTTCAGCCGTACAACGACGAGATCCGGGATGACATCGAGAGCGATGACGATCCGTTTTCGTTCCCGAACCTTGAGTTCACGGAGCGAGTACCCGAGTCGAAGGCAATAGAGGGTACGCCGAACCCCAAGATCATCATCGCCGGGTCGGGAATGTCCACCGGCGGACGTGTCCTGCATCACGAGATCGACTACCTGCCGGACCCTCAAAGCACCCTGCTGTTGGTGGGGTATCAGGCCGTGGGCACACTCGGGCGCCGACTCGAAGAGGGGGCACAAGAAGTGGAGATCTTCGATCAGACCGTTCCGGTGCGTGCGAGAATTGAGCGGATCGGCGGGTACTCCTCGCACGCCGACCAAGACCAATTACTGGATTTTGTCGCGGCGAGCGCCGAGACACTCGAGACCGTTTTTCTGGCGATGGGCGAACCAAAATCCTCGTCGGTGCTCGCTCAGTGTATCCGCGATGAGCTCGGCGTGAAGGCGGTCTGTCCTGAGCAGGGGAAGCAATATAAGCTTGAACTCTAGAGCAACCCCCCTGTTGCTCGTGCCCAGTGCCGGAAAAACACCCTTTTAAACACTAACCGCTACAGTTCTTAGTGTTTGTTTTGACTGCAGTACCACTCCAGTAGTATTCCGGGGAACAGGGTGTCTGTTGTGTAAACGGCTCACACGCAATAGTGCTGAACACGTTCCGAAAGTGTTCAGCTGGAGTGTGGTGTTTTTATGCAGCATCTTCGATATATCGAAAGGTTTGTGCTGTACACAAAAAACCGACCGCCCCAGGCGATCGGTTTTCTGAAACATATTTGAGTCTTACGAAACCTTCTCGACGATTCGTTTGAAGCTTTCCGGTTTTTCTTCGGCCAGGTGGGCCAGGATCTTGCGATCGACACCGATACCGGAGTCCTTGAGGGCCTTGATGAATTTTGAGTAAGAAAGTGAGGACTCGATCCGGTCAAGCGCGGCGTTGATCTTGATGTTCCAGAGGCGGCGGAACTGTCCTTTTTTCTTGCGGCGATCCTGGAACGAACTTCGTCCGGCGTGGAAAAGCGTCTGGCGCGCTTGGCGCTCCTTGGTTGATTGTCCAAAACGGAAGCCCTTGGCTCGTTTGAGGATCGTCTTGCGATGTTTGAGGGCGTGGGTTGCTCCTTTTACTCGGGTCATAAGTCAGTGTGTGGTAAGTAGGTAGTGGATTTCGCTAAGGCGAAAAATAGAAAAGTGACATCTAGGCACCCAGGAAGTGGTGCTTTGCTTTGTTCGGCATTGCAAAAGGCTGGAGCTTCTTTTTCTCCGTGATCTGATACCGGCGTGATTCTTTGCCGTTAAAGTGGTTCTGCCCCGCTTTACGGGCGAGAACCTTTCCGTTGCCGGTTACCTTAAATCGGTTTGCAAATGCTTTGTTTGTCTTCATAAATCAGGTAAGGGCTATCCTAACGGAAAAGCGAGGGAAAGTCAATGCTGTGGGCCGACATCAAGCAAGAAACGCAGATCTCTGCCAGATTCAAGGAGAGCGCGAGCGTCGTAGTGAGATGAACGCCCGGATTCATTGAACGAGACGCGCAACGCTCAACGCAGAAGATGGCATAGAGACGCGTCTTCACTATGCCTTCTCGATGATGGCGGTCAACCCCTTCGGACTCTTTTTTGGTTCTTGAGCGATCTTGTACTCCTCGGTGATGAGGTTAAAAAAGCGATCCAGGCGGCTTCGAAGAAAGGTTTGATCCATATACTTTGAGCGCCCGCGCAGGAACAGCTCGACCTTTACCCGGTTGCCTTCTTTAAGCCATTTGGAGGCCTGTTTGGCCTTCATTTCCAGGTCGTGCTCGCCGGTGGCGGGTTTGACCTGAATATTTTTCACCTCAACGGTCTGCGTACTCGCCTTTTGCTGCTTAAGCTTCTTTTTTTGATCGTAGAGATATTTGCCAAAATCCATTATTTTGGCAACGGGCGGGGTGGCGTTCGGGCTGATCTCGATCAGATCAAGCCCGGCTTCCTTTGCTTTGGCGAGGGCTTCAGCGCTTGAGATGGTGCCGACATTCTCACCCTCGGGTCCGATAACGCGGAGCTCACGCACGCGGATCTGTTCGTTGGTTCGAATTCGCGGTGCGGG
>JBBDHZ010000067.1:0-6787 GCA_040880645.1 Minisyncoccota bacterium
TGGCAGGCGCGGCCGTGACGGTCACGGATCGCCGCCTTGCGCTCCGTCGATTGCCTCTGGTCCCCGATGACAGTGCTGGCCCACGGAATGACGCGCAGTAGTTACTACAGTGTTGCCAGGTAGCGTTTGCGGGCTTCCACCTCTCGGTAAAGGTGCGGAGCCGCATATTTTTTTCTTGGAGGCGCAAGATGGATGCACCCGTCCTTATCGCATTCGCAAATCCGCGCAGGCGGAACGCGGGGCCAAGTTCCGATCCGGTTGCACCAGTCCAGCGTCGGCACACCCAAGTCGTCATGTCTGAAACACCGGTCGACCGCGAAACACGAACACCGAACACAAGGCCCGACCCTTGCGAAGCGATCAACGACCCTTGCGAAGCGATCAATATTCGCCACAGAAACATGGGCAGCGGGGAACGAAGGCGGAAGCGAGCTGCGGGCCGCGGCTGCCTACGCCCGACTGATCGATTTGCAGCACCAAGGTTATGCCTACATCCGTTTTTAACCGAGAAAACCCATGTCAGAAGAACGAAGAATCACAGTGGAAGAACAGATGAAAATGAAAACGATCAAACAGCAAAACCGGCTGGCGAATCGAGCGGTGATTATCACGACGGTGTTCGCCGCGGCCGCGCTGGCGCTGTTCACATTAGCTTGGACCGGTCGCTGCCCGCTGAAAGTGGACATGGATGCTGCGGGAGCCCGCGCGCTGGTGCAGCGTTATTCGGTCCAATTCGTTCCCACGATCTTGCTCGTCGACTCGCGTGGCGAGGATCTGGACCGTGTCGGTTACGTCGGTGCCGGAGAATTCATTGAATTCGTCAACGATGCTCGATAAACGCGATCGTTAAGATCGATTTCCACCACTTCGAATGCCGGGGTTGATTACACCTAAAGAGACGCGGCGACCTGCTTAGGTCCCATCCCGGCCGTAGGTAACAACTGTTAGACTTCAGGGGTTGATCAAGAGGTGGCGCCAGTCCGTGTGGTGCCAGTCTCAAACCTGTCCATTCTGCTACTTCGGAGAACGCTCGGATGAAAGTGCAACTGTTGATCGCATTGATGATTTGTGGTTTGGTGTCCGGACTCCCCGTCCGCGCTCAGGAAACGGAGACGGCCGCGGCACGTTCCGAAGCCACCGTTCCGGAAGGCATCAACGAAGGGTTCAAGGACCCGCAGTTAAACGTGGACCAGTGGCTGGAACGCTTCGAGGTGGAGAGCCGGGAAGTCTATGCCGCACGCGATGCGGTTCTGCAAGCCTGCGACATCCAGGAGGGCGAAGAGATCGCCGACGTTGGTGCGGGCACCGGCTTCTACAGCCAGTTGTTCGCCAAACGGACCGGCGAAAACGGCTGGGTCTACAGCGTTGACATCGCGCCGAAGTTTTTGCAGCACATCGCGTCGCGAGCCACCGCCGAAGGCATTCCCCAGCTCACGCCGGTGCTGGGAACCGACAATGCGATTCGGCTGCCGCCCGCTTCGGTGGACCTTGTCTTTGTCTCCGACACCTACCATCACTTCGAGCAACCTTCGCAAATGCTTGCCTCGATTTACCGCGCCCTGAAACCGGGTGGTCGGTTCATCGTGATCGACTTCGAGCGAGTGCCCGGTGTGTCCCGCGACTGGATTGTCGATCACGTCCGAGCCGGGAAAGAAGTTTTTCGCGACGAGATCGAATCGGCTGGGTTTCGTTTCGAGGACGAAGTCGATATCGAAGAGTTCGAGGAGAATTACCTGATCCGTTTTGTGAAGCCAGCGGACGGAAAAGATTGACCGTTCATTGGAAAAACAGATCCAGCACGACCAGGACCACAACCAGCCGTTGAGAAAGTAGACCCCGATCATTCCGGTACCGCTGATCCCATGGCCGCTCGTGCATCCGCCCGGGTGCTCGAGCATCTGTCCCGCCCACAGTGAAAGTTCTGGACGCGGACCAATATTGATCGCTCCAGGAATATGCCCTCCACCGAATGCCAGCATGTCACTGCTGCGGATGTTCACCACCTCGCACCCCGTCAACCCGCTGCCGGTAAAGATCAGCACGCGATGCGCCAAAGTTGGTGAGCCATAGCGGTAAGCATGTTTTGCTCACTGTTTCACCTGTCCCAAAGACTTGAAGGCGTTTGCGTGCTTCAACGAGTCTCTGCGGGCCTGCACCCGTTCGTCGCATATGAACCCGAAGGTCACGGCAACAGTGACGCCGGCCCTGATCCCGACGAACGGAGGCTGGCTGGCCCAGGTTCCTGCACCTGAATGACGGTGCGCATGTACGCGGACGGCAAGGGTTGGCCGAGGGTGCGGACTAGTCTGTATCTTTGTGCCCTGCGGCGGTGGCCAAACCGATGTCGGCCAGGATTGCGTACAAAGTGGGAATCACCAGCAGTACCAGGAGAGTGGACGCCATCAGGCCAAAAGCGACGCTCGTCGCCAGTGGGATCAGGACCTGGGCCTGAAGGCTTCTCTCGGCGAGCAGCGGCAGCAAGCCAGCGATCGTCGTCAGCGACGTGAGAATAATGGCCCGAAACCGCTGCCGGCTGGCCTGCCCGGCCGACTCCAGCACGTCGGCGCCCTGCTCACGTTCCCTCTTCAGAAACAGAATCAGCAAAATCGAATCGTTGACGACGATCCCGGCCAGGGAGACGAAACCGAGCAGGCTGGGCATACTCAAATCGATCCCCATGAGGAGATGCCCCGCGACCACGCCGATCAGGGTCAGCGGAATCGCCGCCATCACGATCAACGGCTCGATGTAGCTTCGGAACTGGAAACTCAGCAGGATGAACACACCCAGCAGCCCGACCACCATGCCTCGCAGAATCGAGCGGCGGGTGGTCGCACCTTCCTTGGGCTCGCCCTCGAATGACACCGCCACGCCGGAGTATTTCTGCTGCAACTCGGGAAGGAAACGGCTTTGGATTGCTGCAACAAAATTCGCCGTATTCGTCAGCCGCGAATCAACATCACCGCGCAGCGTGACCATGCGCATCCCGTTGGCCCGGGCGATCCGTGACCACCCTCGCCGGGTCTCTACCTCGGCGACGGCCCCCAGCGGAACGCGGCCTCCACCGGGCAACGTAAAATGGAAATTTTCGAAGTCGGCGAGGCTGTCGCGGTCGTCGTGCCGCAGTCGCACGGCGATTTCGTACGACTCGGAGCCCACTTGGATTTCATCGGCGATCACGCCTTGAAACGCCGCTCGCATCTGCCGAGCCATATTCTCGGCGTCGAGCCCCAAGCCAAAGGCTCCTTCGCGCAGGCGGATGTGGAGTTCCGGTTTGCCGACGCGAAGATCGTCGGCCAGGTTGTGGACGCCGACGAAACCGGAAAGCCACTGCCGCATCTCTCCGGCGGCGGCTTTGAGTTCATCGAGATCGTTTCCTTGAAAGCGGATCTCGATGCTCCGTCCCTGCGGGCCAAAACCGGGTTCCGTGTAGGCGAGACTCACCACATCAGGCGGGCTTCCAACTTCTTGCCGCCAGAGGCGAAATACGTCGTCAAGCTGGGTGTTGCGCCGCTCGGCGGTGAGCAGGTCGGCCGTGACCGTGGCAACGTGGGGGCCGTTCTCAAAGGCATCCGGGTTCCGATTGAACCGGACATAGACTGTCTCAACGAGATCTTGGCCGTTAGGTTGAACCGGGGCGAAGCGCTCATTCACACGATCGAGCCCATCGGTGATGCGGCGAACCACCTCTTCGGTCCGCTTGAGCGGGGTTCCTGGCGAGAGCAGCAACCTCGCCTCGATGACGTCCCCGTCGAGCTCCGGGAAGGCTTGAAACTTGAGAACACCGCCGGCGATCAGCCCCGCGGAAACCAGGAACAGGCATATCACGATGCCAATCCAGAGATAACGCCAGCGAAGCAGCACGTCCACGGTTCGTCCGACAAGCCGCTCCCGCGTCCAGTCGATGAACCGATCAAAGTTGCGGCGAACCCGCCCCCCTTTTTCCGGCTCATAGTGGTGCATCGCGTGTCCAAGGTGCGCCGGCAGGATGAAAAACGCTTCCACAAGGCTCACCACCAGGACCAGGATCAGCACCAGAGGCACAACTTCCAGTACGGCGCCGATGTCACCTTCCAGCAGGGCCAGGGGGCCGAGGACACAGACTGTCGTGATGAACGACGAGAATACCCCGGCCTTCACCTCGCTCACACCGTCCACCGCAGCCTTGAGCGCTGACTTGCCCTGAGCGCGGTGCGTCGCGATGTTTTCGGCGATCACGATGCCGTCGTCCATGAGAATCCCAAGGGCCAGCAGCAAACCGACCATGGTCATCATGTTGATGGTAAGCCCAAAGTATGGCATGAAGAAGAATGCCCCCAGGAACGATACCGGCAGGCTGATTACGACCCAGAAGGAGAGCCGAAGGTTGAAGAATAGCCACATCGTTAGAAAAACCAGGAGCATTCCCTGCCAAGCGTGCTTCACCAACATCTTCAGCCGGTCCTCCACCAGCGTCGAACCGTCCTGCATGATTTCGAAGTCCAGCTGTGGGTAACGCTCTTGCTCCTTCTCAAGGAAACGCTTGACGGAGTCGGCGACGCGGATCACGTCCTGGTTTTTCGTCATCTCCACGTTCAGCAGGCCAGCGCGGCGGTCGCCGAGCAGGACTTGCTCCTCGTCCAACTCGAAACGGTCGGAGACACGCGCGATGTCGCCTAGCCGAACCTCCGCGCCCCCGAGGCCCGCCACGATTACCAGATCTTCCAGTTCGCCGGGGGATCTGCGCTCTTCGATGAAACGGACCATCAGTTCGCCTTCCTCCGCCTCGATCGCGCCGGCAGGAAGGTTCACGCTTTGCCGCCGGACGATATCCGCAACCTCGGCAGCGCTCAGGTCATAGCGCCGCAGTGCCTCATCGGAAAGCTCGATGCGGAGTTGGTGGTCGGAGAATCCCTGGATGTCGACCAGCGAGACCTCGGGCTGCTGCTGGATCCGTTGCTTGAGATCTTCGCAATACGCCTTGAGGTCGACGAGCGGCAAAGGGCCGGTGACCAGGATGGACAGGACCAGGTCGGTCGTGTGGAGCTGCACGATCACCGGGTCCTCCGCCTCCGGGGGAAGATCGCCGATGGCCGCCACTTGCGTGTCGATTTCGTCTTTGAAAGCTTGGTAGTCACCGCCCGACTCCATCTCCACCGTCACGATGGCCAATCCTTGCCGGGCGTCGGAGCGAAGTTCCTTGACGAAGCGCACTCCGTCCAACGCGTCCTCCACCCGCTGGCACACGACCTCCTCGACCTCCTCGGCCGTTGCGCCGAGATAAGCGACGCGCACCTCGACCTCGGTAGGGCTATAGTCGGGAAACGTCTCGCGCCGGAGACTCCGGATGCTCAAGATGCCGACCGACAGGAAGACGAGCATCAAGAGGTTCGCCGCCGTGGGATGCTTGGCGAAGAAGGAAATCATTTCAGACGTCCCTCCGCGGTCGCTTGGCTAACGAGCCGCTGCTGAAGCTGTTCATCGACCACCGGTTCCACCAGGAGCCCCTCGATGGCAGGCGTGGGGTCGGAGACAACGAGCGTTTCTCCTTCCTCCAAACCCTCTTTCAGGCACAGGAAGCTGGATTGGGCGAAGGCGACCTCAACCTTGCGCCGCCGAAGTCGACTGTCCTTTCCGACAATGTACACATGCCCGTTTCGCAGTGCCGAACGCGGGATGACGATCTGGGCCTTGCGCACTTCGCCTCGCAGTTCGGCTTCGCAATACATCCCTGGGACCAGCGGGGGCCGCTTGCCGGGGATCGCCTGCTCGTAGGGCTTGTCCACGGCAATCACCAGCGGGATTGTGCGGGTACGTGGGTCGAGTTGTTCGCGCATCCTCATCACCCGCCCTTCCCACTCGACCTGAAAGTCGCCGCTGCGGTACCGCACAATCACCTGGAAATCGAACATTTTTTGCACGGTGTCGGCGTCCATCATGACCGGAACCTGGAAATCACGCTCCGGATGGATCAGGGCTCGCAGTTGATCGAGCGGCACCTGGATTTCCACTTCGGTCAGCGCGGTGCCGTAGACTTCAAACAGCGATTGGCCGGCGGTCAGGTACTGCCCGGGTTCGATCTCGACCTTTCCCAAGCGGCAACCGAACGGCGTCTTGATCACGGTTTTGGCCAGATCGAGTTCCGCCTGTCGCAAAGCGGATTTCTTCACGGCGAGCATCGCCTCCAGCGATTTTCTCTGCTGGGGGACGAGTCTCAGGGAATTCTGCAGTCGTTGGACGCTCTGGCGTTGGGTGAGGACATTGCGCTTCTGCTGATCGACTTCCGTCGCAGACGCGGCGTTGCGTTGGAGTAGTGTTTCGATTCGCTGTAGTTCGCGTTCTGCCAGTGACAGGGATTCCTCTTCAATCTTCAATGAGGCCTGGTCGTTCGCTTCCTTCACTGCCAACTCTTCCAGTTGCGCGGTGGACTGCGCGATGTCGGCCTCAAACTGGGCGATCGCCAGTTCGTATTCCGCCCGGTCGATACGCAGGAGGGTTTCCTCTTCTTTGAGCATCGCTCCCGCCTTCAATTGCGGATGGACTTCGGCAACCCGTCCTTTGACTTCCGCAACCGCCCGCCATACCTGGCCGGGTTCAGCCGTGCCGTAGCCGACGACCCTGGGGACTGCATCCACCGCCGCAGCGCGTATGACGCGAACCGATCGGACCTCTTCTTGCTCAGGCGTTCGCTCGGGTCCCGTCCGGCTGAGGACAAGCATCGCCACAACCGCTAACCCCAGTAGCACGGGTGCCACGATCAGCCACTTGCGCACGGTCGACGAAAACTTCCACTTCATGGTTCATCCCT
>JBBDHZ010000068.1:0-6735 GCA_040880645.1 Minisyncoccota bacterium
ACACCAGCACACAGAAAATACAAAATTACCACTTCGCGATATGCGGAATGTCAGGGACATCTGCTAGGCCTGTTGATTCTGGCGGCGTGAGAAAAGTTAGGGATTCTAAACTTCATCGACCGGAAGGTATCGCAGCTTTGGTGCGATCTCTCGCATGGCGGCGTGCAGTCAAAAGCGGTGATTCGTGGTTTGAGTTTGCACGCTCCCTTGCAGTTTCCTTTTTTGCACCGGAGTGGCTCTCATTTGACGAGGAAGCTCTTTCCGTGAGAGTCGGCCCGTTTCAGTTGAGTATTCGCAAGACGGAACAGTGCAAGATCGCGTTCAGTTCCTCTTCCCACTCCGTCGATCTCTCGCATCTGCAGTTGGCGACTCGTTGCAATGAATTCGACGACGATCACGGCGTCGATCGGGTCGCTCTCTGCTTGATCACAGATAAGAAATCCCTCACGATGCATCCTCCGGCTCAATGGGAGATGGGGCAATTCGGAAACGACCTTAGGTTTACGTTCAACAGCTACTTCGTCGGCGCCTTGGCATGTTACTTGTCGATGCTTATCGCATACCGGGAAGACACTCGAAATCAAGAGGCGCTGCCGACAACATAGTCGTCAACTGGAACTGCGACGTGCGCACAAACGAGCATGCATCGCTGTTATATTGGACTGCCCACCGCTGGCGACTCTCCGCGGTTGATGTGCCGGTCGCCGTCACCGCCGGTTGAAGCGTCCGGCTCCAACGTAACCTCCACTGACCTAACGGAGGAGCCGTATGAGTTAACGGATCTGTGCGGGGGGCGGCCAGCAATGGCCGTCCCTACCGCGATAACCGTTTATCGACATGTGGTTAAGAGGACACGCCGCGGTTCCTGACACGCATGGCGATTTTCTTTTCTTCTTTGGCTGCGGCCCTGCCGCCCTACGAGTCGCTGGCTGCAGTCTTGAGGCCGGTTTGCCGCCCGCTTCATCTTACCGAGCCCCCATCGTGAAACAACGCACAGGCTTTGCTCCCCGACGCGGTGTATCTCGCGATCGCCCCAAACATCTGCCAAGAGTGGACGATGACGGCCATACCTCCGCACAGCGCGTACTCGATACCAGCCTGCTCCAGAGTTTTGACCACACAGAACATCTCATCTTTGATATTCATTCGCCCATTGTGCGTTGAGCAACAGATCAGTGGCGGTGCCTGGTACGACTTCTGACGCCAGCCCACCGACCCCTGTCGCGGCGTGTGCAACTTCACAGACGTGGACATCCGGTTTCGACGATACTACGGCACATGACTCAGTAAATACACGCCGCTGGATGCGGTGTTTTGCCAGTACAAGGAAGTACGATGTCGGCCACTGCTAGCAAGACGAAGCCCAAGAAACCGGGCTACTTCGCGACGGTCCCGCCACAGGAAATCCTGCCGATCGTTAACGGGCGGTTCGAATCGAGCGTCAAAGGGATCTATGTCATTGGCGACGTGACGGGTTTGCCCCTGGTGAAAGTGGCAGCCAATCAAGGCGTCGAAGTTATTGCGAAGATGGAGGCCAACGGCGTCTTTACGCGCGGCGGTGCGGACGACAAACGGTTGGACCTGGTCATCATCGGCGCCGGGCCGGCTGGGCTTTCCGCGGCTGTCGAAGCAGAGAAGCGGGGCCTCAAGTACGTTATCCTCGAACGTAACAAAGTGGCGAGCACCGTGCGGAGCTTTCCGCCCGGCAAGAAAGTCTATGCCGAGCCGCAGTTCATTCAAAACACCAGTGAGTTGGACGTTGATGAAGACTTGGACAAGGACGAGTTTCTCGAACGTATCAACCGGCTCGTTCGCGAAAAGCAACTGCACGTCAAGGAAGATACCGAAGTCGCCTGCGTACGCAAACTCGGCGAGCGACGCTTCGAAGTCGAAACGAATGCTGGCAAGTCGTTTCCCGCACGGCAAGTCCTCGTCGCCATCGGCAGACAAGGACAGCCACGCCTGCTGGAGTGCCCCGGTGCCGATGACGCAAACAAGGTGACATACCGTCTGCACACGCCCGACGATTATCAGGACAAAGACATCTTGATCGTCGGCGGAGGCAACTCGGCGATTGAAGCAGCGTTGCTGTTGATGGGCCACAATCGCGTCACACTCTCGTACCGAGGCGAAGATCTGTTTCGAGCCAAGGAAGAGAACCGACGGCTCGTCGAGCAGGCCGAACAGGACGGGCAGCTCGCGATTCTTTACAAGAGCAACGTGAAAGCGATTCGCGACGACGAGTTGGACATCGACGTGGATGGGAAACTGCGAACGCTGCCAAACGATCACGTGATCGTGCAAATCGGCACGTTGCCGCCTGTCGAGTTCCTGATGGATATGGGGCTCGAATTGGATGGCGTGTGGACGAAGAAGCGAGTCGCGATGTCACTCGCTGGCTTGATGGTCGGCGTCTTCATCTACTTCTTTGCGAAACACTTCGTGCTGCGGCCGGAAGCGGCAGGCGGAGGCAAGTTGTTGCTACCCGGCTTGAGTTGGCTGGCGGGGACAACCTATCTGGGCTTCCTTGGATTCTTGACCGGCACCGTATTGCCAATCGCCTGGTTGGCAGCGCTGGCAGTGAAACTGATCAATGGCAACATGGAATCGCGAGGGCGTGGGCCGCTGGTTCGATTGCGACATGCGAACTCGTGGTTGCTCGCGGGTGTGCTCGTTTACGTAGGCTCGCTGCTCGTGCCGAGTGTTCTAACGCTCGATACAGCGCAAGCAGGCGACGGGCCTTATTATCTCCCCGGCTGCGTGTGGCTGTACGGTGTCGTGCCCAAGTACTTCACGAATCTGTACGGGCTCTATTACTTGCTTTACTTTTTGGCGATTGCAGGCTTTGGTTTGTATTGGGCACATCGCAGCGGACATCGGCTCGTGTGGCGCAGAAACCTGACGATCATTGTCAGCCAATGGACCTTGTGGTGGGGAATTCCAACATTCATGGCTGTGTTTCTCGGTCGCAACGCGTTCACGCCGCTGATTTCGAGATCGCTCAACGCCTGGCCGCTGAACATGAGTGCGTTCAAGATCGATCCGGTGGTCGGGCCAGGTGATCCAGCCTGGTGGCACACGGTCGCCGTGGTTGGTGTCGTGTGGGCCGCCGTGCTGACGTTCATCGTCATTCCGCTGGTGACGATTCGGTGGGGGAAGATCTACTGCTCGTACATCTGTTCCTGTGGAGCGTTGGCAGAAACGGTCGGCAACAGTTATCGCCATCGCGGGCCGAAAGGCGACTTGCCTCGCAAGCTGGAAAAGATGGGATTTGTTTTCATCGCACTGGCCAGTGTCGCGACGGTCGCCGACCTCTACGGATTCGCAGGGCCGCTGGGCCTCTACAACAAGTGGGTCGGTACGGCGTTGGCCGGGGCGGTGGCGATCGGCTTTTACCCGTTTCTCGGACAACGCGTTTGGTGTCGCATGTGGTGTCCGCTGGCGTTTTGGATGAACTTCTGGGGTCGCTGGTCCAAGTTCAAAATCACTCCCGAAAAGGGCAAGTGCATCGACTGCAACGTCTGCAATCAATATTGCCAGATGGGGATCGATATCAAGTCGCGAGCGTTACAAGGCCGACCGATCACGCTCGTCGATACACCTTGTGTCGGCTGTGCCGAGTGCGTCGTGCGTTGCCCGATGGAGATTCTGCACCTCGGCGAAGCACCAGCGGCAACGCGTTCGGCAACGCGACTGTTGCCGATCATCGAACCATCGCCAGTCATGCCACGTCGCGTGGACGCACCGAAACGAACAGAGCGTGAGGTAGCCTAAGAAGCACGTCGCCGAAGTCGCAAGACTTCAGACCGCCGCCAAGCTCCACACTTCTGGAAGTTTAGCTACAGAATATCGAAAGGAATCGATCCTGATGTCAAACGCCAAGCCAAGTTACTACGGCCCGTTCTTTTGGGTCGCGACGGTCTCCTTTATCGTCCCGCTGGTAGTCGCTGCTAAAGCGATCAACACGGTTCCCCTGACGACCACACCCGCGTCTCATCCCGACGCCTCGGGCGTGGATCACGCGTTGTGGGACCAACTGCTCAAGACGCATGTCGCGAGTGGACTTGTCGACTACGACGGCTTGGCTCGCGACCATCTGTTTCGCGTCTACTTGAGACAGCTATCCGAGGCCGAACCAGAAAATCTGACGACCTCCGCCGATGAACTCGCTCTGCTTTGCAATGCCTACAACGCCTATGTCATGCACGGCGTGATCATGCATGGCATTCGCGATTCTGTCATGAGTTTTCAACATGACGGCAAAGAGTTCTTTGACGTCGAAGAGCATATCTTCTGCGGGCAAACGATGAGCTTGAACCACATCGAGCATGAACTGATCCGCAAACGGTTCAAAGAGCCGCGTGTCCATGTGGCGTTGGTTTGTGCGGCCAAAAGTTGTCCCGCCATTCGCGCGGAGGCATTCGTCGGAAAGCGGCTGGCCGTGCAATTGGAAGACCAGAGTGTGCAGTTCGCGAACAGCGTGAAATACGTCGAGTTCGATTCGGCTGACAACACATTGCGGCTGAGCCCGCTTCTCAATTGGTACGGAGGCGACTGGGATCACTCGGGTGGCTACTTGCCGTGGCTGGCCGAGCGAGTGAAAGATCCGGCGCTCAAGGAAGCGATCGAGCAGGCCGCCAGCGAACAAGTGCAAGTCGCGTTTTTCGATTACGACTGGGCGTTGAATTCGCAGGCACCTGCCGACACGACTGCTGTTGCCGCACCAAAGAAGCAGGCGGAATTCGGTTCCGGTTCGGTGCCTAACGAATGAGACTGACGACCAAGCAAGTAGCAGCGACATCCTTGTGCGCTACTGATCAATGACGATGAAAATTTCTCAACAGCAAGGTGATCAATCATGAAAAACGTCTGGTTCATGGCACTTGGTGCTCTATTGCTTACAAGTGCCGCATTGTTTGGCTGTCGCAAGCCGGCACCGTACCGACCCGCACCTGCCCCTTACTCACCCGCCCCAACTTATGCCCCTCAAGACGCATCGCCTTATGGCAGCAGGTCGTTCGCCGAGCCACCTGCGCAGTCAACAGGCTCGGGCACGCAAAACGCGCCAGCACCTTCGAGTGGCACCGGGACGCGCACGACGTCACCGCCGCCTAGTGGCGGCTCGGGAACCAGGAATACACCGTCGTATCAAGGTTCGGGTTCACGCTAGCACGACACCTAGCTCGTGCCAGTGTGATTAACTTCACCGACCCTGCGGAGGTCTTTCGTTACACTTCGATGTAAACGGCACCGCCATGACTTCCCTAGGACAACGTGTATGACAACTGTAAGAGCAAACCGAACCATCACGGATTCAGCGACAACCGGTGGTCTGTCCCTGGAGTCGGTGTGGGTTATTATTCCGGCGTTGAACGAAGAGCGATCGCTGCCGCTTGTACTGAGCGATCTGCCACAAGTTGGTCGCGTTATCGTGATCGATAACGGTTCGACCGATGCGACTGCGAATGTTGCTGATGAAGGTGGTGCCACCGTCGTCGCGGAAGATCAGCGTGGCTATGGTGCAGCCTGCTTGCGAGGCTTGGCGACTATTCGCAAGTTGGTGCAGGAAGGGCAAACGGCTCCGGATATTATCGTGTTCGTCGACGCAGACTACAGCGATCATCCGGACATGCTCTCGCAGTTGGTGCAGCCAATTCTCGACGGCAGCGCGGACTTCGTCCTCGGATCGCGATTGCTTGGCGAACGTGAACCGGGCGCGATGCCGCCACAGAGCGTATACGGCAACAAGCTGGCGTGCTTTTTGATGTGGTTGTTGTTTGGCGCTCGCTTCACCGATCTGGGACCATTCCGGGCCATCACTTACGACAAGCTCTGCGAGTTGGGCATGGTGGATGATAATTTTGGCTGGACAATCGAGATGCAGATCAAGGCGGTTCGTGCTGGTTTACGTTGGCAGGAGATTCCCGTTCCCTATCGAAAGCGCATCGGCACCAGCAAAATCAGTGGAACGATCAGCGGTACTTTTAAGGCCGGGACAAAGATTCTCTACACGATCGCCAAGTATGGCTTATTAAAGCGCGAGCATCGCGCGGCCGCGCCAGACGTCGCGGCGTCGAAAAGAAAGGCCGCGGCGTGAGTGATGGTTACCTCCGCTCATTTCTTTGCACCCCAATTACTTTGCACCGCAATTACGGAGTGATGAATCCTTCCGGAGCCTGGCCCCGGTTGGTCTCGACGAAACTACGAATCGTGGCGGGATTGAAGTTGTCGAGAGTCAGAAGGCGAGCCCAGGATGCTAAGGCAATCACGGTGTCGTTGGCTGCCCGTGGAGTGAGAATCACGCCAACTCCGCCTCCGTTGGGGTTGGGACTGCCGTCTCGGACCAGTTTTTCCAGTGCCGCGAGATCGGTCGCACTGATCAGGTTGGGGTTGTAGCTGATCCAGACGTGGCCGTGTTCCAGGTTATGTATCAAGTCTTCATCGGGCTGCTCGGTGGTATAGACGCCGGTCGTTCGAGGCGTGACGCCGGGATTGGCATCAACACCGTTCGGATCAAAGCCGTGGTGATCGCCGTAGGTGGGCGGGTTCGAGTAGCCCGTGTAGTCGATATCTCCATCCCGATGGAAGGCCGTAATCGGCGGTGCATCAGCGACGAGGTCAGTGCGCGTACCGAGCACGCCGGGGGCATCAAAGGAACCGGGTGTCACGGGACCGAACAATTGGCTGCAGTCGTCGGCAGGAGTGACGGTGCTCCTGGCAGTCGCGCCGTTTGAC
>JBBDHZ010000069.1:0-1269 GCA_040880645.1 Minisyncoccota bacterium
CTACATAAATATCCGCCGTAGAACGTAGGTCAGGACCCGTCCTGACAGCGAGGCACCCGTCCTGACAGCGAGGCAAATACATTCCCCTGTCAGGACAGGTCCTGACCTACGCCCCTTTCGTAGTCCAGCGTTTCTGAGGGTTTTCAATTCCTCTTTTAAAGTCTCTTGCCATGCTGTTGCCCTCCCTGATTCCGCGGCGATCGGGCACGTCATTGTCGCTGTTGCTTTGCATCCTGCTGACGAACCATCTGGAGGCGTTCGAGCCGTGTCGGATCAACGTGCTGGACACCGACAACGGTTGGCCGGTTCCGCTGGTTGAATTGAAAACCACACACGGTGTCCGCTTTGTCTCGGATAACGCCGGGGTGATTGCCTTTGATTTGCCCGAGTTGATGGATACCGAAACATGGTTTGACATCGAAGGACATGGCTACAGCGTCCCCGAAGATGGTTTTGGCAATTCGGGTGTGCGGTTGATTCCGCGCCCCGGCGAGACGTTGACGGTCAAAGTGCAAAGAGAGCTGCCGGCCAAACGACTTGGGCGGATCACCGGCGGAGGACTATTTGGCGAAAGCCAGAAACTAGGATTGGCATCGGACTGGCGCGAGCAGGGAATCCTCGGCTGCGACAGCGTTCAGAACGCCGTGCACAACGGGAAGCATTTTTGGGGATGGGGCGATACGGTGCTGCCTCGTTACCCGCTGGGTCTGTTCCATATGACCGGGGCGACGACCGAACTGCAGCCCCTTGAATCGTTTGAACCACCGATACGACTTCGTTACGACTACTTCACCGACGATGCGGGTACGCCACGCAACGTCGCGGAGATGCCCGGCAGCGGCCCCACGTGGCTCGGGGGCTATGTCAGTCTGCCCGACGCAGCCGGCCAGCAGCGGCTGGTGGCCAGTTATTCAAAGATCAAACCGCCGCTGGAAACGTACGAGTCCGGTTTATGCGTCTGGAACGACGAGCAATCGGTGTTCGAAAAGTTTCAAACGCTTTGGAGCAAGGCGGAGACGTCTCCTGATCCACCGCCGGCACCGCTCGGCCATCCGGTTTTTTGGGAAGACGCGTGCGGACAAAAGTGGGTGCTGTTCGGCGACCCCTTTCCGACACTCAAGTGCCCCGCGACGTTCGAAGCCTGGTCCAATCCAGAAACGTGGCAGCAACCGCAACCCCAGGAGTCCGTCACCTCTCGGTCGGGCGACAAGCAAATCAAGCCGCATCGTGGCTCGATCGCCTGGAATGCCTACCGGCAAAAGTGGATCA
>JBBDHZ010000070.1:0-4514 GCA_040880645.1 Minisyncoccota bacterium
CAACCCCACCGTAGCTATGGCTATGGTGGGGTTTTTAGTTGTATTGGCGTGCGCCATTTGTTCGGCTACTGCCCGTGTGCCTCGGCAAAGGTTTGTTCGGGAATCGCCCAGTTCAGGTTGGCGAAGAAGTCGTCGATGTACTCACCCTTGCCGGAGGGTTTGTAGTCATAGACGAACGAGTGCTCCCACATATCGAGCATCAGGACCGGACGGGTGCCGGTGAGGTGGCCGAGGTGCTGCTCGTCGTTCCAGTAGTTAAGCAGCTGTCCGCTCGCCGGGTCGTGCGTCAGGTTGGCCCAGCCGACCCCACGGGTTTTGGCCATTTGCTTGAACTCGTCGAACCAGTTGTCGTAGCTACCCCACTGCGCCTCGATCTGTTGCTTGAGCGCCTCGTCAGAAAGCGCGACGGGCCCGCCTGCAAGGGAGGCAAAGTAGTGCTCATGGTTGCGCATACCATCGAACTCAAACCCGAGCCGGCGGCGCAGCTCACCGATCTGGTAGCCGTTGGCGTCGGCATCGTCGTCTCGGAGTGCCTCGATCTGCTCAAGGATCAGGTTCGTGTGCTTGACGTATCCGCTGTAGAGCGTGAGGTGTTCATCGACACTCTCTCGCGAAAGTTTCCCCTGAAATGTCTCGGGAAGATCAAACCGCTGTTCTTCGTAGGTCATACTCATAGGATGAATCGATTACCGATAATACTGACCGTAGTGTAGCACAGCGGCGACAGGAAGACGGTGAATAAAAAACCGCTCGCGGGAAGGCGAGCGGGGTGCGGTGGCGCGGCAGCCGGATGACGGATCACGCAGAACGGTTGCCTCGGAACCACTTGAGAAGTTCGGTCAGCTCTATCTCTTGGACGCCGGATCGTTCCTCGGCGATGCGTTGACTCCACGCCACACTGGCTGATGTCAGCCACACAAAGGGTTCTGATCCCTTCCGGGAATCAACCAGCGGTAGCGTTGATTCACCGTCGACCACGCCGTCGACCACGATCGTCGTGATGTGCTCGGAGTGCTCGGCAAACATACTCCGCGCCTCCTTGACCGACTCGGCGACGAGAGTCGTGTCCCCCGTGGCCGTCACAGCGACAACGAGATCTCGAATGAAAGCCCGGCGGCTCGGATCCAAGACCAGAAGTACCGTGCCAAGTTGTGTTTGCGTAGTAGGCATCGGTCAGTCACCTTTCAAAAGAGCCAGAAATATGAACGCTTTCCGTAACGTCCTCTGAGTTTTTTATATAGGTTATTCAGTATTTTGTCAATGTGTTGGCTGTTGAAAACACATAGCGCGATTTTGCTAGACTGCTCGTATCTATGGCACCGGCCTCCAAGAGTGACGATAAGGGCGACAAGGAGAGCGGCGACAAGAACGACGCGGGGTGGGCACGTGAGCATCTGCCGATTGTTCTGGTCGCCGCGCTTGCGGTCGTAACGGTGCTGCTGTATACGGCGGTGTACCAAGTCGCGTCGCGTGACACGCTCTCGGTCACGTTCCTTGATGTCGGGCAAGGCGACGCCGCGTTGATCGAAGCTCCGAACGGCGCTCAGTTGCTTATCGACGGCGGGAGAGGTGCGCGGGTGATCCGCGAGCTTGGCGGGGCGATGCCGTTCTGGGACCGGTCGATCGAGGTGGTGCTGGCAACCCACCCCGACAGCGATCACATCGGCGGTCTGGTTGACGTGCTTAGGCGATACTCGGTCGCCGCCCTCGTGCGCTCCGGTGTCGCGAGCGAAAGCGGTGTTGACGACGCGCTGCTGGGGGCCGCCGGAGCCGCGCGCGTTGATGTTCGGGAGCTGCGCGCCGGGGACACACTACGGCTCTCGCCGCGGGTACACTTTGACATCCTGTTTCCGCCGGTTGACCCGAGCGGGATGGATCCCAACGATGCCTCGCTGGTCGGGCGGCTGGTCTACGGCGACACCTCTTTTCTGTTTTCCGGCGATGCACCGAAGGCCGTGGAGGAGTATCTGGCGGACATCTATACGGAGAATCTCAGAAGCGACGTGCTTAAGGTCGGTCACCACGGCTCGGACACCTCAACCGCACTGGCCTGGATCGGCTGGAGCTCTCCGGAGTACGCGGTTATCTCGGCGGGAGAGGATAATTCCTACGGCCATCCGCACGCCGACGTGGTTGAGCGGCTGGAGCGGTTCGGAATCAAGGTTTTGGAAACCGCAAAGGAAGGAGCAATTACGTTTGAGAGCAACGGCGAGCGCGTGCGGCTTGTAAGGTAGTGCGTCCTGTGTTGACTAATCGTGACATACGTAGTATTTTCTTGCTAGATTCAGATGTTGTTAGGTTCCTTGTGAGGTACCGTCGTACGCGTTGCGCGGCACAAGTCGGCCACAGGTTGAGAAAGGATGGTGCGCTATGACTATAGGGGGCAAAGACCGTGGATCGCCGGTTCATTTGGAACGCGAGCCGTTTCAAACCTGGATCACTGTCCGGCTCGGCGGTTTTAAGGACCCCGACGAGCTGCTTTCCGAGGTTGAGGAGACCGGCGTTGACGTCCCGCCTTGGGCTCTCGACATTGCCCTCGAGCTTACGCTCTCGGGCGCGCAGGACTGCGAGTTGGTTGTTCTTACACTCTCCGCGATCGGCCTTGACACGTCAACGCCGATCGACGAGGTTATTGCGCGGGCTCGCGAATACGGTCTCAGCCCCGTGCCGCAGGATGCCGCACTGTTTGTGGCGCTCCAGGGAGTACGGGCTGAGCCCGGACAGTACGTATTTGCCACAGAGTCGATTTTCAACTCGAAAGGTCATCGGATCACCTTTTTCTTCACTCGTGAGCGCGACGGATATTCGAAGCTCGATGTGATAATCCGTCGGAAGAGTCTTAAGTTGCATCTCGACACCTGCATCGTTCTTGCTCGCGCATAGGGCATGATTGACTCCTGCCCTCACGCTTCAAGGTCCCGTACCCCCACGCCCCTGCCGTCACCTACGGTACGGGGCTTTTTTCTTGCCTGTTTATATCTAAAATCGGATTGGAAACTAAAAGATACCCCGCGCTCGCCAGAGGCGAGCGCGGGTTTTCTCAGCATCGGCTCAGACGGAGCTCCGCTCAACCGGCTAGATGATCTTCGCCGTCCGACCTTCGATTTAAAATCACCGGCAAATATGGTAGTATTCTACTATATGAAACACATCGTTCAGCTTACTGTCTCCAAAGATGACGGCCAGTACGTGGCAGAAGGGATCAATTTACCCGTTGTCACGCAGGCGGAAACGCTTGATGAGCTTATGGATAACATCCAGGAGGTTGTCTCGCTCGTCCTTGAAGGTGAAGACCTCCACCAGTACGGCCTTGAAGGCGAGCCATCTGTGCTTGTTAATTACGAACTCACTGACACGGCTCATGCCGTATAAGCTCAAGCAGCTTTCCGGCAGAGATGTTGTGAAGATTCTGGAGTCATTTGGGTTCAAGACGGAGAAACAACAGGGCAGTCACATCAAATTAACCCGCCGAGGTCCGGATGGGGAGAAGCAGGTCCTCGGTGTGCCAAATCACAAAACTCTTGTGCGCGGTACATGCAAGGGTATTTTTAATCAGGCATCTCGCTATATATCAAGCGCTGAACTCTCGCCGTATTTCTACGATGAGTAAGTTTTATTGTGAACGTTTGGACACCCTCGAGGCGTATAAAGGGTGACCGGAAAGGGAGAGGGTCGTCTCGCAGGATGTTGACTGTACACCTAATATGTTATATTGTAGGCAGTAAGCTAACGAAGGTGTTAGCTCGATCTTTGAACCCGCAACAGGTCCCGAGCAAAGGACGCGTTGCTTAAGAAGGAGACATGTCATGCCTGCTATTATGACGAGTCGCCAAGCGGCAGAGCTGGATCACGCGATGGAGCGAAATGGCTGGACCTCCGAGGATGTCAAAAAGGCGTCTCAAGGAAATATGCTGGAAACACTCCGGCTCGTCGTACGTGGAGAGCTCACGGCCCAACAGCCGGACACCATTATCCGCCCCGACCAACTCCCGCCGTTCGATCCCGAGTCATTCATTGGACCGGGCTGGACGATCGACGAGGACAGCCTGATCGAGATGGAGGAGTTAGATCTCAAGGAGGTCAAGCTCGTCACGATGCTTCGCGATGACGAACGTTATGTTCGAGGCGGGGATCATCTCCATCGACTCAAGGCTGCTGGCCACCGTGCCCTAACGGCCTCGGTCTTCCGGTTCCTCTGGGAGAATAAGCACATGATCCCCGAGAGCTGGAAGGAGTTGGGCATCGTGACCTTCGACGGCACGGTCCTGCGGGACAGGTTCGGTGACCGCTTCGTCCTGTACCTCCGCTGGCGCGGCGGAATCGGGTGGTTTTGGCGCGTCCGCTGGCTTGCCCGCGAACTCGCTACCGGGGACCTGTCTGCTTGCGTCGTACGTTGTGCCTAGGGTTTGGAATTGTGCTTTTGCGCTCGACCCTTTGATCCCCCCCGTTTGCTTTCAAGCAGACGGGGTTTTTTCTATCTAAAATCGGATTGGAAACTAAAAGATACCCCGCGC
>JBBDHZ010000070.1:4524-6726 GCA_040880645.1 Minisyncoccota bacterium
CAGAGGCGAGCGCGGGTTTTCTCAGCATCAGCTCAGATGGAGCTCCGCTCAATCGGCTAGATGATCTTCGCGTCTTTGAGGGCCTGGTACGCGCCTTTCTTGTTGATGGTCTTGATGCCCTTGGTGGAGACGTGCAAGGTGATCGAGCGATCGAGCTCCGGAACGAAGATCGTTTTTTTCTGCAGGTTAACGTGCCGGCGACGCTTGCCCGTCGGGTTGTACTGCGTTGCGCGCACGTCGTTGGAGTAGCCACCGCCGACCTGCGAGCGTTTACCGGTTATTGGACATAATTTAGCCATAGATAGAATTTCCTGCGTATGGAAGGATATGCTATCATAGGAAAAACTTTTTGCAACCTATGGAAGCTGTCTTTCTCATCGCCATTCTTATTATGTCCGTGGTTATCCACGAGGTCGCCCACGGCTACGCCGCGTATATGCAGGGCGATCCGACCGCGAAGTACCAGGGTCGGCTTACCTTAAATCCGCTCCCGCACCTCGATATGATCGGCTCGATCATTGTTCCGCTTCTTTTCTTTCTGACCCCGGGCAACCTAATGCTCGGGTGGGCCAAGCCGGTACCGTATAACCCGTTTAATTTCAGGAACCAGCGGTGGGGCGAGCTCATTGTGGCGATCGTCGGTCCGGCGGTGAACATCGTGATCGCGCTCATCTTCGGTCTTTTCTTGCGGTTTGCGATCCCGGCGGGCATTGTGCCGACGGCAGCGGTGTCTATTATCAGTTTTATCGTGCTCATTAACCTGGTGCTCGCGCTTTTTAATATGGTACCGATCCCGCCGCTTGACGGGTCAAAGGTGTTGTTTGCCCTGCTGCCGCAGCGCTACATACGGATCCGTCACACGCTCGAACAGTACGGATTCATTCTCGTTCTGCTCTTCGTTTTTCTCTTTATCAGTCAGATCAGTGGCGTCGTTTTATTCCTGTTTGAACAGATCACCGGGCTCTCCGGCGTGATCGGGAGCTGATAACGCTTGACGCGCTATACGTGTTCGGGTAGGATACAGCGTACCTTAGATGTCGATACGAGATGCCGATACGGCATTTTTATATAGCGTATGTCCACCATCAATCAACTTATCCGCAAAGGCCGAACGGCAAAGCCCCGCAAATCACAGTCGGTGGCGCTTTCGCGTGGGTTCAATACCCTCAAGAACAAACCGACACGCTACTCGTCACCGTTCAAGCGCGGCGTGTGCACTAAAGTAACGACCAAGACCCCGAAGAAGCCGAACTCCGCTATTCGTAAAGTGGCTCGCGTGCGTCTCACGAACGGCCACGAGATCACCGCGTATATTCCCGGTGAGGGGCACGGGCTCCAGGAGCACTCCGTGGTACTGGTGCGTGGCGGAAAAGTGAAAGACATCGGCGTACGCTACACGGTGGTTCGCGGAAAACTCGACGCCGGTGGCGTTGACGGCCGTAAATCTGCCCGAAGCCGGTACGGAGCGAAGAAACAGTAGTCTGTAGGTATGAGAAAACCGATCACACAAAAACACACCGTTGGACCTGATGTTGTCTACAACTCTGAAACGATTCAGAAGTTCATTAACTACATTATGTGGGAAGGTAAGAAAGAACGCGCCCGACAGATTGTGTACGGTGCGCTGGAAAAAGTCGCCAAGGATATGAAGGTGGAGAACCCGCTGGAGATTTTCGAGGCCGCTCTCAAAAACACGACCCCGACGATGGAGGTGCGCTCGCGCCGGGTCGGTGGGGCAAACTACCAGGTACCTCGCGAGGTAAAGCCGAACCGCCGTCAGGCGTTCTCAATGAAATGGATCATCGAAGCCGCCCGCAACAAGAGCGGCAAGCCGATGGCCGACCGCCTCGCCCAGGAGATCATTGCGGCGTACAACAACGAAGGTGACGCGGTGACCAAGAAAGAGCACCTTCACCGAATGGCGGATGCAAACAAGGCGTTTGCTCACTTCGCGGTGTAGGTCAGGGTACAGAAAAAACGACACGAGTTCATTCATTACTAAGTAATCTGAGTAATTTGAGGGAGAGCCAAGCAGGATGCGTTGCGTTCCTCATATCACGTTGAGTTCTATGGCACGAGACTATTCACTAGAAAGAACGCGCAACATCGGCATTATTGCCCACATTGACGCGGGAAAGACCACCACCACCGAGCGGGTGCTTTTTTATACGGGAATTTCACACAAGATCGGTGAGGTGCACG
>JBBDHZ010000071.1:0-1266 GCA_040880645.1 Minisyncoccota bacterium
GGCCGCCTGCCAACAACCGTTCTTAGGTCATCCGTCGGGATGCCACGAGCCGATAGCCGATCAGCAGGATCAAGGCACCGCCAATGGCGATGACCAAGCTGCGGACATCGAAGCCGGTCACGGTCCCAAAACCGAGCGCCGTGCCGATAAAGCCGCCCAACAGGGCACCGACAATTCCGAGCACGACCGTGAGAATGCATCCGCCGGGATCTTCTCCAGGCATGAGCAGTTTCGCGATCGCTCCCGCAATCAGTCCCAGCACAATCCATGACAAAATTCCCATAACAACCTTTCAACAGCGGGACATGTGACTTTCCTGGAAGTCTGTTCGCGCATCCGAATCGTGGTCATGTTTACCATCCTTCGTGTTACGCCTTGGAGCTTGATTCATTGGAAACCCCCGGCGGCGGGTGCCACACACATCCCGTCGGCGCATAAAAAAACCGGTATGGCAGAACACCCGCAGGTATTCCGCCACACCGGTTTACTTCTTAACAAGCCCCCTGGCAGTGCCAAGTTGCTCTTTAGTCAGTCATCCGACAGATTGAAGATTGCGCGAAGGTCTCTTGCGTCGCGCACTCGCTCAACATCAGACATCATACACCTTGTCCGTGCAGAAACAAGGTGCGACTTTCCAATTTTGATGATCACGAAAGTAGTGTCGATAAACTCGTACGAGGGGCCTCCGAGCCCCTCGAAATAACCAATCGCCAGCCCGGCGGGCTCGCAGGCCCGTCGTCCAAAGTAGCCATGTTGGATCAATCACAAGCCCCCAACTGTAGTCGCCCAGCAATTTATGTAAACTCGTGAGCACATTTTGAGCAGCGACGGAGATGAGCCTCATTGCAGTTCGCTGCTTGATGCTCACCCAAAACTCACGCGAACCGTTGGGAGATGGATGTTGAAGACACAAGGTGAAATCGAGGCCGCAATCTGCGAAGGAATGTCGCGATTCCAGCAGGAGTACATGGGCCGCGGCCCCAAGGACATCCACGCCCATTTGATTGGCGACTTGCTCGTGGTGCGGCTCAACGGGGTGCTGACCGCAGCCGAGCAGCACCTGGTAATGGCGCTCCCGCCGGAGAAAGGGCGGGACCTTCTCAAGCAAGTCCGCACGCAATTGATTGAAACGGCAAGGCCTTCGTTGGAAGTGCTGGTCGAGGAGATCACCGGCACCAAACCCCGTAGCTTACACCATGACATTAGCACCGTCACCGGTGAAGAAGTCGTGATTTTTAGTCTGTCCGTGACGCCTGTACATCGCCC
>JBBDHZ010000072.1:0-6706 GCA_040880645.1 Minisyncoccota bacterium
TGCCACTCAACTACCGGAATAGCTTACATTTCCATTATCCAAGTGACGGTCAATAAGATGAGCAAGCAACGCCGCCAGCGACGGAACCGCAACAAGGCAAATCGAAGTCGCAGAAATTCCATCCGCAAAGGCGTTGAGCAACTTGAAAGCCGTGTCCTGCCCGGTGGTTTCCTGGATTTGCTGGCCGGAGCCGCCATCGCTTCCCGTTTCGATTTGTTGCCAGGAGAACAGCTCGTCCCGGAAGAGATCGAATTGAAAACGAGCGATCTGAAAGTCCGCGATCGCTCCGCCTTCTCCGCTTTTCAAACGGACCTCGCATTGCCCCACGTCCAGCCGGAGGCGGACCAGCGCCATGTTGAACGAACCTCTTCCGACGACACCGGCCTCCGTGTCGCATCCGATTCCGTTGGGACCACTAATTCGCTGCTGATCAATTCTTTCGTCGACGCCTTCTACGCCAGCAACCAACTCGTCGACTCGAGTCAACATCTCGTCGGCTCCCCATCTCCCTCTCTCCCCACTCCTCCTTCCTTCCGCTCCTCCATCAGTCAACTCGGTGCGGGCATCGGCATTGGTTCACGGCAGATCGAGAGCGTCGGAGGTGCCGAACTAGCGCAATCAAGCATTGCCAGTCCTGCCCCCGCTGCGCCCTCCACTCCCGCGTGGATGTTAGGCGAGGGAGAAGATCCGACCGGGCCCTCGAGCCCGACCGGGCCAACGGCTCCGTCTGGGCCCACTGGTCCAACGAGCCCAAGCGGTCCAACTGGGCCAACGAGTCCGACCGGGCCAACGGGACCAACGAGTCCGACCGGGCCTACGGGACCGACGAGTCCAACAGGGCCTACGGGACCCACTGGCCCAACGACGTGCTCGGGACCTTCGGGGCCGTCGGCACCTTCTGCCCCTACGAACAGCGCATCGAGTCCATCTGGCCCGTCGGGACCAACTGGTCCTGCTCCTGAAGGGGAAGGTCCCGCCCCAGCGGGCTACAGCGAAGGCCAGCAAGTCAATTTCGATCTTGGTGGCGCGGCTGGTGGGACTTGGACCGTCGATTGGGGAGATGGTAGCTCTGGGGGCTCTGACGCCCCGTCGACAATAAGCCATACGTGGGTTGATGATAATGCCGCCGATAGCTATGACGTGACTTGGACGTACACGTATCCTTGTAACCCCGTAGTAACTTACAACCAGACGATTACCGTCATGAATGTCGCGCCATCTCCGTCGGATACCATCAGTAACCCGCGCCAAGAGGGAACGGACATCACGGTCAATGGATCTGCGACCGACCCGGCCGGCTCCAACGACACCCTCACGTACTCCTGGGAGGTTTTCAAGGGCACCGCCACGACCGCCTACGCGAGTGGCGGCGGTACCAGCCTGACGTTCAACCCCGATGACAGCGGAGATTTTACGGTCGAACTCACGGTCAGTGACGAGGATGGAGGAACCACCACCGTAAGCGCGACCATCGATGTCGCCAATTTGGATCCGACGGCCGTTGACGCGTCGGCATCAACCGATGCTGACGAGAATGTTGTGATCGATGTACTAGCCACTGCTACGGATCCGAGTTCCGTTGATGAAACGATTCTGACCGTGTTTGGCTATAGTACGAACGATAATAACTGGGGAGAAGTTGGTATCGTGGACGATCCGACGGTCGGGTCGGCGCTGAAGTATTATCCCGGAGACTTCTTGAAAGACAATTTGTACTTGGGGCACACAGTCACTGACACATTCACCTACCAGGCAGCCGACGACGACGGTGGCCAATCAGCGAACGCTACCGTTACAGTTACCGTTACTGGTACGGAATCACACGACAAATACGTTAAATGGAACGTGGACCTGGGGCTCGGGGACGTGATAAATGAAAAATTGGACGAACTTGGGCAGATGCTAAAAGCGGTTGCGGGAGTGAATCCGAACTTGAACGAACAGGCATTTGCAAATGAAGGTGAATTCAATAGTGAAGTTGAAGGTGCCGTACAGTCGTTGGCCCCCGACTTCGGCGTACTCGGCGATCTTGTGCAAGGCCTTAAAGATTCTCTGGGCGATTGGACTGGCATCACCGTGGAAGGGTTTATCGACGGAGTCGTTTCGTATTATAAGGGATATGTCGATAACATGGTCGATGTGCTACTCCCAACGTTTGGTGGATTCTTACAGGATCCAATTCTGATGGGATGTAATATGAAAGGAGCACCGGTCCTCGGGCCAAGTCCGCCTTCCCTTGGAGGGACGGTCTCGCTTGCTATCACCTATGAAAACCCGGATGGCCAATTCACAGGACCGGAGTGGAATCAAACCGGGAATAACGAGCCAAGTGATTCACCGGGGACAAAGGAGCGGTATACGGCAATTATGAACGTAAAGCTATCCGCCGGCCTAAACATCAGGATACTCGGGACCGCCGTGAATGTCCAAATCCAAAATATTCCGATTTTCAGTCTGGAGCCTCTCAGCATCGAGTGTGAAGATGGAGTTGAGCAGGCTGTCGTAATTACCACATGATTTGGTAGCCAGGAGTTAAGCCGTGAAAACTAACCGTGTCTGCTGCGGGCTGCTGCTCACGTCGTCGTTATGTCAGATTGCCTGGGGCGGGGAGAACGAAAGAGCGTCAGCTACGGAACTAGTGAATAGACTCAGCAGCCAAGACGAGCAAAGTCGTGTTAACGCGGAACAAGGATTAATTGAGTTGAAGGCAGATGCCTCCGACGCTCTCCTCCGCGCTGCGTGTGGTCGAGCTGAACCCCGTAAAAACGTGATCGCTACGACACTCCGTATTCTCAGCGAATGGGAGCAGCGGTCGTGGACAGATCCGCAAAGTGCCGCTGCCATCGACGAATTCGCCGAGCTAGCTCGAGATCCTAGGTATATTTCAGGCGAAGATGTGCCGTTAGGTCCCAATGCGCGAGATCCTTTCGCGGAGCACTTGCGAGTTCTCGATGTGACCCCCGACGCAGCAGCTGCGTATTTGAGAGAAAAACCGGGCGTCAAGGTCAACCGAGATCAGAACGGATTCTATACGAGCATTAGCTTAGGGAGCCGCTGGCTTGTCGAACCGAAAGACTGGCTGTACATCGCTAATTTGCCACGCGAGATCGAGGGTACGCCGTACATCAACGGCAGGAGGCATCCGATTTCGATCAGCGTTGTTGGGCCAGTCCCAGGTGACAACTTGCTGGAATGCCTGCGTAATCTCCGCAAGTTGGTTAACAGCCCATTGGAACTGTTCTTCCAACAGGCTCGCATTAACCGAGAGTGCTTGATGGTGTTGAAATCGTTCGGCCAGATGCGGGCGTTGACTGCGGATGATGGGAATGAGGACATCAAGGACGAAGACTGGGCCGCTTGTCTTGCCAACTGGCCAATTGCTCATAACCTCTGGTTGTCGCCCAACGCCGGGAAAAAAACGGTCGCTGTAGCAAGCGAGTCGAAGGAGCTGACGGGCTTGATGTTCAAAAAGTCGCAACTCACCGAAGCAGATTTGGAACCGCTTCGCGGGCATGAGAAACTAAAAACGCTTTGGCTGGCAGTTGATTCGGAGGAGGAGTACACGGATGTAAATGGCGAGCAGCAAAAACGAAAAATCTTGGTGACGTACTTGAATCAAAAAGGCACAGGCAAGTGGCAACTGGAAAAGGCAGCGACGGGGGAGTGAGAATCTATCAGCATGCGACCGCTTTCCCACCGCGAAATCTTGACCGCACTTGGTAGAACCAAGGTGGCCGCGCCATTGTCTCGTGCAGGCTAAGCAGAGTTCCTCATGTCCGTCAATCGAATCGCCGTGCTCGGGCTGTACCGTTCCGGGTCGACTGCTGCGGCTGGATTGCTGCACCACTTGGGCGCGGACATGGGGGCACCTTTTTGGGCTGACTACTACGAGCCGCACTTGCTGTCCGAACTGTTGCGATCCTGGTGGAACGAGCCCTTACTTACGCAACAGGTCGACAAAGCCGTCCGCGTGCAAGGGTTGCGAAAGTGGATCGAGGCTCGCAACGCATTCGGTAACGGCTGTATCGGCTGCAAACATCCGCTGCTAAGTCTGTGCGGCGAGGACCTGCTCGAAGCCTGGGGCGCCGAAACGCGTTTTATCTGGACGTACCGGCCGCTGAAGGAATCAATTCAATCGATCGTTCACTTGAACTGGTGGCCGGGCCATGCGGAACCCGCGCAGCGGAAATTGTGGGAGGCGACTCACGAGTTCTTCGCCAAGACGGAACACCTGCGAATTGATTTCGCCGAAATGTTGGACGATCCGCGGCGACAGACGGAACGAATCATCGAATATGTGGGCCTGCATCCGACCGAGGAGCAGTTCGAGACGGCAGTTCGGTCTATCCGGCCTCGCAACCACAGCCGATCGGTTTTGCGCCCCGGCGCCGAGCAACTTCCGCGTGATCGGTCCAGTACCTCAGAAGCATCGGCACCTCGTATGGGACGCCCCGCGAGGGAGCTGGTTTCTGGAAATGGCCGCTCCACCGAGAAAATCGTCGCGACGATCCTGAGTGGGAATAACGAAGAGATCGTCGCGGACGCTGTGCGGAGTGTGATTGCCTGGGTCGACGAGATTCTGTTGATCGATACGGGAATCACGGACGGCACGGTGGAACTCGTCAAGGAGCTTGCGGGCGATAAGTTTTTCCAAACGCAATTCACATGGTGCAACGACTTTGCCTTAGCCCGTAACACGGCCTTGGAGCAGGCCGCCGCGCACGGCGCGACTTGGGCGCTGACGATTGATACGGACGAGCGGCTAGTCGTCGACGGGTTTCACACGCGGGACGAATTGCGGTCGTTTCTGGCCGGTGAACCAGAGATCCTGTCATGGTTGGTTTCCGATCGCAGCAGCAGTTATGCGAAGGAGCGGCTGGTCCGCGTGCCGACCACGCAGCAATGGAAAGGGCGAACGCACGAGGCGCTGGTCGGCGGTATCGACAGGCAACGCAAAGTGCTTCCCGGCGTTCGCTTTTACGAAGTCGCCAAGACGCCCGATGCGTTCCGACACAAGCTGGAACGGGACCTGGTCATTCTGCAAGAAGAGACGCGTGATAAGCCGGACAACGCCCGCTGGTGGTATTACTTGGGGCAAACACTCGACGGCTTGCAGCGGCGCCGCGAGGCAGCCGACGCGTACCGGCATTGTGCCACGCTCGACGGCTGGGCGGAAGAAGCGGCTTGGGCCTGTTATCAAGCCGCTAAATGCCTGTCCGAGCTGAAAGAGTACCGGCAAGCGATTCAGGCCTGCGCGTTTGGCCTCGCGAGACAGCCTGGGTCGTCGGAGCTCGCATGGCTGGCCGGGTTTTGCTGTCATCAACTGGCCGAATACCGCAACGCGATCCATTGGGAGCAGATGGCGATTGCGCTGGGGAACTTCGAGGGCGCCAACGCCGCCGCCCACCGCATCAGCTTTCGACATCTCCCCGGTTGGTACGAAGGTCCGTATGACGTGCTGCGATTTGCGTATCGAAGGCTAGGTTTGGACGACGCGGCGCGCGATGCGGAAAGCAAGTACCAGCATGCATTGCGGACGCGGCTTCAGCGCCACACAGTCAGCGCGTCAGGCAGCGACAAGCCGGATATTGCGTTTGATTCATCAAGCAGCGGGAAGGCAGGTTGCTTGGGAGACCTGCGGTCAGAGGAGTGGCTCGGTCAGGAGACCGGCCACAGCGCTTCGACCGGCCACAGCGCTTCGACCGGCCACAGCGCTTCGACCGGCCACAGCGATGCGACTGGCCACGGCGACGGTGGTAGCCCTTCGACAGAGACGATTCGCCGAAAGGTTTTCCTCGATTTGGGCGCTCACCACGGAGAGGCACTCCGGCAGTTCAGGTCTCGATTGGCGCTGGACTCAACATGGGAGATTCATTCATTTGAGCCGAACCCCGCGTGCGAACTTGCCAACCGATTGCGCAACGTCAATCTTCCGGTGCATGTCCACGAATCAGCGGCCTGGGTCCGTGACGGGACGATTGCCTTTCGTCAACAGAATCATCGCACAGCAAGCTGTGCATCGCCGTCCGATGGCCAGAGCGACATCGACGGGTGGGGAAGTTGTGTCGAATCGCTGGGATCGAGTCATCCGGGTCTGGAGCCGGCGGTCGAAGTTGCTTGCGAAGATCTTGCCCGCATATTGGAGCCATACTCACCAGACGATTACGTCGTGGTGAAGATGGACGTGGAAGGCGCGGAGTTTGCGATTCTTCGACATCTGATCGAGCGACGCGTCATCAACCGCATCACGCGGCTGTATGTCGAGTGGCATGATCGGCTGCTCACTACCGAAACGCCCAACAGCCGCGACGATCTAGAACAAGAGATTAGAAACCAAGGGATCGAAGTCGTAAGATGAGGATGAGCATCGCTCGTTGTTCGCGGCCTGTCGTTCCGGAGTGAGTTCGGCATGACAGCCCGCGCGGCCCACTACCGCTGCGTGAGCTGCTGGCGGGCGATTTGGAGGCCGGCGGTTAGGGCGGGGTCGCGAGATTGCTCAGCGGTCGGAACTCGGTCGTCAACTGGTTTGGCGACAATGGTCTGGTCCGAAGCCTTCACTTCCACATCCGGCACGACACCGCGGTCGCTGATCGGCTGGCCGCTGGGCGAATAGAACTTGGCGGTCGTCAGACGGACGCCGGCGTTCGTCACGCTCAGCGGAAAGATGCCTTGAACGCTCCCCTTGCCATAGCTGCGGGTGCCGACC
>JBBDHZ010000073.1:0-6647 GCA_040880645.1 Minisyncoccota bacterium
TCAAAATCGGTGCCGTCCGGTTTCGGCCTTGGCGAGGCGGCCAGGTGATTCGACGTGTTGGGCTCGGTCGATGGTTTTGGTTCGATTGAAAACCGGGGGTTGCGCAGTCGCTCGCACCACTCGCGAACGCTTCGCCCCAGGCTAATCGCTATTGCCGCTTCGCGGTTAGCTCCTTCGCGGCTGTCATCTCGCCGGCTGGGCCGTGACGGGCGAAAAGGGGACGCGAGGATATTACCGTGCCTGCGTCTCCCGAAAACTTGTGGCCACGCATCTAGGGACCGTAACCGAATATCTGACAATCTCGCTCGTAAATCCGACAGATGCGGTCACCAAACTCCCGCTGGAGCCGTTGGTCGTGCTCCGGTGCTTTCTTCGTCTCGTTTTCGATCCTCACACCACTGCATCGGATGCCCAGTGTTTCACAAATGCGCATAAAATCGGCTTCAAAGCTCTCTAGCCGGCCTAGGAAATCAACCTGTGTCAGGTCGATCAGTCGACTTTGTAGACAGATGTGATGGTCGCAGTCTCGAAGATCCTGCCGTTGGACCCAGTCGACGAAGTTTCCCAATTCCTGCATTTGCCGATGCGTCGTTGGATCAAAGCCGAAGTGGTTCGTTTCGTGGACCTTGTTCCGCCAACAAGACAACAAGCGCCCCCACGGATGCCGGACAAACGCAAACTTGAAGTAATCTTTAAAGAGAGTGGTCGGATAGTGGATCCACATCGCGTGCTGGACGTCAAGCGGTACGTCGTGATCCTCGAATTGGCGGAGAATCGACCGCGTGCCCACTTTGGCGACGCGAAACCAGAGAAACTGGTAGCGATGACTAATCGACAGGTTGTATGGGAGCGCGGAGGGCAGCAACCCACGCTGACCTAGCACGAGGCAACGATCGTGGACTTGCCGGCTTGGAATATCCAAACGCCCAGGAGAGTTTGGCTCTGTCCTGAATCGATCGGGAACAAACTCAGTCACTCAACACCCGCTGAAATTGCTGGTTGCAACGCACGAAGAACGCCAACCCGAAACGCTCGCACATTGCGAATTTCCAGTTCAACATTCTAAGGGCCGGCGATCGCAACGTCCCGCGACTGTGATCGCAAAACAACGAACACCGGAAGTTTTTCGCCGACGAGAAAAAAAATACTTGACAACTGTGGCGCCCCCCCCCCTAGCATTGAAATTGCGTTCGGCGGCGTGGGGGCAAGCACTCGGGTCGGCGGAAAATGCCCATGCGAAACCCGTCGTCCATAGGAGATAGCCGTGGCAGCGGAGGCAACGGCAGAATTGACGCTGCAACAGGGAGTCGAAGTTTTTCGACGCCGCTGGCCTGCGGTGCAAAGCTCTAGCGACGCCTCTCCAATCCTACTCTTGGCCGCCGGCTATCGCACCGGTTCGACCCTCTTACAGCGCATGCTCTCTCGCGATTGTCTGATGTGGGGCGAACCCTACGGACATGGCGGCTTGCTCGATTCGGCGGTCGACATTTTCCGTCGTATCCGCGGCTTCTGGCCGGAAGAAGGCTTTTTCTTTGAGGGGCAGGACGCGAGTACCCGCGCCACCAGTTTTGTCGCGAATCTTTATCCGTCGCCACGCATCCTGCTGGACAGCTACGTTGGTTTCTTCGAGAACCTGTTCGCGACACCGGCGAGCGAAGCTGGAATCGATCGCTGGGGGATGAAGACGGTCAGGTGTTCGGCCGACCACGCGTTCCTGCTGCGGTGGCTCTTTCCTCAGTCCAAGATCTTGTTCCTGATCCGGAACCCGTACGACGCCTTTCGTTCTTACGACACGATTCGCCGCGAACGGCACGTCGTCTGGTTCAACCATTGGCCGGATCGCCCGCTCGACGCCCGCGAGTTTGGCCAGCATTGGCGCAAGCTGGCCGCCAGCTTCATCGAACACCACGAACAGCTGCAAGCGCCGCTGCTCTACTACGAGGATTTAATCGCGCGACGGTGCGATCTGGGCGCGCTCGAACAACATCTCGGGGTCCGCGTCGACGTTGAGGCGTTGCAGACGAATCCCGGCCAATGGCCTCGGCCCCGAGCCCAGATCGACGATAGCGACCTGGCGATTCTGCAAAACGAGGTCGAGCCGCTGGCCGAACAACTGGGGTACAGCAACGTCGCCTCGAGGTCTCGCGTGCCAACCTCAGGCGACAAACGCCCACAGGACAATCTCGGACCACAGGCAAGCTCGCCGACCCAGCCACCATCGCTGAAAGCTCAAACCGATGCCCACAGCCGAACCTTAAAGCAAGCCATTCACGCACACCAATCCGGCGATTCGGCAACCGCCGAGCGACAATGTCTGACAATCCTCCGCGAAGACCCGAACCATCCGGGCGCCTGGCACTTGCTCGGCCTGTTGCGACTGGCTGAGCGCAATTATCCGGAGGCACACCAGCACATCACTCGAGCGATTCGCCTTCGTCGCGACAAACCTGCCTATCACAACAACCACGGGGTCGTGCTGTTGGAACTTGGCCAACATGCCGCCGCCGAAGCTGCGTTCCGTCGGGCACTCGAGCTGAGCGAAACCTACGCCGACGCTTGGTCCAATCTGGGGCACGTGCAGCAACTGGTCGGCAAGCCGCTGAAGGAGGCCGAGAAATCATTGCATCGGGCGATCTCGCTGCAGGCGGACCATCGCGACGCCCTGATGCATTTGGCTGATCTGTATCGGGATCACGGGCGACTGGACGACGCCGTCTCCTTGTGGCAGCGATGGATTGCACGCTACGGCGCAGACCCTACCGCGTACAAAAAGATCGGTCAGGCCCAACAACATCGCGGACGGCTCCGGGAAAGCCAGTCCGCCATCGAACAAGCCATTTCGCTCACACCTGACGACCCCGAGTTGCACCTTATCCTTGGGGCAGTACAGGCGGGATTAGAAGCATTTGACGAGTCCAAGCGGGCATATCACCGCGCTGCCGCTCTTTGCCCGGATCGCGGCATCTGGCGATGGAAACATTTGACCGCTTGCCCGTCGATCTTCGACGATGCCGGCTCGATCGACCGCTACTGGCAAGATCTTCATCGGGGGCTCGACGAGGCGTACGATCAACGACTGGCGATGGACTGGCGAACGCTGCCCCAGGACGGTTTTGCGCCACCGTTCAATCTTCCGCATCACCAGCGCTGCTGCCGTGACGTCAAGGAGAAATTCACGCGCCTGTTTCGCGACGCCTTTCCACAGACCCCGCCCCAGCCACGGCCTGGTCTCGACGATGGTCGATCCGTCCGCGTCGGATTCGTCGTGACCGCCGGGCATGAGGCCGGATTTGTGCGAGGGACCTCTCGGATTATCGAAAAGCTCGATCGTTCGCGTTTCGAGCCGATTGTTTTCTGTCCTGCGCGATATGTGAAACGCATCCGTCAATCCGTACGGCGAAATGACGTAAAAATCGTCCCCTTCCGCGGTCGTTTCGATCAGGTTGCGGCCACGATCCGCGCCAGTGAATGCGATCTGATCTATTACTGGAAAGTTGGCGCCGACACGTGGAATCTGTTTCTTCCTCTGGCCCGCCTCGCCCCCATTCAATGCACCTCCTGGGGCACTCACGGCACGAGTGGTGTCAACGCGATTGACTATTACCTATCGAGCCCTTGGATGGAGACCACTGATCCCGGTGTGAACATTGCCGACCACTACACCGAGCAACTGGCGCTGCTTCCCACGTTTCCGACTTGGCAGGAACGACAGCGTCGTCGCAAACCCGTCACCCGCAGCACATTCGGTCTTCCGGATAAAGTCGCCCTCTACTTCTGCCCCCATCGCTTGCCCAAGTACCACCCCAACTTCGACGCGTACCTGCGGGGGATTTTGGAAGAAGATTCCAGCGGTCACCTGGTCCTTCTCTGTGGCACATTGCCGGGCGTCCAGGCGGCATTGCAGCGGCGTCTTGCTCGCAACCTTGGCGATTCTCTCTGCCGCAGAATCCATTTTATGCCCGTAATGGCGGTCGATCGCTACTACCAGCTACTGAATCTTGCCACGGTGGTTCTCGATTCCACCGCTTACGCCGGCGGCATCACCGCCTACGACGCGTTCTCTTTCGGCATTCCCGTCGTCACCCAGCCGGGGCGGTTCGCGGTCCAAAACTACACTGCGGGACTTTATCGACGGATGGAACTCACGGAGCTGATCGCACCCGATCAGCAGAAGTACGTGAACCTAAGTGTCCGCCTCGGAACCGACACCGATTATCGGCATGACGTATCCCAGCGTCTTTTGGAAGCCAGTGAGCTAATATTCAACGCCCCTCACGTTACCCAGGCCCACGAGTCCTTCTTCCTCAGCACCGTTGGGGTGTCCGATACCGCTGAGAATGTCTGCGGAAATCCACAAGCCGAACAGTTGCCCGCTCCCTTCATCTGAACCATTTCTTTCCCTCTCCCGCTCCACAGGAACACTTGGCAATGAACATTTTTCGAAACACCAAGTGGACTATCAAGGCGCGGAAGGAAGAGATCACACGGGCAAAGCGGCACAACTTGCGCCTGCACCTCGAGCGGCTGGATAGGCGCGTGCAAGCGAGTTCGTCGATTCTGGGCGCGGTTTGGGGTATGCTGATAGCTGATGCGTTCGGTCGCGATAGCGAGGAGAATCGATTGGCGCTAAGCAACTTGCTCCAGGACGATGCGGCGAAGATCGCTTCCGAATCGTCGATCGCCGCCCAAGTCGCCGCGCCCGATATTCAGCCAAAGCACGTGACACCTTCGCAGCCGACGGATTCCGTACCCACGCAGCGGGCGTTGAAACAGACGGCGACGACTGAGCTTCCTCTTTCGGACCAATCCGCGCATCTCGGCGAAAATGCTGCGTCGCTTGCCTCATCGCTGAAGCTACTCGATGACGGCGTTCCGCTTCTGGAAGCCACGCAAGATCCGCCGACCGCGGCGGAGGTCGACGTCGCCATGACGCCGCCGTCAAACGCCGGCGGTGCCGGTTCCAGCGGCGGCGCCGGTATGCCGCGTGTCGGCAATGTTGTCGATGCGCCGGCCGGGGCCGCCTTTTCCGCGACGGCTCCGGCGGTACCCGGCGCGTCGGGCGGCGGCGGGCCGTCGGTCACTCTTTCTGATGACGTGCCCGAGGTTCAGGGGTCCGCCGAAGGGGAAAACACGCTCGCGACTGACTCGGCGTTCCTAGCAACCGGTTCGGGCACCGATGCCGCCGAAGACGAAACGCTTCTGGAATCGGATGCCGGGACCGCTGACAGCGGCACGATGAGCTTCACCGGCTGTGGCTGCGGTACGGCACCCTGCGTCACGCGGGAAAACTGGTGTCCCATGTGCGGAGGATCGCATGACGAAAACTTACTCTCGGAAGTTTTTCTCGACTACTATGACGACAACTCGTACTACGACAACAACGCTCACAACGACAACGCGACAACGATTAGGCTCCCTCACTTCTTCGCCGACAACGAGCAGGCTGCCTGTACGCTCGGCTATGCTGTGCAATCTAACAGTGATCCGAGCTTGGTTGATGCGAACATCAGCACCAACTGCGCTGGCATCCCGTTTCTTGATCTGCAGGCGCTCGACAGCCCGGGAGTCGCGGATGTTATTGTTCGCGGCGCGGACGGCGACGGAATGTACGCGGATTGGGGAATCAAGGTGTATGCCGTCGAAGTCACCGGCTTTATTGTCCAAGAGCGGGCATGGGCCGAAGCTCAGTGGAACGGCCCCGAGGATTCGGACCAATGTGGGGCGTCGGATGCGACTTGGAACGTGTTGTGGGGAGCGGACAGCCATCGCTGGACGCCGACCGTTGCCCCGCCGGAGGCGCACGATCGTGTCGTTATGCACGGCTTCATGAACGAGAACGGTGAGTTCGCCAACGCGAACTGGTGTAACGCACCACCGTCCGCGGATTACAGTAACTGGGACCGTTGGGCATACGGCACCCCCAACGCTCAGGGAGAAACCGCCATCAACCCGCTCGTCACTTTCAGTGCGCTGGATGAAGACGCGCTGCTCAGTGACAACGCTTACGTTCGCATCAAGACGGACCCCGAACCCGACCACGCACCTCGCATCTCACTGCACACGATCAGTGCCGAGTACCACGACGGGCTCGAATGGGAGCCGGTCTCGCCGGCTGAGACGAAGGAGGTACCGGCGCTATGCCAAGACTTGAGCTTTGCGGAACTGGCCGATACGACGGACCGCCCGTACTGGGCGGTCTTCCCCACGACCGGGACGGTCGACTACGACGTCGTCGAGGTGAAAGTGCGGATTTCGCCGGCGATTCCTGATGGCATGGAAGGCGATGTGCATTTGGCGTGGTACGATCCGGTCAATACGATCGCCAACGTTCCCTCGACGCCTCCCACGACGACCACAGCCAACACCGTGCGTGACAACCACCAAGACGCGGAGCTGACGCCCCTGACGGGCACAACCGTCACGTTCGAGGAAGACATGGACGAGGAGTCCGCATATTACAGGATCAACACCCCGCGTTTTGGCGACAACTACATCGTCGCGGCGCACCCGCACAATGGGTTCGAGACCGGATACTACTTCGACGGATGCGGGTGCGGCTGCGGCAGCACCGAAGAGTTTTTGCACTACGACGACTATCCGGAAGGAACCAACTGCGGCGTGAACCCCGGCCATCCCGACTTCACCGC
>JBBDHZ010000074.1:0-6643 GCA_040880645.1 Minisyncoccota bacterium
AGATCAGCGAACTGCTCCTTGAGCATCACCTCGATGCTGCCCTCGATCGGCTTTGGTTTGCCGGCTCCGGAACACATCGTCGAGACCAGTCGCTGCGCCATTCCGAGGATCAGGGTCGGGGCGATAAGATACGGGTCGATCCCCATATCAACCAATCGCGGAATGATCCCGACCGCGTTGTTGGTGTGAATCGTTGACAGAACCAGGTGGCCGGTCAGCGCGGCGTGGATCGCGAGCTGAGCGGTTTCTTTGTCGCGGATCTCACCGACCATAATGACATCGGGGTCTTGGCGCAACGCGGTCCGGAGACCGTTAGCGAAGGTATACCCGATATCGGCGCGCACCTGCGACTGGCTTACGCCCTCGACGTTGTACTCAACCGGATCCTCGAGCGAAAGAACATTCTTTTTCTCTTTGTCGATCATATCAAGCATCGCGTACAGCGTGGTCGTCTTTCCGGACCCGGTCGGCCCGGAGATCAGGATCATTCCGTACGGAGCGGCCATCGCTTCTTTGATCGCCGTAACGTGCGGCTCTCGGAGCTGAATCTGCTCAAGGCCGCGGATACCGCTGTCGCGATCGAGAATACGCATCACCACCTTCTCGCCGTAGTATGCCGGAAATGTCGAGACACGGAAATCGATCTGGCGCCCTTCGATCTTTGCCGAAAAGCGGCCGTCTTGCGGCTTTCGTTTTTCATCCAGCCGCATATTCGACAGGATTTTGATACGAGCGACCACCGCGGCGTGCACTTTGGTCGGCAGCATCAAACTGGTGTTCAGATCGCCGTCAACACGAAAACGCACGCGCACATTGTCCCGCGTGCGTTCAATATGCACGTCCGAGGCGCCCCCGTCCGTCGCGTACCGCAGAATCGTCGCCACGATCTTCGTGACCGGCGCGTCCTCAACAATGGTCCCCTCACTGCCGGAAACGGTGTCGCTTTCTTTTATCTCGCCGCCTTGTGCCAGCTTATCGGTCTGGTCACGGGGCGCCTCGACCGAACGCTCATCGTCTTCGCTGATACCGCCGGTCATCTCCACCTCCAGTTCGCTCAGGGCCTCCGTCACCTCGCCGCTCAGTCCACCGTACTGCTTCATACCGTTCAGAAAGTCCTGGTGCGTGATCACGACAAAGGAATACTCGAGTCCGTGCTTGGACGCAATAAAGTTAAGAGCGTCGCGCGCCTCGATGCTGTTGGGATCAACGATGCCGACCGTGATCACACCACCCCTGACCGACAGCGGTATAACCTGATAGTACTGCGCCGACTCCTCGGGAATGTACTTAAGCGTTTCGTGAGGGATCTTTTCTTCGTCCGAAATAACCGCTGAGTCAACACCGTAGAACTCTTCCTTGAGCGCGCGGATCTCGGAGAGCTCGAGTCCGCTGTCTTCGAGGGCCTCATCAGGGTATGCGTCGGCCGCCGCCACCGTATCGTGGATCTTTTGAAGCTCCTCCTCGCTCAGATTCTGTTTTTCTGCAACAAAGTCAAGAAATTCCATATATTCATACGCCACCGGTGCCGGTGCCTCGCTGACTGCCTCCTCGAGTGTTTTTCTGGTGCAGGAAGGCCCGTACCCGGATCATCCGGCTACTGCCGCACGACTCCGTCGTCCGACGGTGCGTTGCCGATCGGCGCAAACGGGTCCGGACGGCTTACGTTTCGTTGCCGCGGCGCATAGCCGAAGTCACGCAGGGACGCGAAAGCGGCCCGGCCGAAGATGGTCGGCTCAAGATCGATACGCTCAAGCCGCTCCACCAGCTGAAATATCTCCTCACCGACACGCGCATTCTGCACGACCGGTTGATCGGCAGAATCTGACGGTGCCTCGGCGCCAAGGAAAAAGATACTGTACACCACCGCCCCGATGATAATGATCACGAGCAGTCCGATGCTGAATTTATTTTTTTTGATTACGTCCCACATAGTGATGATTGAAATTACTGCAGTGCGTAGGTAAGCAAGGTAAGCGTGTAGCTGTAGCCATCTCCTCCTCGGAACGAACGGGTCGTATCGATATCAATGGCCACAACATCAAGCAGCCGCAAGCGCGACTCGAGCCCCTCGAGGAACGCCGCGAGCGTCTCGTAGTCGTCTTCAAATCGAACCACCACCCGTGTCGGCTTGACCGTTCGATCGTTCTGTTCGGCGGCGGCACTGTTCCGGGGCGGTTCAGCGATCTCAATCTCGGTAACATCGATACCGAACTCACCAGCGAACACGTCGATATTCATCAGGAGCTGAAGTTCGTTGGTCTCGTTCGGCAGCAGTGTCTCCATTCGTCGCACCTGTTCGTCCGGCAGACTGTTGTACTCGCTCACATACGTGTCCCGCAGTGATTTGAACTCTTCTATTTTTTCAAGCGCCCGGTCGTACTCGGCAAGCTCCTCGGCAACAACTTCCATCTGTCCGTACGCCGGCCATACATAGAGATACCCGGCGATACCGGCAGCGATAAGAGTGGCAAGTGCAATGATCGGTTTCATACGATTAGGTGTCGTTACGTTCCTGGATGTCGGCGGTACCTGATACCTCGCTCTCGGCCGCTGCGGATACTGATGGCGATGCGGCTCGGTAGCGAATGGCGTCAGCCGGTACGGTCAGCTGGGCGGTGAACACCACCCCGTCGCTCACGCGACTGGTCGACTTATTCAGGTCAGAAAATGCTACCCCGGAAAAAAGAGGTGACTGTTTGAAAAGGTCGGCCTGCACCACCACCGTCGCAAAGTTGTGCGCCTCTCCTTCCAGAGTAAGAACACCGTCGGCCCGCGGACCGTCCTGCTCGTACGAGAGGGTTGTGTATCGAAGTCCGTCCACGGTTCGCTGCTCAAGCTCACGAAGGATCGCCGACGGGGCAATGTGTTGCTGGAGGACCGCATCGGCGAGTTTCATCCGGCGATCGGCCCGCAGAATTTCCTCAACGGCCCGGGTATTGAGTGTTGCACGCTCGACAGCCAGTGTCTGCTGGCGTGCGTCGATCTGTTCTTCGAGGTTGTTCGTGTACAGCTCCAGCCCGACCCAACCAGCCAGGACAAGCAACAAAATAAGAAAACTTCCCAGCAACGGCCAACCGAGTCGCCCTCGCCTTCCAACAGACCGGCCGGTGCCGCCGCTGTTCTTTTTGGGAATGAATGATGTATTGATACTCGAGTCGGGCATAGAGATGAAAAGGTTCTGATCCTATTATACAAAAAAGCAGCGCAACTCCCTATCGAAAATGTGTGGATTGCTTTTTGAGCACGGCTGCACGCCTCGACGCGTTCTTATTGCGTTCTTATTTGTCGTTCAGGCGTCTCAGGGCGATACCGGTTGCCACCGCAAACTCCGGACCGTTCTGGGCCAGGACGTCATCGAGAAACGCCGGGGCAACAAAATCCTTGAACGGATTGGCGAGCGAGGTCGGCACCTGAAGCGCCGCCTCGACCTTTTCTTGAAATCCTTCGAACAGCACCCCGCCGCCGACCAGCACGCAGCTTGTCACCTCGTCGTGCTCACCCTGATACTCTTTGGCGAATCGGGCGATCTCATCGAGCATCTTCTTTTCCACGCCGACCACCGCGTCCGCCACTTCGGCGCGCCGATCACGCGTCTCGCCTTCCGGAGACATTCCACGCTTGAGGATCTCGGCGGCCTCCGGATCGACCTTGAGCGTGTCGGCGATCGTCTCCGTGAGATCAACCGACCCGGTGTTAACCGTGTGAGTTCGACGAACGATACCGTCTTCGATCACGTACACCTTGGTTGATCCCGCCCCCATATCGATCACCATCACCGGTGACTGGTCCTCGGAAATAACCGCCCGAATGGTCGAAAAGATCTCCACCTCGAAGAAGAGCGCGTCAAGCTCGGCTCGCGAGACGACGCGCTTATACCGATCAACAATGTCGTTGCGGATCGCCACCATCAGGACATCGACTTTTTCTTTCTCTTCCGTGTCGGCCGTGCCTGCTTGTGCGGCCTCGTTCGCCCGGTCAGTCGCTTTATTCCCCTTCGGTATCACCGTCCAATCAAGACTGACTTCGTCGAGCGACGTCGGCACGTACTTGCGCGCCTCGATCGGCACCATCTGTTCAAACTCCTTCTCTTCCACATCCGGCAGCTTGAGGATGGTCATCAGCGTTGACGAGAACGGGATCGCGATGCCGCCCTGCTTGGTGGAGGTCTTTGCTTCACGCAAAAGATCCGTAAGTGCCTCGACCGTCGTGTTGATCGGCAGATCCGTTTCCTGTCCGACGTGCTTGTCCGCGTACGGACCGAGCGCCAGCGCACCGTAGGTCACGAGTTTCACTTTTCCTTTCTCCTTCTTGAGCTGAACAACCTTGATCGCGCTTGTGCCGATGTCGATACCGATCGCCGTGTTGCCGCCCGACGAGCCGAAGAGATTACCAAACATACTTGAAAGAAAGTTCGCCATAGATACGTGGTATTGTATCATAGAGAAGGCTGACACAAACCGGCATTGTCCCCGCGGGCACTACCGAAGCGGTCTCAAAAGCCCGGCCAGCACCCTCCTCCCCTTATGAAGACCCTATGAAGAAATTTTTTTACCGGATCACCCGCAGATGTATCGATCTCGTCTTTCCTCAGCCGCGGCGGGTCGCCGCGCTCGAAAACGCAACCGCCCACGAGATCAATGAACGTGCCGCGCCGGCGCCGGCAACCCAGCACCCGACGCTCTCGGCCTGCTTTTCCTACAAAGACCCGTTGATCCAGCAAGCGATCTGGGAGATCAAGTACCGGGGGAACCGGCGCATCATTGCCCTGTTCGCCGAGATTCTGGCTGACCATATCCAGGCTGAGTTCACTGAGCGCACTCCCGTTGAATCCTTCTCTTCCCCGGTGGTGATAAGCTCGGTTCCGATGCCGCGCAAGCGACTCAAGGAACGCGGCTGGAATCAAAGCGACCTGCTCGCCCGCGCCACCACCGACGCGCTCAACGCACCGTGGGCAACGTACGAACCTCATATTTTGAAGCGAACTCGAGCCAGTCGCCCGCAGACCGAGCTTTCCCGTGCTGAGCGGTTAGAAAATATGAGAGGAGCGTTTGAAGTTCGCGAGCCAACCAAACTGGTGAATCGGATCGTCATTTTGATCGACGACGTCACCACAACCGGCGCAACGTACACCGCCGCCCGCGCCGCGCTAATCAACGCGGGAGCACGCGAGGTGATGGGGTTTGCGGTGGCGCATTGAATTAGTCAGTAGTTACTAGAATCGCCAAGATACTTTCCGAAAGTGTTCCAGCGCTCTATGTCGTAGGATCAAATAAGGTCTTCAACTTCTTCTTTTCTTCGGGAAACAGGCGTGCCTGGAACAGCTTTGATAGTATTTCTTTTTCTGAAAATTCACGGGTTGTAGCGATCTCAACAAAATCCTCAAACTCAACTTCTTTAAGTTTAATTCTCTCACCGGCGTCTAGTTCAAGATCCGCAACCTTCGTTAGACCTTTTGCGATAAACGTATACACCACCCACTCAATTTTACTGGCCGGGTGCCGAGCGTCCCACAAGAAAAACCGCTCCGCTTCGTACCCACTCTCCTCTAGCAATTCACGCTTAGCCGCGCTGAGAACGTCTTCTCCCGGATCTACCCTACCGCCGGCCGCACCAATGAAAGGCTCTTTGCCCGGCTGCTCCTGCTCTGTGAGAAGTATGTGTCCGTTCGGCAATACCGGAAACACAATAACGGTATCCGGACGCTTTAGCTTTTCAAATGTTGTTGTGGTTCCATCAAATAGCTCCTGTTCCCACTGGTACACATCGAACATAACGCCTGAGAAAACTTTCTCAGCGTGATCAGGTATCGGTTGTTTTGATTTCGGCCTTTCAATATCCATTATGACGATTTTACAACAAAGTTTGGATCTCATCCATCGGAAACTCCGCTTCCTTCTTTTGGATGTGGAGAAATAGTAGCTGTCGCTCGAACCTACTTCGAGCACAACCGCTAACAACTGCGCACCTCGGCCGGCTCCCTCCGGTCGCCGCATTGCCCGCTCGCTCTCGCTCGCGTTGTCTGCTCCGGCGCTTCCGTGTGTTCGCTTGGTGGCGTTGAAACGTTCGTGGTTGCTCCCCGTTAGTTTTCCACCATTCTTTCTACTTGCGCTCGTAATTTCTCTGCGTTCCCATGCGAAAGTAACCCGATGTACGACTGCACAGTTTCTTCCTGATTTTTCTTTTCTTCGATCACCCGCAACATCTTTCGCTTTGCGGCGGTACGCAAAACACGGTGGTCGGGAAAATGTACCCAGCCGAGAAAATCAACGCCGGATGCAAATGATTTGATACAGACCTTGTCGGGATGAAGCGCAAGCGCAAGTTTTGATTCGAGGAAATCTGAAATGCGTGGAATAAGTGACAGAAGCCATTTTTTATCTTGTGAGAGAATAACGAAATCATCAGCGTAGCGAACGTAGTATTTTGCCTTGAGTCTGTGCTTTATAAACTGATCGAGCTCGTTCATGTATACGTTCACTAACAGTTGCGACGTGAGATTTCCGAGCGGAAGTCCTTTGCCACCTTTACCGGAATTAAAACTGCTAACAATTTGATTGATGAGTAAGACAGTATCAGAGTCGTGCATATGTCGGGCAACAATATTCAACAGGATTTCTTGATCCACCGACGCGAAAAATTTTCT
>JBBDHZ010000075.1:0-6598 GCA_040880645.1 Minisyncoccota bacterium
CATGCAGCTCGCCGCGTTCCCCTCACTCAGGGCCACTTCACCGGGAATTGCTGAACACACCAGGGGCCAGATTTGAATTCGTCCATCAGAAGGGTCCACCTAGACAAAATGCGCGAGTCTTAACGACCGCAGGACCGCTACCAGCCGTAAAATCGGCAAACTCAACCCAGCTTAACGCGGTATCAGCCGAATGCTGGAAAAGACCCCCGTCCCCAAGCAGGGCCACCCGACCCGTCCCCTTTCCATGCGGCGCCAGATGGCGGCGTGGCGACGTTCAGGCACCACACCATCATTAGAAGCAGTGTGTGATGTGTGGCACACCCAAAGCGCAGCGCTGGGCGTGGGGCGTGGCGGGCAGTCAACACACTCAGCGACCACAGTCACGCCCAACACAGTCTCATGCGGCACGTCAGCCACGCCCTTCGCGGACTCAGGGCGTGCCACCCGGCCGCAAGCTCAGGGCGTGCCACCCGACCCGCAACGGCGACAGCACGGAGAACTTTGGCTTTCTGAGAAAATTCGCGATCGGCCTACTCAAACGGGACACTTCGAAGGGAAGCCTGGTCGGCAAACGAAAGAAGGCCGCCTGGAGCACCACCTTTCTCGAAAAACTCCTGTTTGGAAGGGTATTTTAATGCGATCGTCGTGGGTGTGTGGCACGCCCAAAGCGCAGCGCTGGGCGTGGCGGGTAGTCAACACAAACTCAGCGACTACAGTCGCGCCCAACACATTCTCATGCGGCACCTCAGCCACGCCCTTCGAAGACTCAGGGCGTGCCACCCGAACGTGCCACCCGACCGGCGGATTCGGCGCAGGCCACACCGGGGTCGCTAGTCCACAGTGTAGTGGTACATGGGAATGGTGCGGTCGATTTCGATGGGGGCGGGTCGCTTGCCGACATACCATCCGGCGCTGGACCAATACCAGTCTTCGGCTCGTTGGACGAGTCCCCTGGGTACAGGGTTGGCGTGGATGTAGTCGATCATGTGGTGGATGGTTTCGATTTCGCAGGCGTTTCGATCGAAGCCACCTCCCGGTTGCCAGAACCTGTGCCGCATTCGCTTTCCTTCACGAACGGTAATCCGGTCGAGCCACTTGGGCGCATGTTTTTTGAGATAGCGAACAGCCTTGCGTCCGACTTCTTCTTTGATCTCTCCAACGATGGGCCCCATCTTCAGGCCGGGCTCGCGTGGATAGAGCAGTAGGTGGACGTGCTCAGGCATGATCACATAGGCCCAGAGGTCCAGCGGGTACTTCGAGCGAGCGGACGCTAGTGCTTCGATAAACCACTCCCTGGTACGGTCGCGGCTGAGGAACTGATAGCGATGGTAACACGAGAACGTGAAGTCGCGTGCATCCCCTTCCAGCTCGTAGCGTTTGCGGCGTTTTTGAAAGTAGCTCTTGCCGGTTGCGTGGTCGTAGATTCTCATCGCACTTGCCTCAATAAGCGACGTTCAGGTCCAAACCATGATAGCAGAGGTGAAGTCTGAAGTGTGGCACGCCCAAAGCGCAGCGCTGGGCGTGGCTGGCAGCCGGCACAAACTCAGCGACCACAGTCACGCCCAACACAGTCTCATGTAGCACGTCAGCCACGCCCTTCGCAAGCTCAGGGCGTGCCACCCGACCCGTCGAGCATCAAGTTCAATCGTCTAGGACCAATTGGAATGCCTTGCGGCCAATGCGGTATGTCCGAAACCCGCGGCGGTCGAGAGTGCAGACAGAATTGAGCTTCAACTGCTTCGCCAGCAATACCAAGGTCGCATCGGCGAAATCCATGGGCGTATCCCCGTATTTTGCCATCAATTCGGCCGCTGCGGTCAGGTCTTCGACCGACGTGCATTCGTGGATTTCCGACTGCGATGCCAGCAGAAAATCGACTAACAATGCCGGGCCGGAACGGATACCGCCAAGGAAGTGCATCGCCTCGACGACTACGGCGCTGGTAGTTAGGAAACGCCCGGTAAACACGTCCAGTGCCGCAGCGACGCGTTCGTGTTCGCTATCGTTGGCGTCCAGAAAGGCCACGATCGGTCCGGTGTCCAGGAGCCAGTGCTTCATGCGTCAGGTGCGCCAGTTCCGCTGTCGGATTGACCGGGAAAGCGAATCATTTTGCGGTAGGCTATCCGGTAGCGCGCCTTTCAAGTGCGCAAGACGGCCTCCGACCGATTCTGCGGCCAGGTACCGCTCAATCATCTCACGAACCAGTTCGGAATCGGTTTTGCCCATTTGTGAAGCCAGTTTGCGAAGCCGCTGTCGCTGATCTTCGTCCAGTCGAATCGTAAGTGTTGCATTCATGCCACGATTGTAACACGACTGTCTTACACGAGCAAATCGCCAAATTGCAACCGTCCCTACAACAGGCCCAAGCCCGCTCTTCGCAGGCCCAGCACGTCCCACCCGACCGGCGGGCCCCGAAACAGTGGCACCACGCTTGCAAACAGTGAGAGGAGGACGTCTCACATCACCAACGCCATCGATCTTGCAGGAAACGCGATCGAACGCCGGTCTCGTCCCGCCCGTCAACACTGCTTCTCCGAAGACTCCGAAGCAGTGGCACGACAAACCGGAATCGAGACAACAAGCAGGGCCACCCGTCCGACACTCGTGCCACTGCTTGCTTGCAAGCAGTGAAAGGAGGAACGTCGCCGCAGAGAACAAGATCGCATCTCGAAAGATTTTGTCGATCGCGTTCGAAAACTCGCGTCAACTCGCGGGTCCGCACTGCTTCTCCGCAGACTCCGAAGCAGTGGCACGGCAAACTGGAATCAAGACACCAAGCAGGGCCACCCCGCCACGACAAACCGGAATCAAGACCCAAGCAGGGCCACGCCGACAACTCGTGCCACTGTTTGCTTGCAAACAGTGAGAGGAGACGGATCACCTCACCGGTGCCCTCGATCTTCCAGAGGACTCGATCGAACGCCGGTCTCGTCCCGCCCGTCAACACTGCTTCTCCGAAGACTCCGAAGCAGTGGCACGACAATTCACGAAACGACGATCAAGCAGGGCCACCCCGCCCACATGCCTTGACATCTGCATCAAAGAGACCTGACCCCTTTGATGCTTCCTGAAGCGAGCTATTTCGTAATGTCGCTGGATCGACGGATTCCAAAAGCTACATCGGCGGCAATTTGACTTTCGATGTGCGATGTGCCGCTGTGCTGGCAAACGGTGAGAGAGGACGGACCACACCACCAATGACTATGAACTTCCAGAGGAGTCGGTCGAACTCGGGTCTGGTCTTGTCCGTCAACACTGCTTCTTCGAGGACTCCGAAGCAGTGGCACGACAGTCAAACAGGGCCACCCGTCCCACGCAAACCAAACAGGGCCACCTAGCCAGGGCCACCCGTCCCACGCCCGTCACACACGCAGGGCCACGCCCGTCGTGCCCTACGTGCGCGGGCTACGCTCGCTAATCGATCAGTACAACGAAGCCGTATATTGTACATGCGATAGTGGCGAAAGCTCCTATGGGAGGAATACCTAAGGAAGCGACTGCCAAGCCAGCACAAATTGAGACATCGGCTGGTGCCCCTAGGTATCCATACGTAAAGCTTACTCCAACTGCCGCGATCGCTGCATACGTAGCCAACGCAATCGTTCCCGTTGGATCGGTTGCGTTGGTAGGACTATTAACGACAAAGCGATAGAGGTTGAGGTCGCCAGCAGCAAAACCTTGGGGATCCTGCGAAAGGAATCGGCCGGCGATCGGGTCGAGCGAGCGTGCACGATAGTAGTATGTGGGGATTTCGATGTCGAACTCGCGCGCGGCAAACAAGAACCGATCGGATATCGTCAGACTTGGCTGTTCAAGTACATCACCGAATGCTGCAAAGCTAAAGTGCTTCGCGAAAGATCCCGATGGACTGCCCAAATCGCGGATAGAGCCATGTAGGTTCGTTAGATACCAAGCGAGTCGTTCTTCAGTTTGGAAGCGAGCAATATTCTGATCGATCTGGTTCCCGAACAGATAGCGAGCAACTGCTGCCCCGACTTCGTTGAAATCGGCCCAGACGTTATCGCCATTGTAGACGAAGTGAATGGTCTCGCCATTCGCGATCCAGGCGATGCGACGGTTGAGGGCATCGTAGGTATATTCGACTTCCGTCAGAATGATATCGCTCTCAGCAGACGGCTTGATCGTCACGCGGACCAAGCGGTTACGGTGGTCGTATTCGTAGACGGTGGCTTCACCCGTCGCGATCTCCGTCTTGAGGACAAGATTGCCTTCGCCATCGTACTCGTAGCGGTAGATGCCATCGCTGGCGAGTTGATTGGCCGGGCCGGTAGTATAGGTCCGCTGGTCCGCGCCGACCTGAGACGTGATGCGGTTGCCGTTGGCGTCGTACTCGTAATGTTCGTCGTCCTGGCCGCTGAACAGAGCGTCGATCAACTGGCCGGTCAGGTCGTAGCCGTAGTCGATGCTCTGTGCGAACTGGGCGTCTTGATGGGTTCGTTCTTCGTGAACGAGCAGGCCGGAGAAGTCGTAATCGTAGTCATAGCCGGCCAGCAGTTCGTCGACCGCGTTGCGGTGCGTGAGGAGATCCGAACGACCGGCCAGGTCGTAGGTGCGGACCGTGCGGCCCACCAGGATGCTGGCGTCCAAGTCCGAGTAACGCCGAATCTCTGCCTCGCGGCCGGCGGCGTTGTAAAGGAAATCGACGCGAGCTGGATCGACGTCCGGTGTTTCATCTGCCGGGACGTCCGCATCGAACCACTTGCGGATTTGCAGGCGGTTGCGCTGGTCGTATTCGGACTCGACCGTGACTCCCGCGTCGTCTTGCGTCAAGGTCACATTGCCTTGGGCGTCGTACCCGTAAGTCAGGATCACGCGGGGCACTTCGCGCGTGCCGTCGGGGTTGTTGTCAACCGAGGTCAGGCGGTTGAGCGTGTCGTAGCTGAACAGGTAATTGCTGTTGGAATCGGACGCCGTCAGCATGTTGCCGAGCGTGTCGTAGGTGAACGAGATCGTCTCGACGAGAGCCGCGGGAGCGGTGGCGTGATTCGGCGCGTTGTACCACTGTTCGACAAGCAACCGGCCCGCCTGATCGTATTCGAATTCACGCCGCCGGCCGTTGCGGTCGATGGCTTTCGTTTGGTTGCCTTCGCCGTCGTAGCACGTCAGTCGTACATGCTCGGCGGGCGAGTTCGTTTCGCACGAAGCACCGCTCGGAGTGGCCAGTTCGGCGACGGCCTGGTCGATCGTCAGGCCTTCGTTGTAGAACGGATCGCGTTCCTCGCTCACTCGATTCAACGTGTCATAGACCCAGGTCGTGATGTTGCCGACTGGATCTTGCAGCATGACCCGGTTGCCGTTGGCGTCGTAGCGGAACTCGACGACACCGCCCTCGGCATCCGTCTGGCGGATCAAATTGTCATTGGCGTCGTATTCAAAATCCGTAATGCGACTTTGACGCTGATCGACTGGTGTGGCGGGCGTCTCGTTGGGCGACGCCGGATTGACGATGATCTCCCAGTCCAGCAAGTGTCCGTCGTAGACCTTGCGAACCACCGTCCGAGGATGATTGGGATCGCCTTCGATGCCGGAGATTTCTTCCAGCACGCGGCCCGAGTTGTCGTATTTCGTTTCCCGCCGTTCGACCAGCGTATCATCGGCTTCGTAGAATTCCTCAAGCGTTACCTGGCCGAACTGGTTGTAGGCGAAGCGTTGGTACGTATCGTCGGCGAAGATGACCCTTGTCGGCTGGTCGCCGGATGCGTATTCGAAGGTAGTCGTGTTGCCGTTGAAATCGGTGAACGTTTGCCGGCGGCCTTGGCTGTCATAGGTAAAGGCGGCCGAGTTGCCTTCGGCGTTGGTAATGCCAGTGAGGTTGCCTTTCGTGTCGTAACGGAACGTGGTTGTGGCATCCCGCGCGTTGGTAATCGAAGTCACTCGGTTGCCGCTGTCGTAAGTGAAGTCGGTCACGACCGGCGGATCGAGCGGCTCGCCCGTGCTGCCGCGTTCGACAATCGTGGTCAAATTGCCGCGTGCATCGTACTCGCGGTCGGTAATGTTCCCTTCGCGGTCGATGATCCGCGTTTCCAGATCGGGATTGCGGGCGTCGTCGTACTGGCGGAACGTGGTATTTCCGAGCGGATCGATTTCCTCCAGCACGTTTCCGCGGTCGTCGTAGACCAGCGTTGTCGCATTTCCGTTGCCGTCGCGGACGACGCCCTGGTTCTGATCGGTATCGAAGTCGCGGTCGTCGATGCGATTGCCCGCGGCGTCGATCACGCCTTTGAATTCGAATTGCCCGGTTTCCGGATTTTGCTCGTAGACCGCCTTCAGCACACGCCGCCCCAGCGAATCGAACGCCTGATCCAAGTAATGCTCCGGATCGTCCAGATATTCGTACCGCGTCTCGACGTTCGCCTGGTTGGTGAAGGTGACGAGATCGCCGGCCAGGTCGTACGTGTAGCGAAGCGCATTTCCGGCGGGATCGATGATCTCTTTAATGCGGTCTCGATGGTCGCGAATCAACTGGATTGACTGGCCGGAAGAATGCGTGATGGCATTCTCCGTAAAGGTGACGACGTTGCCGTTCAAATCAGCAATCGTTCGTAGCCCGCGCGTTTGGTCGTACTCGTAACGCAGC
>JBBDHZ010000076.1:0-6595 GCA_040880645.1 Minisyncoccota bacterium
CCGCGCCCGAGGCGGGGATGCCGCAATGCAAGTTGTCCCCCTTCGATAAGGCGAAAAAATGAAAATTCGATTATTGATCGCACTCGATTTCTTCATTTGGACGATCCGCTCGACACAGAGCGAGCAGCGATGTTAACGACGCCACGAAGCGACGTTGAACGATTCAATAACAGGAACAGGGCTCGAAATGCCTTGTCCCAGGCACATTTCAGATGACGAAACAGACAAGACAGCCGTGCATGAATCTCTTCAGCGATCCCGAGCTAACAGCCCGATACGAAGGGTGGTACAGCGGAGTTGGGCGGCGGGCGGATATTCTTGAAAAGAGTCTGCTGGAAAAGCTGCTGCGCGATTTTTCTCAAGTGCGCAGCGTATTGGAGATTGGGTGCGGGACGGGTCATTTTTCGCGCTGGCTGGCGGCCAAGAATCTGAAGGTGACCGGCCTGGATATTTCGGCCCCTATGCTGGCCGAGGCCCGCAAGCTCAACTGCCTCTGCTACCAGGAGGGCGACGCCCTCGATCTGCCGTTTGACGACCGGTCTTATGATCTGGCCGTGCTAATTACCACATTGGAATTCGTGACCGACCCTTTACGCGCCCTCGTCGAAGCGACTCGGATTGCCCGTCATGGGCTGATCCTCGGCGTTCTGAATCGCTGGAGCCTACTTACTGTGAATTATCGGCGCTCAGGAAAACCGCTTTGGAGCTCCGCGAGTTTTTTCGGTCCCTGGGAATTAAAGCGGCTCGTGCGAGACGCGGCGGGCCAACGATTTCTGGGAGCGAGCTGGCGGACCACCATTTGGCCGATTCCGTGGGTGACAGATTTGCCGCTCCCGTTCGGCGGTTTCATCGGAATGGCGGCGAGACTAATGCCTGACGATTGACCGGGGGATGGAAATGGCTCGCATTTCCGCGCAAGTGAGTGCTTAGGAGAGGTCGTGGAACATCGCTTTTGGATCGCCTTGACGGCCAGCCTATTGGCGGCCGCGTTCACGAGCGCGGGGATTGCTGCAATCCAACGGTTCGAAAAATGGGCGCAGCAAAACAGCAGCTATTTTATCTGTTTCGCCGCGGGTGTGCTGATTGCGGCGTCGTTCCTGCACATCATCCCGAAATCCTTCGAGATAAACTCGCAGGCCCCGCTCTACCTTTTGATGGGGTACTTCTCGCTCCACTTGTTCAACCGCTTTGTCACGGCGTACGTGTGTGAACGCCGGCCTGATGCTCCCTCGGCACTGGGTATGGTCGCCCTCGTGGGCATTGGTTTGCATTCCTTTATCGATGGCGTCATTTATTCCGTGACGTACTCCGCTCCCTTACGCTGTTTTCTGACAGGAGCTTTTCAAGACGGGCCCTCTCTTGGCGCGACAATCGGAGGAAACCATGTCTGTTGCTGATCAGGAGCAGCACGCAATTCGTGAAGCCGCGTATCACAAATGGGAGCGAGCGGGGAGACCTGCTGGCGACGGCGTGGAATTCTGGTTGGAGGCAGAGCGCGAGCGCCGTGCCCGAGGCTCATGCGCTCATGCTGCACCTGATATCGTGCAAGAGGCGGGGGAAGAGTCGTTTCCCGCCAGCGATCCACCGGCCTGGATGCCATGATTAGTTTTGACCTCGATCCGGAAAATGTGGCCATGTTGCCGGAGCAAACGGCGCAGTAATCACGGTGTAGGCGAAGTGGCCGTTATGGTATTCCAGCGTTTCCTCGGCGGCGATCAGCAACTTCTGGCCCTCCACCAGCGACGCTTCTGCCCGATCCATGCTCGTTAAATCAGCCATGAAACTCTTCTCGCGTCTTTTTTTCTGGAATCCTACTCCGTTCTGTATTTCATGAATCACTCAGCGGCAAGAAGGTCACAGGCAACGTTTGGGCTAGATCTTGAGGTAGCTGTCAGGCGCAAGACTCGTGGCCAGCATGACTGTGTTAATGTCGCAATGGTCCATCCAGCTATGATTTTCGCGATGCAGTGGCTGCGACCAAAACTCCTCGATCTGTTCTGCCAGCGAGCGGTATGCGAGCAGGTCACGGATGAGGGCCGCGGCGTCCGCATCGCGCGAAACCAATCCCGCGATCCAGTCCAGCCCATGGACGCCAATCGAGAGCCCCAGTTCTCGAAAGGCTAAACGCTGGTCTGCTGAATATCTCAGGGGCGACATGCCGGCGAATGCTCTCAGACTAGACTCAATCTCCCGCAGTAGCCGAATCAGCAGATCGCGAACTTCCACTCCGTGCACAACAACCATCTGGGCGACCCGCACGGCGTCGTCGAGTAAGCCGCCAATCCCCAGCGGGTCCTCGGTCGCCCAACGACCTTGCGCACACATCTCGGTCATATCCATAATGGCGGAAGTCAGGTCGATGTCAGCTTGCGTCACGAACCCTTCCGCGGTCTGCAATTCCAGAAACGTGATCAGTCCATCGAGTGGATCGTGATGTCCCATCGAATTGACCAGCGGCCGGCTGAGGTCGATGCTCATCTTCCAGACCATCTGATTGCGGCCCAGAGAGTCACTGAACGTAAAGGCTTGATGGGCCACGCTCGCCAGTTCGGCCGCCCAACGATAGTAGCGCGCATCTTCCGTTTCCTGGCTCGCACGGTAGAGGGCGTGCATCCATTTCGTCAAATAGTGAAAGTACTGGCCGTCCTGCTCCCACTCAAGCCGCGCATCGGGCAACTGATCGGGCGCGCGTTCATTCAACTTCTTTCCAATCCGCAATCCGCCCCGAGTGGGATGGCGCTCGCCTTCGTCGTCCGACAGCCCGCTGATCCAACCTTGTCTTGGATCGTCCGGGCGGTGGCGGCCGAGAACGTGATGGACTTGGTCGATCAGTTGCAGCGCGAATTTCAGATAGCGGTCATCCCCCGTCGCTCGCGAGAGTCCCACAAAATTGCAGACGGCGAATGCGTCGGTCCATAAGTAGCGTCGTGGCGAAGCGTGGCCGGAGAGCCCGGTTCGCTCTGCGAATTCATCCATCAATTCTCGTGCAAGCTCGTTTGTCATGTCTGGAAGTCATCGTGGCCGTGGTTAGGGGGAGCCAAAAAACACATTCCCGATTTGACCGCCCCTCACTTTATCTCTCCCCTTAGCGATCAATGACTGCAAACGGATGCGGCGGTTCGTGCTCCGCGGACTGCTGGGTGGTAAGCGGGTGGACGGCCGACGTTTCGTCGAACCAGATCCACTCGTCAAACTGGCGCGGGAGCGAGGCGTCAAAGTAGTGACTGTATCGTTCCGTTTCTGGACGGTAGATAACCCCGATCGCCCTTTCCAGGCGACGTTGCGCCAAGGCTGATGTTAACTGCGGGTTGCTGGCTTTGGTCAGAGGCAGCAAAAAGGCGTCCATCTCGGACAGGTGCATCAACCGTTCGTAGCTCTCAGGATGCGCGGGACGCACGGTTTTGATTTCCATCGCGCCTTCCCAGTCCGAAGCGGCCGCGACCGTTCCATGGTCGGTCCCTTGTCCGATCGCGTAGACCTGATTTCCGAATGCTTGCCGGCAGAGTTGTCCGACATTGATTTGGCCGTGCTTCCCATACTGCGTGGCCGAAGCGTCACCCAAGTGCGAGTTGTGTTCCCAGACAACCGCCTTGGAGTTGGGGCCGTGCCGATCCAAAAGAATCTTTAACGTCTCGAACATGTGCGTATCGCGGTGATTCCAGGACTCGTCAGAGCCGTAATACATGATGCGATAATACTCCTCGGCATCGGCCACAAGTCGAGCATTCTGCTGCGCGTCGAACAGGTCTTCGCCATCTCGAGTGGACGATTCCACGCGCCGCTGGTGCATGTCTTGGAGCATCCGTACCACTTCGACTTCACAACGGCGATACCGACCCGTCAATGCCGCCTGGCCATATCTGGCGGGATCCGCTTCCCACGGGGTAAGGCAGCCGTAGCGTGCTCGCGCCACGGCCGCCGCGTCAGGATCAACCCGATCGAGATACTTCAACACGCAATCAATGGACGTGAACATGCTATACAGGTCGAGACCGTAAAACCCGGCCCGTTTGGCTGGCGGTCGCTGCGCGAGGTTGAACTCTCGCAGCCAATGAATGAACTCGAGCACCTCGTGGTTGCGCCACATCCAAGTGGGGAATCGGGCGAAGGCTTCCCAGTCGTGAGGCTCCTCGCGCTGTTTGTGTGTGACGAAATCGTGAATCCGGTAGGCGTCCGGCCAGTCAGCCTCGACGGCCACAAATTGGAAGTCCTTCTGTTGGATCAGCGCTTTCGTAATCGCGGCGCGAATGCGATAGAACTCTGACGTCCCGTGAGTCGCTTCCCCGATCAGCACGAGGCGGGCAGCGCCGATCCGCTCCAGCAAAGGTCCCAACTCGGGATTGTCAACTGCGTGGATGGGCTCGGCGACCTGCCGGATCAACTCGGGCAACCCGGGACGCTCTGGGGGAACTCTCGCGGACGTTGGAGGCCGCTTGAGTTCCTCTTCCTCCTGCCAGCCCGCCTCGCCAACCAAAGGGACAAAGCGGACGGCGCCCAGTTCCTCGTAATCGAGTTTTTCTCCACGGCGAACTACGCGAATCAATTGTTGCGATTCTCTCTGCTCTCCGATCGGTATGACCAGACGTCCACCCGGAGCGAGTTGTTCCAAGAGCGCCGAGGGGACTCCCGGCCCCCCCGCCGCCACAACGATCCCGTCGAAGGGGGCCTTCTCAGGCCAACCGCGCGTGCCGTCCGCGTGGAGCACATGAACATTCTCATACCCAAGGCGTGCTAGTCGTTCGCGGGCCGTCTCCGCTAATTCCTGATGCCGCTCGATGGTGAACACTTCCTTGGCAATGCGAGAGAGAACGGCGGCCGCATAACCCGAGCCGGTTCCAATTTCGAGCACACGATCCTGCGGTGCAAGTTCGAGGGCCTCGGTCATGTAGGCCACGATCAGCGGCTGAGAAATCGTCTGTCCGGATCCGATCGGAAGGGGCGCATTGCGATAAGCAAACTCACGCATCTCCTCGGAGACAAATTCTTCGCGAGGAACAGACCTCATAGCTTGCATAACTGCTTCATCTCGGATTCCAAGCATTCGCAGCTCGCGTTCAATCAACTGAGCTCGCTGCTGTTCGAAGTCTATTTTTCGCATCGACGTCGTCCTTTTCGCTCGACCAGGAATGGCAGGTGGAAGCTGCGACTTCCCGAAACGCCCAAAGCCTCGATGGTCTCTGTCCCGCCGATCCGTTCGGGTTAAGAGGTGTTCCAGCTCGCTAGTCCGGCCGGAAACGTCCCGTTTTGGACGGGTAGCCGCTCTCAGCCGTTTTCCAGGACCCACTGGGCCGCGTATCGATTCATCTATGACATCGTCGTTCTCATGTTTCAAGTTTCACGAATTGGCTATTCACTGCTGCTGCCGTCTGAGTACGTGGCAGGTAGCGCAATTCACAGTCGTTGCGACCGCAACTCTCGTACCAACAAACATCGCACAGTCGACTCTAGCTGCGGCTTGCCAGAACATGCTGGTTACTGCACGTTCTGGAACCGCCGTTGGCGACCGACAGCATACGAAGCGCGCGTGCCCGATGTGCGGTGTTGCCATAGTGATTTCCACCACTGCAGAATCGTGTATCGGCGATATGCACCCGCGCCGCGTCGGGTCAGAATGGCATGAATAAGGGAGAGGCACAGATGACAACGAAAGTCGATGTCGAAACTGACATCGATCGATGCCACGTTTTGACCAGAAGGAACCAAGACATGGAAATGAAAGATGCGCCGGTCATCGGCAAAGAAAATCTCGTTGCAAGTCCACGATCAGGAGTGCATCGCCCAAGCGAGGCCAGACATCCGTTGCTTGCCTGTTCGCCGTCATGCCAGTTCCTCGTGACATGGAGTCTTGGATCGGTCATTCTGCTTCTTGAGTGCGTTCACAGTTGATGCAGTATGCCGTATAAGGCACTGCGTCCAGTCGTGGTATTGCAATGGGATTACCGCACTCTTGGCACACGCCGTAGCTCCCTGCCTCAATCCGCAGGAGGGCATCCTGAACTTGTCGACGAATCATTTCCTCGGTGTTCTCGAGCACGACCTCCTTGTCCACGGTTTCGCTCACCGCCCGGTCGTGCTCTCCGACTGCCCGAGCATCGGTCACCACGGTTTCGGACATGTGACCGATTTCGCCAGTAAGCCGGTTTCGCATGTCAAGAAGTTTGGTCTTGTAGCGTTGCAGATCTTTGTTGTTCATGAGTGAATCGTCTCCGTTCATGCATTCAATCGTCGAGGTCTCTTGGGGTTATGCCACCTTACCTCTCGGGTTGAGTCTTCTTCGATACATCTCCTCTTGCTTGTTGACTCCTCTGAGCTTAACCGGCGCGTCAGGGTTTCTGGGGCAATTCTTGTGCCAGTGCTTGTGGCACGCACCGAATTGGTCCCGGTTGAATTCCACCGCTGGCTGCACCGTGCGAATTGGCGTACTGGATGCCAGATCTGGCACAAAATGGCTGATTCACCGAACGATGCATCCTCGGCGCGGAATTTGCAATTTCTTCGGACGCGTCTTCGATGATGCCTTCGTCGTTCCAAGTGCCATTCCACCTTCCTCGAATCGGTTATTGCCTTGCGGCAAGTGATCCCTTTCGGGACGCCC
>JBBDHZ010000077.1:0-6578 GCA_040880645.1 Minisyncoccota bacterium
TAGGTAAGAGTTTATCCCGGCCACGCCAGCCGTGCAACAAGTTGGGAGTAGTCAGCCACACCGGATTGAAGCGACGCACAGCCGCCAAACGAATCGCGGGGCTTCCGCACCAGTGCCCCACCGATCGGGTCCGCGGACGCCCCGATCCATCATCGCTCTCTCCGGCCGCCTTCCCTGATACCACTTGGTTGCTTGGGCGGCGTCCCCCGCTGACCGGCCGATCGATCTTCTTCGACACGCACAGTTCGCCAAGCCAACCACACCAATATCGCGATAACCACGCAGACGAGAATGCTGAATGGCACAGCGAACGCCAGCGGCGATACTGAGAAATACCAGACGATTAGCAGAAAACTGCGAAACTTGCCTCGGTCGCGGCCCACCTCCCGCAGATCGTTCTTTTCCAGCAGCCGAGCAAAAAACGCCGGCGTCAGGTCTTGCGCTTCGGCAGGCTGGTATCCTTGCCGCCGCACGTAGCCATACAGCGGAAACCAATAAGTCTCGCAGAGAGTGGCGAGAGCGGTCTCCGAGCCGGCCGTTCCTTCCTGCTGGGCCGCCAACACGGTGCTCCAGCGCGTCGTCGCAAAGCGACGCCCGCTTTCGGCGGAAGACGGCTGCTGATTGGAAGAGGGCATGCTACCATTCTATCACGAAAGTGGCTTCTATCGCTTGATGCGGGTAACCGGAAGATCGTTGGTGATGATATTCGCACTGCCGAATTCGGATGGCCAGTCGGGATGCCGCTTTGTCGTCCGTTAGCTGGTCGACCGGGCCTTTGGGAAATCCGCAGCAACATCTCGGCGAAGCGAATTGCAAGTGTGTTCTTTTGCATCGAGAAAGGCAAGTTAGTGCTCCACGCGACGTGACGGCAAGGAATACTTTTCCGATTCCTGCGGTAGAGAATTATCCGGAAATCACCCAAGATTTGTTGCGGTGAACGGTCTAACTCAGAGACAGCAAGTGGACACGAGCGCGAGAACCACGTTGACGGCAACAGCTTCCGATGAAGAACTTGTCGCCCGTTATCGGGAATTTCGTGCCGACGCTGCGCTGGAAGAACTAGTAAAACGCCATGTACCAAGAGTCCGTGCAATGATCTTTCAGATGGTGCTCGACGACAACGCCGCCGACGACTTGACGCAGGAGACGCTACTGCGAGCTGTCCGGGCGATCGATTCGTACCAGGGCCGCTCGCAGTTCGGCACGTGGCTGTATCGGATTGCGATGAATACGACGCATGGTTACCTCGATCGGCAAAATCGCTCGCCGGTCGTATTTCAAGACGCACTCGTCGAACCAAGCTGCAGTGATTCCAGTCCGGATCGAGCGGCAACAAATGCAGAATTGCGGCCCCAAATCGAGACCGCCATCGCGACCCTGTCGCCGAAGCTACGCGCTGCGATCGTGCTCACGGCACTGCAAGGCCTTAGCGCCCGCGAAGCTTCGGCGATCGAAGACTGTGGCGAGTCGACAATGCATTGGCGTGTTCACGAGGCACGTAAGCAACTCAAGCACAAACTGCGGGACTACTTGTCATGAACAACTCACCCGACTCACTTGACCAACTGCTCAGCGACTGGGCCGCATCGCGCAAGGCCGGCGACGAACATTGTCGTCGCCTGGCGGCTCAGATCCTCTCCGTCGCCCGCGACGGGCTAGAGGTAGGCCGGAACGAGTCTGGGCAGTTCCAGCATGCGCCAAATGTGACTCTGCCGGAACGGCGCAAGGCGTTGTTCCGGCCTACCGCCGATCAGGGAAGCAAGTTGATGATCGGTGGTGGCGGGTTGCTGTTAATACTGGCTCTGGCCGGATGTTTGCTGTACTACAACTTGAGTCCGGCAACACGCAATAACCAGCAGCCAGCGCGCCCCATCGCCGCGTCAACTGGCAACGTACCACCCGCAACAGCAGTTGCGAACGGATATCCCGCTGCCGCGACGCTCGGTGCGACCGTGCTAGCCGCCAAGCGACAGTTGCTTACAGAAACAAATGCCCTGTTCGAGAACCAACTGGCTTGGATTGCCGATGGCGAACGTAAAGTGGCGGTTGAGGTTGGTGATCAAGCGGTGCAGGATGACACTTTCATGCTCGTCCGTGTCGTCGTGGCTCAACGCATCTCGCCCGACGTACCTTGGTCGACAGTTTGGCAGACGGATGTGATCTCACGTAGCGAGGCACTTGTCGAGGTCGCCCCCGAGCAGCTCGGCGGTTCCTCACTCGCGCTCTGGACTTACCGGATGCCCGGCGGCGAAGTGGCGGTGGACATGGACCTGAGGCTGGACCAGGGGACTCGACTGGAATCCTCTTCGAGCATGGTGCTGCAGACCGGCCAACCGACGCGCGTCGGTTGTTCGACCCAAGGTGGAATCGAGCAGTGTGTCTTCCAAACCGTGATGCCTCTACATCCATCACAAATCTAAGTTTCAGAAGTCTTGAATATGCGACAGGCGTTACAAGTTCTGCTGATCACCCTCTGCTCCGTGGCAGCAACATCTGCTGTGGGTGCTGAGCCCGCACCGCGAAGGTGGGCCGCGATTTGGATCAGGGGACGCATGCTGCTCGCGCGTGTCGCAATTGTCGCAATCTGCTTCGCTTGCTCCACCACCGCAACGGCCGATATCATCGTGCGTCCGGTGGAACATCACACGAATGAGTTTGGCGGACGCGAGATTAGCCGTGGTTTTCGCGTGGAATCTGACCAACCGCTCGTTGGCCGATTCGTCTGGAGCCTGTCGGCCCAAGATCGCACGCTTGCTCGCGGCGAGCAGGAACTGCGCGTCACGGAGCAGGCGGCCGATGTGACGATCAAGTTCCGACTGAACGCGTTGCGCGACGAGGTCGTACTGCCGATCACGCTGACCGTCGCGGTCGTCGTCGAGCAGGACGAAGTATCACGCCAAGAGCTGCGACTGTGGCTGTTTCCTGACGATCCTTTCGGCCCGCGCGACGAGTGGCTGCGGTCGCTCGACATCACGTTGTTCGATCCAGTTGAAAACACCTCGCAGCGGTTCGATGACTCGCACCTTCCGTACCGGTCCACCCACAATTTGGCCGCAATTCATGATCCCGAGCAACCAGGGATCTTGGTGATTGGTGAAGGAGTGTCGCTACGTAAGCATCGATCGCTGGCCGAGACCGTGTTGCAGGCCGCGGCTTCCGGTCGCCGGGTCCTGTTGCTGGCTCCGGCGGATGGTTCTCTGACGGTTCCCGGAACGGCGCGTGACGGTCTGCCGGATGGCGGCGCTCCCGGCGAGCTGCGCTTCGCAAGACAGCACATCATTAGCGAGCTGGATAAACGTCTCGATGCCTTGGCTTGGCAAGGGACGAACAACGCGGTTCCCGCGAGCAAGTTCCTGATCGAAAGCCGCCACAATCGAGTTGAAGCCACGGTGTCGGATGAGTCGCGTGCCTGGCCGTGGCTGGAAGTCCGCTATCCGGAATCGGGGGGCGCGCTGGTGTTATGCGGCTTCCGTGTCATTGAACATTGGAATAGCGGCCCGACGCCCCGGTTTTTGCTGCTTCGACTGCTCGAACACCTGTCCCCACCTGCATCTGACAACTGAAGACCAACCCTTCTCTAGGAGATTAGCTGATGTCCCTTCCGAGACTTCGCCGGTGTATACCTGTGGCTCTGACGATCGTTCTACTGTCCGGGGCTGTACTGCCGGCTCAGGATCAACGGAGTAAAGACGAATCGGCCATCTTTCCAATCGCGGTCCTGCCGTTTCAGGAGCGCGGCCGCGATGCGGCTGAACTGGGAGCGAAGGTGACCGACTTGCTGTTCGCCCAACTGATCGTGAATCCGGATTTGTATCTTGTCGAGCGCGAAGACATCAATAAACTGTTCGACGAACAGGAGCTGAATCTGTCGGGCTTGGTGAATCCAGGACAGGCGACCCAGGTCGGATATCTGACCGGCGCGAAGATCATCGTCACCGGCTCGGTGGTCGTCGTGGATGACCATTTGTATCTCGTTGCGAAGATTATTGGCACGGAGACGAGCCGCGTGTTGGGCGCGTCGTCGAAAGGCCAGACAGATGACGATCTTGATCGACTCGTGCAGAATCTGGCGGAAACCGTGGCCGCCACGATATCGGAACGAGCCGGCGAGCTGGTTGCTCAATCGCTCACGCGCGAAGATCGCGTTGCCGCCGTCGCGGAAGTGCTGGGAAAAGGCAAACGTCCATCGGTCTGGATCGACATCCCCGAACGGCATGTTGGCCAGACTACGCTCGACCCGGCGGCCGCAACAGAGCTAGCGATCTTCTGTAAGGAGTTGGGTTTTAACGTTATCGATCGTCAGGAAGGCAATCGAAATGACGCCGATGTGCTGCTTGTGGGCGAAGGCTTCAGCCAATTCGCTGCGCGACATGGCAATCTGATTTCGGTGAAGGCCAGGCTTGAGCTGAAGGCTGTGGACCGCGAGACGGGCCAACTACTGGCCATCGACCGGCAAGTCGCCCTGGGAGTGGACTTGGTCGAGCAAGTGGCTGGCAAGTCCGCGTTGCAAGACGCCGCCGCCAGTATCGCCGGACGTCTGCTGCCGAAGATCGTCAAGCCCGCGAAGAAGAAGTAGGAGCCACCGCTACAATCAGGAACGAATCGTGTCGCTGCGCATACCGCCCGCTTATTTGATGGGAAACCTGCAATGTTCAGCCGTGTTAGCGCCATCTCGCTGCTTCTAGTAACAATATTCCTCCAGCAGAACGCTCGAGCAGTCGGCGAAAGTGACGCCGAGTCAACGGTCGCGCTCACGGCCACTGTCTTTGCGGATGCAGGCAAGTCGGAACGCGAACTGATGGAAGCTCTGCTGGCAGTGCTCGAGTCTGAGGTCTCGATGCAATCCGGGCTGTCCGTTGTCGAGCGGCGGCAGATTGATCTGGCGTTGCAAGAACTCGCACTGTCCGAGGATCTCGGCCAAAACGAAGTCACAAGGCTGCAACTGGGAAAGATTGTCTCGGCCGATTTGATCGTTACGCTGGAACTGCAGAAACCAGAAGTGGACGATCAGACATTACGTGTGCTGATTCGCATCGTCGAGTCGCTGACGGGAATCGTTCGCGGCGTTGCGGTGGCCCCGGTGAGTGACGCAGCGCTCGATGAAGCGGTTGGCCAGATCGCACCTGATCTCTCGCCGTCGTCGCTGTTCGTGCAAGGCGAACACTTGCTGGCTGCAACGCGAGTCGGTGTTTATGAGTTCGACCTGGAAGACCGCCAGTGGACAAAGACGATGGAAGGAAGCGGGCTCGGCGAAGTTCGCATCTTTCCAGGTAAGTCCCATGTCTGGGCCACCAAATACGGCCGCGAAATCTTTCCGTATGCCGCGGACGAGGCGGAAGCAGCTCGTTTTCAGGCGGCTTGGTTCAACGAACGGGGCCAGGCCGGCATCAGGATTCTGTTTGCGATCGAACACAACGGCCAAGTATGGTATGGCGGATATCCTTGGGCGCGATTTCGCAGCGTCGGATTCTATCGTGTCAACCCGGAGACGGGTGAGTTTCGCATGTACGGTTTGCGGGATGGTTTCCACATGAGTACAACTTACACGACCCGCGCCGCAGTTGCGGTCGGCAACGACCTATGGCTCGCCACCTCCGCCGGATTGGCCCGCGTGACACCCCGCGCGCAGGGAGTTGCACAAGGCAAATCGAGAGGAAATGCTGGACCATGAATACACCACGGCGGATCCAACGGCTATGTTCTTTCAAGTGGCTGTGACGCTCACAGTTGAAAGAACCGCGGCGGCACGTATAAATGGACAAGCCGGATTCACCTGACCAACGAGATGAAGGGAGTTGTAGCGTGACGCAGGAATCGAAAGTCGCTCTCGTAACTGGGGCAAGCAAAGGGATCGGACGGGGAATCGCCTATGGACTAGCGCAGGCGGGCTGGGATGTGGTCATAAATTACTATCGCGACCAGACCGGGGCTGAAGAGACGGCGGCACATGTGCGGGAACTAGGCAGGCAGTCTTGGGTCTTGCAAGCCGACGTCGGCAATGGCAAACAAGTCTCGACGATGTTCGACAAACTGCGAGCTGGGGCCGGACAACTCGACTTGCTGGTGAACAACGCCGGCGTGCAAACGTTTGCGTCGCTCTTGGACCTGAAAGAAGAGGACTTCGACCGGACCATTCGGACGAACTTAAAAGGCTGTTTCCTCTGTTCGCAGCAAGCGGCGCGGATGATGAAGCAACAAGGGACCGGTGGCGCGATCATCAATATTGGCTCGGGTGCCAACAAGCAGCCTTTTCCGTCGCTCGTCGACTACTGTGCTTCGAAGGGTGGCATCGAGAATTTGACGAAGGTCTGTGCGGTGGAACTCGGCCCGATCGGCATCCGGGTCAACTGCGTCGCGCCCGGCGCGATCGAGATCGAACGCACCAAGCTCGAAGCGGGGGACTATGCCGGGACGTGGGGGCCGATCACGCCGATGCGTCGCGTCGGACGGGCTCAAGACGTTGCCGCCGTCGTCGTCTTTCTGGCAAGTGATGCCGCCGAATTCACAACCGGACAAACCGTGTATGTCGATGGCGGCTTGTGGACGGCGGCACAGTGGCCGTACCCCTCCGAGAGTTA
>JBBDHZ010000078.1:0-6467 GCA_040880645.1 Minisyncoccota bacterium
AGCGTTCGGCCACTTACGCCGCTTCGCGGCTGCTCTCCCACTCTCCCACTCTCCCACTCTCCTTGTCTCCTTGTCTCCTTGTCTCCTTGTCTCCCTTCGGGATCGGTGCGAACGACCGCGAAGCGGTCGAGGACAACGGAATGAATTCCGTTCTACGTTGCTGCGCGACTGACGACACTTCGTGCATGGTGGCTTAGTAACCGTCGTCCTCGTCTGGCAGCGTGTCTCGTTCGACGAGTTCATGCCACGATTGCAATGCCCTGTCCGACGCACCGAGTCGCTGGAGTTCGTACAGAACCGGACTTGCCGGTCTCTTTAGTTCAGGAAACTTTTGCGTCAGCCGCAGCAAGTCCGCTTCATCCGTCAGCCCCTTCGGTGTTTTCGGACGCGCCGTCATGCTGACGACTTTCATCGCCATCAATTCAACAGGAGCGACGACAAGAATTTCTCCGATTCGCTGACAGGTCGGCAACTCCGGAACATAACGCACATCGACTAAGTGCCGATTGCGCGGCGAGCGCACTTGATATATCCGAAAACCGGATCCACTCGCGACGGTTCGGACTCGTACTGCGATGTGAAATCGCTGATGAAGCTGCTCGCATAGTTCCTGCGAAAAAGCTTCTGCGCGGCTTGAAAGGATATCCACATCTTGCGTCATTCGTTGAATGTCGACATACGCATTGACCGCCTGCGCCCCAAAAATTGCCGCATCATTGCTACCGCGCAAGTGCTCCAGCACCGCGCCATGGATGGTTGCTAACGTCAAACCTTCAGCCATTATAAATTCCCGAAACGCAATGGGTGGATCGGAGAACATGGTCAATCGGTCCTTGGAAGAAGGGCGTGGCGGATGGCTACGGCAGAGCATCCGGTACTATTTTAGCACACCGGGCGATACAGAGGCGCGGGGGAGACACGGAGATGGGCGACTCAGACAGATGATCCTGGAAAGCTGGATTGCGTGGGTTTTTTTTTGTCGGAACGTTCCGCCCGCCGTCGGGATTCACTCGCTGGCGCTTCGAAACGGAATGTCTTGCCCACTCGCTTCTCGTCTTCGGTACCCGAGAGCGCTTGTCCCGTCACGGTCGCCGTTTCATGGCCAAACGACTCAAAGACGCTCTGGCACCGGCGGCCCAAATTCTCGTCTAATTTCAGTCGCACAATTCAGCTCGCCGTCGGCAAATCCACATAGCGTTCTCGCGACATTTCGGCACCGTAGGCTAGGCATGCTTGGATGTCCTCGGCGGAAAGTTGCGGGTATTCCGCCAAGATCGACTCGGTTGTTTCTCCGCTGGCGAGCAAATCGAGAATCAGCGATACCCAAATCCTGGTGCCGCGAATGCATGCTTTTCCAAAACAAATATTCGGATCGATCGAGATTCGCTGCAATAGATTTTCACTGCATTTTAAAACACGCTCTAAGGAAAACGTCATGCCGACAGAACAAGAAAAACAATGGATTGCCGCTTGGCGGCGGGCAGGGCCAGAGCTCGAGCGACTGCGCAACGCGGAACTTCGACAGTTGGATGAAGCGGAAGGGACAAGACTGGCAACGTTCTTAGGCTTGGCTCACCCCGTCGTTCCTCGTGGCGATTCGGGGTTGCTCGAGTTCCAACGGCTTATGAAGAAATGGCGAGCTCAAAGGGAAACATGAGCAAGGGCTTTGGCATCAACAATGTCCTCCAACTCGCTGCAGAGCTCAGTGAGCGACTCGATGAGCTTCAACTTCCGTACTGCCTTATCGGAGGTGTCGCATTTCAGCGGTGGGGTGAGCCGCGGCAGACGGTTGATGTCGACGCAACCGTTTTCGTTGGATTCGGAAACGAGCGTCGAGTTGTGCAAAAGCTAACGGCTCTATTCACAGCCCGGATAGAAAACGCACCAGCGTTCGCAATCGAAAATCGCATCCTTTTGCTGGAAAGCGCAGACGGTTTGGGAATCGACCTCTCACTGGGCGGGATGCCTTATGAGCAGCGGATGGTCGATCGCGCCAGCTTTTGGATTGTTCCCGAACATGGCCGAATCCGTACCTGCAGTGCCGAGGACCTCGTCGTATTGAAAGCCTTTGCCAGTCGTCCGCAAGACTGGATTGACGTGGAAAAAGTGATTATCCGACAAGGCGAAAAGCTGGACCGCGAACTCATTATTGAAGAACTAACGCCTCTTGTTGAACTTAAAGAAGAACCGGAAATCCTCTCGCACCTGAACGCCCTGTTCGAGAAGACGCCGTAGCGAACAGGACGTCGTCGCGGACTTTGTACAACCCAATGCCGTCGCTTCGCGACTCTCGGTACGGTTGTTAAATGCCTACCTCGGACTTGCGTCCGAGGCTATCAAATCCCACCGCTTCGCGGTTCCGTAAGTGGCCGAACGCTCCGCGGTCGGTGTTAGCGGACGATCCGACCGCGGAGCGTTCGACCACTTATGCCGCTACGCGGCTGTGACTAGCCACTCGCCGCTAGCAACTAGCAACTTCCTCCGTGGTTGTCCCTTTCTCGGTCCGATCATGACTCGTCGTCGATTTTTTGCTGCCGGGTTGCTCCTGCTGATTGGCTTCATGGCCGTTTGGTTTGGCAGGGACTCGGTCTTGCCTCCGCTGGCGGGCTGGCTGGATGTGGGCGAAACGCCCCAACCGGTGACGGCGGTGCTGCCGCTGCCGGGCGACGAGCATACTCGGCCTTTCGTCGCTGCCGCCTGGGTCCGTACCGAGCTGGCCGAGGCGATGCTGATCAATCAGAACGAAGCATCGCCCGATGTCGAAGATGGCGTGGCCCCGCCGACGCATGAAATTATCCGAGGTGTGGCCGAGGTCCGCGAGCTGGATTCGAGCCAGATCGAAATGCTCGACGGAGCCAGTACCAGCACGGCGGATGATTTGGACCAACTGGACGCGTACATGAACGAGCATCCCGACGCGACCGTGGCGGTGGTCACCAGCGAGTTCCACACGCGGCGGACTCGCTGGACGATTCGTCACCGATACCCCGATTGGTCCGATCGGATCGTGATGGTGGCGGCGCCGAACCCGGGGTTCGAAACGCCGCGGTGGTGGTGGACGGATACCGGCCGGCGCCTGATCGTCAGCGAGTATTTGAAGCTGGGGTATTATCACCTGCGGTATGGAAATGGGCGGTGGGTGGTTGGGGCCGCGGTTGTTGTGGTGGTCGCGCTGTTGGCGGTGCGCCGGCGAAGAAGCAGTAGCGAGAGACGAGTGGCGAGTGGCGAGAAGTGAGTTCACCACAGAGAACACGAAGATGCACAGAGGAAGGAAAATCGCAACCACGAATAGGACGAATGACACGAATAAAGTTGTTGGTTGTTGGTTGCGAGGGGCCGCTCTCGTAGCTACGTTCGCCAGAACGTGGTGGATCTCATAGGGGAACTCGCAGAGCGGTCCGAGAAGAACATGGCGCCAGTCGCGGAACCCAATCAGCGCCGCCCAGTCGCGGAGCGAGGGCAGCCGACCTCGGACTTGCGTCCGGGGCTACCAAATTCCACCGCTTCGCGGTCCGAGTGAGTGGCCGAACACTCCGTGGTCGGTGTTAACGGACGATCCGACCGCGGAGCGTTCGGCCACAATGCTACGGGCCCACGTTCTGGCGAACGTAGCTACGATGTCTTCTAACCACTAGCTTCTCGTAAGGCCGGCGGCTAGCGCCGTTCCGCTCAATTTTTTTTCATGAAACAAATCCTTCAAAATCTTGGTAACGGCGAAACGATCCTGGCGGAGGTGCCGGTGCCTCGGCGCGGCTCGGGCTCGGTGCTTGTCGAGACTTCTCGGTCGCTGGTTTCTCTCGGCACCGAGAAGATGCTGATCGATTTCGGCAAGGGGGGCTGGATCGCGAAAGCTCGCTCGCAACCCGAAAAGGTCAAACAGGTTCTGCAAAAGATCCAGACCGATGGCCTGTGGACGACGGTCGATGCGGTTAAAGCGAAACTTGATACGCCGATCCCGCTGGGCTATTGCAATGTCGGCCGAGTCGTCGACGCCGACGCGAATTCGTCTTACAAACCCGGCGACCGCGTCGCGTCGAATGGGCCGCATGCCGAGACGGTGGTCGTCCCGGTGAATCTGACGGCGAAAATCCCCGATAACGTCAGCGACGAAACGGCCGCTTTCACGGTCGTCGCCGCGATCGGGCTGCAGGGTGTGCGACTGATTCAGCCCACGCTGGGTGAACGCGTCGTCGTCAGTGGGTTGGGGTTGATCGGTTTGCTGGCGGTGCAGATTCTTCGCGCCAACGGTTGCCAAGTGCTGGGGATCGATTTTGATGCGAAGAAGTTGGAACTGGCACGGCGGTTCGGGGCCGAGACGGTGGACCTGTCCGCGGGCCAGGATCCGGTCGCCGCCGCCGAACATTGGACCGATGGCGTCGGGGTCGATGCGGTGCTGATCACGGCGTCGACGAAGAGCGATGAATTGGTCCATCAAGCCGCCACGATGTGCCGCCAACGCGGACGGATCGTGCTGGTGGGCGTGGTCGGTCTGAATCTGCAACGAGCCGATTTTTATGAGAAGGAGCTGAGTTTTCAGGTCTCTTGTTCGTACGGGCCGGGGCGGTACGACGAGAATTACGAAAAGCGGGGATTGGATTATCCGATCGGGTTTGCTCGCTGGACGGAGAAGCGGAATTTTGAAGCGGTTTTGCAGTTGATGGCGGACGGGAGGATCGATGTGGAACCGCTGATCACGCATCGGGTGGCGTTTGATCAGGCGTTGAAGGGTTATGAAGCGGTGGGTGAGCCAGGGGCGATGGGGATCGTGCTGGATTATGAGGAGAGAACCGTAGCGGAACTCGCAGAGAGTTCCGACGCCAGCGATCAAAAAGGGAAGTCTCTGCGACTTCCGCTACGGGAGGGAAATAGCGTAGCGGAACTCGCAGAGAGTTCCGAAGAAGGCGTAGCGAAAGCAAACGTAGCGGAACTCGCAGAGAGTTCCGAAATTCGCAATCAAACCAAGGAAGTCTCTGCGACTTCCGCTACGAGCGACGTAGCGGACGCGCAACGCTCGGAAGTCTCTGCGACTTCCGCTACGGGAACGAGCTCCGACGACGTAGCGGAACTCGCAGAGAGTTCCGAAATCTCCGTTAAAACGGGGGAAGTCTCTGCGACTTCCGCTACCAAGTGCTCGGAAGTCTCTGCGACTTCCGCTACGAAAGGTTCCGTCCGCGTCGCGTTCGTTGGCGCCGGGGGATTTACGACTCGGATGTTGCTGCCGCTGCTGCCGAAATCGGGGGTCGAAAAACGTTCGATCGTCAGCGGCTCGGGCGTCTCGGCGGCGCATGCGCAGAAAAAATTCGGCTTTCAGAACGCCGGCAGCGATGCGACGGCGGTGCTGGCCGACGAGTCGGTCGATGCGGTTTTTATTACGACGCCGCACCACCTGCACGCGTCGATGGTTTGTGATGCGCTGCGGGCCGGTAAGCATGTGTTTGTCGAAAAGCCGCTGGCGCTGACGTGCGAGGAGCTGACGCGCGTGGAAGCTTGCCTGGCCGAGCACTCGGACTGCCTGCTGATGATCGGGTTCAACCGGCGGTTCTCGCCGCATACGACGGCGATGAAGGATTGGTTGCGCGCCTGCCCGTCGAGCAAGTCGGTGGTGATCACGGTGAACGCGGGAAAGATTCCGGCGGAACATTGGACGCAGGATCCGGAAGTCGGCGGCGGCCGGATCGTGGGTGAAGCGTGCCATTTTATCGATCTGGCGAGGTTTTTGATCGGGCAGCCGATGACGAGTTGGCAAGCGTTTCCGATGGAAGGAGGCGACGGCCGGTTGGGCGATTGCGTCACGCTGCAGCTGACATTCGCCGACGGTTCGATCGCCACGGTGCATTACTTGGCCAACGGCAGCAAGGATTTTCCCAAGGAGCGGGTGGAGGTGTTCGCCGGCGGGAAGGTGATGGTGTGCGATAATTTCCGGGTTTCAAGAGAACTGGGCGGACGCAGGAAGGTGAAGACAAGGAAGCAGGATAAAGGGCATGAGGCGGAGTTGGCCGCGTTTGTGAAGGCGATCCGGGAGGGAGGAGAGTGGCCGATTGAACGGGACGAGTTGATTGAAGTGTCACGAGCGGCGATTGAGTTGCAGGCGCGGGAACGTGGGGGGTGATGGTTGTTGGTTGTTGGTTGTTGGTTGTTGGTTGTTGGTTGTTGGTTGATGGCCCCCGAGTCGCGGAGCGTTCGGCCACAATGTCGCCGAAAGGCTATCACTTCCCTCCGCTTCGCGGTTCAGTGAGTGGCCGAACACTCCGTGGTCGGTGTTAACGGACGATCCGACCGCGGAGCGTTCGGCCACAATGTCGCCCAAAGGCTATCACTTCCCTCCGCTTCGCGGTTCAGTGAGTGGCCGAACACTCCGTGGTCGGTGTTAACGGACGATCCGACCGCGGAGCGTTCGGCCACAATGTCGCCCAAAGGCTATCACTTCCCTCCGCTTCGCGGTTCAGTGAGTGGCCGAACACTCCGTG
>JBBDHZ010000079.1:0-1230 GCA_040880645.1 Minisyncoccota bacterium
TGTTGTTTTTGTTTTACTGATTCCATACTCAAAACTATATCTCTTTACCGCTTTTCGTGCCCACGCGGACCTTTGTTCCGTCATCCTTTCGGATGTAGCCGACCCGGGTCGGTTTACCGGTCGTGGGATCAACGAGCGCCACATTTGACACATCGATCGGCTGATCAATATCGATGATCTCGCCGTGCGTTCCCGACTGCTTGGCGCGCTGGTGCTTCTTTTTCGTGTTCACCCCGGCAACCACAACCTTGTGTTCATCGGCCAGCGTTCGCGTCACGACACCGACCGTGCCTTTGTCCTTTCCCGCGATGACTATTACGTTGTCGTTTTGTTTTATTTTCATACAAAAATTACAGGATCTCCGGCGCAAGCGAAGCGATGCGCTGAAACCCTTTTTCGCTTATCTCGCGAGGAATCGGCCCGAACACGCGTCCGCCGATCGGCTCGACACCTTTATCATCCACCAGGACGACCGCGTTATCATCAAACCGAATATAGGAACCGTCTTTACGTCGATACGTGTCGCGCTGCCGTACGATCACCGCGCGCATAACCGCCTTTTTCTTCACCTGCTTGCGCGGCTCTGCTCGCTGAACGGCCAGCACGACAAGATCGCCGACTCGCGCGTAGCGGCGTCGGGAACCTCCAAGCACCTTAAAGACCTTGCCGATCTTGGCACCTGAGTTATCTGCTACCGTAACGATGGTTCCTTCTTGGATCATATAAATGGTTTACTCCTCTTCGGCCGGCGCGGCCTCCTGGGGCACCCGGTCAACCACGACGAATCGTTTATCCTTCGAGATCGGTCGGGACTCCCGGATCACCACTGCGTCCCCGACCCGGCACTCGTTTGCTTCATCGTGCGCCTTATACCGCTTGCTGGAGGCAACGTACTTCTTATAGACCGGGTGCTGCACAAAACGCGTGACCTCAACCACAACGGTTTTATTATTGACGTCCGACACCACCACGCCCTCCAGGGTGCGCTGACCTTTATTCTGTTGTGATGCTGATGCTTCCATACTTAGTATGCGCGGTCGCGCTGATGCAGTGCGGTTAAGATCCGCGCGACGTCCTTGCGGAGATTCCGTCCCTCTTTTACGTCACGGGTTTTCGTTCCGGCAATATTAAATCGAAACTCACGAAGCGCCGCACGCTTCTCACCAAGCGTTTTGATAAGGTCTGATTCTGACATATCTGTGTAGTTCTGCTGCGCCATATGTGTATCAC
>JBBDHZ010000080.1:0-6459 GCA_040880645.1 Minisyncoccota bacterium
CAGGGTTTCGCCGAGACTCGCAGAAAATCGCAACTGCCGTAACCCTAATTTTTAACTGTCCCAGACCACTAGAATCTGGGCCCCGAACCGTTGTATAAAAGCATTCATGGCACTGCCCGTTGGCAAAGGGTTAATTCGTTTGCGTGAATCAACAGTTTACCGAGGGCGTGCCTGCTTTTGAACTTGCACGCCTCCAAACCAACTACGCACAAACCAGTTGCGGTCGAGCGAAGCGAGACCGCCTTAAGTACCTGAACAATTCGTTGCGTTCCGAGGTTATCGTGCCACGCGTCGCTTGTCCAAGTTGTGCGAAAGCCTACGAAGTGACCGAGCAATCGCTTGGCGGCCGCGCGCAGTGCAAGAGTTGCGGTGAGACCTTTACCTTGATCGTTGCCCGCGACGAGACATACTCACGGCCGATGGCAGACGGCTGGCCATCGTCGGAGGCGCCGGGGCAGTCGGATATCGGGCTTGTTCCCGGCAACCAGCTTGCGCAGTACATCCTGAAGAGCAAGTTAGGCGCCGGTGGGATGGGCGAGGTTTGGCGGGCTCGTGATCCGCACTTGGAACGGGACGTGGCGCTGAAGGTTCTGCCGGTGGCGATTGCTCACGACGACCAGCGGCGGGAGCGGTTTGCCCGCGAGGCGCGTCTGGCCGCGCGGTTGCACCATCCCAACGCTGTGATCGTGTACCAGTTCGGCGTCCAAGAGCAGCAAGTTTTTATCGCCATGGAGTTGGTCGACGGCCAGTCGCTGGACAAAGTGATCAGAGAAAATGGGCCACTGGATTGGCGCGCCGCGACGAACGTGGTTTGCGATGCGGCCCGGGGTTTGGCGGCGGCGCATGAAATCGGCTTGGTCCATCGCGATATTAAACCGGGCAATCTGATGCGGACGACGAAGGGCGAGACGAAAGTCGTCGATTTCGGTCTGGCCCGCGAGCAAATGGCCGATACGCAATTCACTCAGCAAGGCATGCTGCTGGGAACGCCGGCCTACATGGCGCCCGAGCAATGGACCAACGAAAAGGTCGACGGCCGTTCGGATTTGTACTCGCTGATCTGCACGTACTATTACCTGGTGACCGGCGCTCTGCCGTTCGAAGCAACGAACTTCGCCGCCCTGGGCTATCAGCACCGTTACGAGCCGCTGCCCGACCCACGCCAACTGCGTCCCGATCTTCCGGATCGTGTAGTTCGCATCCTGTCGCGCGGCGGAGAGAAAGAACGCGGCGAGCGGTATCAAACCGCCGCGGCACTAATTGCGGATCTTGAAGTGCTGTTGGAAGCTCCGAACGCACCAATGATGGCGATCAAATCCTCAGTGGCACCTAAGCAGCCAGTGCGAACGAGACCGCGCAAGAAAACTGTTGTTGCCGCTGATCGAGCACGCGGCTGGTGGTTCGAGATCCAGCCGCGTACGCGATGGGGCATCGCAGCTTGCGGTGGGGCTGCGCTGTTGTTGCTCTTGGACGTCATTGTTCTCGTGCCCACAGCCAAGGGCACGGTGAAGATTGAAATCGATGATCCCCAGGCAACGGTCGTGGTGGACCAGGAAAAGATCTCGGTCGAGCGACTGGGCGAACCGATTGAGTTGCGCACCGGCGAGCACGAACTGATCGTGCGGCGCGGCGACGTGGTCGTTGAAACCCGCGATTTCACCATCGTCAAAGGCGAGAAGACGGTCGTGAGAATCAGGTTGCTCGACTTGATTGCTCCGTTCAACGAAACGGTCGCCAAGCAAAAACAGCAGCAATGGGCGGACTGCTTGGGAACGAGCGTTGTGGAAACAAACACGATCGGGATGAAGCTGGCACTGATCCCGGCAGGCGAATTCCTGATGGGGTCGCCTGAATCCGAAGAACACCGAAGCAGCAACGAAACGCAACACCGCGTGCAGATCACCAATCCGTTTTACTTGGGGACGACGGAGGTGACGCAAGGCCAATGGGAGTCCGTGATGGGAACGACTCCGTGGCGCGGCGTATCGTCTGTCAAAGAAGGCAACGACTATCCCGCGACGTATGTGAGTTGGGAGGACGCGGTGGAATTTTGCCGGCGGCTGAGTGCCAAGGAAGGCAAAACCTACCGGCTGCCGACGGAGGCGGAGTGGGAGTACGCATGCCGCGCGGGGAGCACGACTGCCTATAGCTTCGGCGACTCGGCGGCGTCATTGAAAGACTACGCTTGGTTTTTGGACAATGCTTCCAATGTGGGCGAGCCATACGCGCATCGAGTAGGGCAGAAACGGGCGAATGCGTTCGGCTTGTACGACACGCACGGCAACGTGGGGGAGTGGTGCCAGGACTGGTACGACGTGAACTTTTACGCGACGGTAGCCGCGAAACAGCCGAACCCAGTGAATGCATCAGGAGGCTCGTCTCGTGTTCTTCGCGGTGGCGCCTTTCGCGACGGCGCCTGGCTCTCCCGCGCGGCGAATCGCGACGGGGACGTGCTCGTCTACCGCTACTTCAACGACGGTTTTCGTTTGGCGAGGACTCCGTAACAATCTGCTGTCTATCGCTATTACCCTCTGCCGTTTTACTCTTTTCCGTTCTTCTCTTTCTTGCTGTGCGCGGGTCTCCGACCCCGCACAGAGGTCCGACCGAAGGTCTCCTTGACGCGGCGATGCAATTCGGGGAAACCTGCGGTCGGGGTTTCGGCGAGGTCGGGAGACCTGCGCCGAGCGCGACGACTTTAGGAGAACCACGCGGGAGGCCAACAGGGGGCCAATAGAGGGGGCCAACAGGGCCAACAGCGACACCCATACTCTACTCAGCAAAGTCCCTGTCATCCAATGGTCGAAGGCTAGTTTTCTGACATAGCGGGTTGGCCAGGCATCGACCTGCGGGGATGGAATCGATGCAAGTACCGGGATCTCGGTGCGGAAGACAGGCTCTCACTGACGCAAGCCGCACACGCCGCGCAAGCCGCACGGCCTGAGTTCTGGACGACGAGCTGCAGCCATCCAGCGAACGACTCTAGCCGCCTGCGGCAGTCAGGTAACTCGCACCCGGTGCTTGAAGATAACTCTGACCCCGTCGAGCCGCCTCCGACGATAAGCTCGCCGCCGTGCCGGCCGCACGCTTGAACAACTTGCCGAACTTCTGCACCAAGTCACACCAGCCCGTCGCGTCCAACCCCAACCGCTCCAAGATCGGAGCTAGCTCCGCCGGAATCGCGCCCCGTGTGCCCGCACGAAGTTGCCGACCCGTCCAGTCCAATAACTCCAGATACTTCGTCAGCGACATCGACAGAAAGCCCTTCAAACTCGCCCGCCTACCACATGGACTCACATCCGGTCCCGCCGGGTCCGACTTCTCGTTGATCTCCAGCGGACTCATCCAGCCACTCTTCTGCCGCCGCCGACTCCGCTCCCAGGCATGAGTCGCGCGACCAGACGCAGCACTGCGTGTCGGGCCACGGCGAGGCGACGCGGCGGACGAGCTCGTCTCCATTCGCGTCTGCAAGTCGTCGAGGCGATCCTTCGCACCCGTGAACTCCGAGTCCTGCAGCGATTTCGCGATCGCGGCTCGCACCGGATTCAAGTCCACATACGCCGCACAGGCCAACAGCGACGCTTCGTCCAACAACAACTGAGCCTTGAAGCGGCCTTCCCAAAATCGGCCGCTGCATTCGTCTTCGCGGTTCGCTCGTCGCGCGATGTTCTCCGCCGTCGCACGCATCCACCAACTGACGTCGGACAACCGTCGCCGCACTTCCGCCAAGCGAACGGAGTTGCCGGTCAGCATCTTGAGTTCTTCGTCAGTCGGTTCGGCGGGCGAACCATCTTCCTGCCGCCGGCGAGGAAACAGCTTGCACCAGCGGCGAGCGACGTCGTCATCGTGCCACGTCGCGACGACATCGGGCCGACTGCGAAGGACGACATGCAGGTGGTTCGAGAGCACGGTATAGGTCAAGCAATCGATGGCGAAGACGGAGGCCAGAAACTCCATCCGCTCGCGAATCCACTGTCGGCGGTGCTCGAAGGACTTTCCAGTGACCAGATCGTGGCCACACAAAAAGGCCCTTCGCACGCAGCGTTGGACGGCATGAAACACCTGCACTTCATGGGGATCGACGTATTCCCCCCGAGCTAATCGCGGCATGACGGTTCTCCTCTGAGCTGCTTGTTGGTGCCGATTCTACTGCGGTCGCGGTATGTCCGCGATAAGAGTATGGGCCCCCCTGTTGGCCCTCCTCCCTGTTGTCCCTACCCAGCATTCATTCTCGCGGTAGTGAATCGGTCGCGAGTTTTGCGTATAGTGTAGCTTTCTAATGAAAAGATATCGGTCCCTTGAATCACGGATATGCCGGCAAAAGTTCTTCTTGAAGTTATGTCTGGTCCACTCAAAGGAAAGCTGTTTCCCTTTGAGTCTCATGACACTTTCTTGTTTGGCCGCCACGGAACATGCCACGCTCAGATCCTTGGCGATGGTTTCGTGTCACGCCACCACTTCATCTTGGAGGTGAATCCGCCAGACGCTCACTTGCGCGATCTTGGCAGCCTCACTGGCACCTATGTGAATGACACGAAGTACGGGGGCCGTGCGCTCGACGAGGAACCAAGTGACGCGTCGGGACGACGCTCCCCCACCGTTGACTTATCCGATGGTGATACAATCGTCGTCGGCAATACAACGCTCCGAGTCACGATTGAGGCTATGCTGCGATGCTGCCAATGCACCGCGGAGCTACTCGAAGACGAGGCAAAAGCCGAATGGATGCCGGGCAGTTTTATGTGTCGTAATTGCCGTGGTCAGTTGTCGACGAATGCGCTGTCCCATCCACCACGACCTCCTTCTGTTCGTGAAGCCCGACGCTGTGACCAATGCCGACGAGATGTATCTGAGGAGGTAGGCACCCGAGCGAGCGGCAATTACGTGTGCCAGGAATGTCGAACCAGACTGCTTTCCGAGAGTGGCGGGTTTGGGCACTTGAGACACGATGCAGACAAGACCATCCAGCCCGACCAGCAATCGCTTCTATCCGGTTACGAACTCGGCAAAGTGCTCGGCAAAGGCGGTATGGGACTCGTCCAAAAGGCAACGAGAAGGAGGGACGGCCAGCCCGTGGCGATCAAGATGATGCTGCCCGCGATTGCAGTCAGTGAATCCGCGCGTGAAGTGTTTCAACGGGAGATTGGAGTGACTGACGGCTTGGATCATCCCAACATCGTCAAGCTGTTCGAGCATGGCGATGGAAACGGCATTTTCTACTTCATTTGCGAGTTTTGCAAAGGTGGGAGTTTGGACCAATGGATGCATCGTCAAGGCGGTAAGTTATCGCTGAAAACGGCGGGGCCGATCATGAAGCATTGCCTCCAAGGTTTGGAATACGCCCATGCCAAAGGAATTGTGCATCGGGATCTGAAGCCGCAAAACATCCTCTTGTATCAAAGCGGCAAGGGCTGGATCGCCAAGATCGCCGATTTTGGCTTGGCGAAAAGCTTCGAAACCGCTGGGCTATCCGGCATGACGGCCACGCGATCGATTGGCGGAACGTACCACTTCATGCCTCGCGAACAATTGACGAACTTCAAGTACGCGAAACCTGTCAGTGACATCTGGAGCATCGCGGCGACATTCTACAATGTCCTCACGGGGCAATATCCACGAAACATGACCGAGGATCGCGATCCGATCGAGGTGATCCTTCGCGATGACGCGGTTCCGATTCGCGACCAATGTGCTGAAATACCCGCGGCTGTGGCGCAAGTGCTCGACCGGGCGTTATTAATGGACGCGGCGGCCCGATTTCAGACCGCCTCGGAGTTCAAGCGTGCGCTGGACGAAGCGCTGTAAGCCCCTTGCTGTCCCACTTCGATCCAAAGTATCCGTGGAGTCGAGGCGTTGCTTGAAACACGCCACGCCGTCCTGGGAGTGATAGTTAATCGAGAGTCACGCGAATAGATGGTCCGGATTCCCGGGTGCGAGCGCCCTCAATTCACCAAGAAGTTTTTCTCGACATACAGCAGGAACCCCGATAGAGTTAGCAATAACTCAATCAGTTTCTCCCCGCGTTCGCGACCCACGAAGTGGGTCATCGATGGTCATTCGATATGCCAGCCTGTCCCAAACGTCGTTTCACGCGGCGTGTTCTGTTGTGGGTTCTTCTTCCAATTGTTGGATTGCTCGGCTATTGGATTCTCTGTTCGGTCCAGCAGCGCGAGCCAGTTAACGATGCTCGATCGAGCGACCATGGCATCGGGTACAGCAATGATCGCGATCAAAAGGAAGCCAGAAACAAGACGGTCTACTTTCTCCGGCGTTGGAAGTCGATTGAATCGTGGGTTGCCAGGTTCAGGTGTCGTGGGGTGGACCCACCGCGCAACCCCTTCAGGTGCGGAAAAGCGTCTCGTGAGGGCGGAGCGGGGGCTGAAGTTGTCCGCGATCGACGGTCTTGCGACGAAAATGCCCAGGCCGCTTCAAGCGACGTAACTGAGGTAGACCGTCTGGATT
>JBBDHZ010000081.1:0-1215 GCA_040880645.1 Minisyncoccota bacterium
CGCGATAGAGAAGAACTACGATTATAGACCTCTGACGCCCGTTCGCCACCCGTTAGCGCGACTTAGCGACCTCTCCCGTCGGCACTTGATCGACTTGGCTGCTGGCGCTCAAGTGCAAGTAGATCGGCTCCTCAAAATCCATTTCCGGATCCGTCGCACTAGCATTCGGTGTCGGCAACGACTGGCCGAGTTCCAAACGCGTTTCTGCCACGTCGAGCAGCGCCGCCGCTAGCAATCGGCGCGCCTCGGTAAGGGAATTTGCTCGCGGAGGTGATTGTGAACGCAGCAAGAGTCCGGCCCGCCCGCGTGTTTTACGCTTGGCCAAATCGAACCTGCGTTTCAGTAACAACGACAAAAGCGTCTGCGAGTTGATCTTTGTACCCGTCAAGAAGTTTTTCAAGCGCGTCGATCTTTGACGCCGCTCGTTCGTCTTGAAGCCGAAGAAAAACTACACCGTGATGCGGCCGTTTTTCACGATAGACCTTTTCGCCAAAATCCTTGTCGTTCGTGACCAAAATCCAGTTTTCGGAATAGGCTTTGTCGAGAATGTCATCATCGGCCGCGCCCCGCGCTTCTTCGTACACGGAAAAAACTTCGTGAGACTGATCTCGCAGCCAACGAGCGACCGTTGGACCGGTGCATTCATCGACGAGGAACCGCATCTACGCCGACTCCGCGACCAGGGGCATGAATGCTGTGCTGGACAACGATTGGGACGCAAATAGAAGGCACGCCTGAACATCTTCTGGGGTGAGTCCTTCATATTCGGCGAGAATGTCGGCGGTGGATGAACCGTGGGCCAAAAGATTCAGGATGTATTCGACAGTCAATCGCGTGCCTTTGATCACTGGCTTACCGACCATGACCTTTGGATCACACGCGATGCGTTCGAGAAATTGTTGATCGCTCATAGTTTTGCCTCAGTTTCATGTTACTCCCTCGCGGCACACTCAGGCAAGCGGAGCAACGGGGGGGCGGGGGGGGATTTGAAGCACGTTTGGATTTCGCGACAGAACGGTGCGGATCAGGGGGCGGCGGGCGTTTGGGCTTCTACTTCGATGCGCGGCCAGGCCGCCGCTCCCCTGCATCCGTTTGGTTCTGTCGTCCTTGTGGCGCGGAAATATCGCGCTGGGCAAGCAGGAGGTGGGTGATCAATGACGTCCGACCGAGAGCTGTTCATCGAGCTTGTCGACGATGATATTCCCGATATTGAGG
>JBBDHZ010000082.1:0-1198 GCA_040880645.1 Minisyncoccota bacterium
ATCAAACCGCAACACCGAAATCGTGCTGTCAAGTTCGTTGATCGAGTAGAGAAACCTGCCATTCGGATGGAACGTCAGATGCCGCGGTCCCGCACCGGGCGCCGCTTTCCAACGGGAAACTTTTTCAAGCTTTCCGTCGTCGCTGACCCGGTAAAGTTCAACATGATCGGTACCGAGGTCCGCCACACATAGGAAACGACCGCTTTCATCGAAGGCGACGCCATGAGCAAAGGCTTTCTTCTGCCGCTGCGGGTGAACGCTTTGACCGGTGTGCTGAATGTTTCCTGAAACCGGTTCGACTTTGCCGTCTTTGGCAATCGGCAGCACGCTGGTGCTTCCGCCCCCATAGTGCGCCACGGCGACAAGACGACCGTGCGGAGCGACTTCGAGATGGGTCGCTCCCATATCGCCGCTCGGCTGCTCGTTGATTCGCCGCAGCTTTCCCTCGTCGGCAAGCACTTCGAACGCATGCACATTACCCTCAGTCAAGCTATACATCCATGGTTGCTCTGGATGCAGCGACAAAAAGCCAGTATCCGCCGCCTCCACGGCGGGCGTAGGCTCGGTGAAGGCACCGGTCGCCATGTCGAGTCGGCAACTGGAAATGCCAGCGGTCTTGGATGCCGAGGCGATATAGAGGACCTGGTCGGCGGCCGAAGCGGTGGGCAAAGGGATCGCAGCCATCATCAAGACCGAAGCGAGTAAGGAAGCAAGGAATCGCATGGTAAGGAGCTCGTTCAAAGAGGTGGAGGTGACGAATCGTCCAATCCTCAAGATGATAACCGATTCTACCGGCAAAGAATGCATTCGCTCCCCCGGAGGTCGTGCAGTTTTTAAGTCGGGGATCGAGGGCAAGCGAGAAGTCGCTGTTTAACGCCCAGCCGGAGGCGCCGGCACCAGAAATGACAGAGCCGGCGCCTTCGGCTGGGCGTTAAACGGAATCGGTGCAGCGTGCGGGAGATGATATTACAAGGTGGGTGTAGGCCACCGGTGGGTAGCCAACATAGAAGCTCGTGTATTGGCCGCGTCTGGCGACCGGCTTAAACAGTAAGCGGCGTCGGGTAGATCTGATACAGCATCAGATAGACGATCACTCCGGTCACCGAAACATAGAGCCAGATGGGATACGCCCAGCGAACGAGGCGGCGATGTGCGTCGCGGCGGTCCTTCAGTCCCAACACGGCGGCCCAAATCGCCA
>JBBDHZ010000083.1:0-6182 GCA_040880645.1 Minisyncoccota bacterium
CGCCGTATCGCCTCCAACTCGCTATCGGTCTGCGTCTGGTTGACCAACTCCAACCCGTCCCGTTTTCTCGTCCTCGTTCCGTTTTCTCGTTCCCGTTTTCTCGTTCCAAAACAAATCCCCGAAACCGATGCTATCTTTGAAAACCTGAAAGCCGTCCCTACGCAGGCTGCGAGCGAAGACAATACCCTCCGAATCTCGCTCGATACCTTGATTGCTCCAAACGGTCACCGTTGTCACGAGCCGTGCATATACGCACGAATCTTTTCCGATCAAAGACTGCCATCTTGCCGATCTACGGCCGTCATCGCGCTTGGCGGATCGCAGTTCGTCATCCATTGCATCGTCGCAATCAAGTTGGCATAGGATCTGCTTCGCTATTGAGGAGTATAAAACATTGGCGGAGCCGGTCGTGGAGGGTTCATGAGCTGCCTGACCTGCGATTCGGTGAAATAGAGGGAGTGGGAAAATGGATATGGAAACGCAGACCTATGACTCGTGTGATCTGATTATTCCCGCACAGCTCGCCACGCCAAACATGCGCAGACTGAAGAGTGACTACGGGTTTGACACGCTTGCCGAGCGAAAGTCCTGCCTCGAAATTGCCAGGCTAGCGCCAGGCAGTCGGGTGCTTGACGTGGGCAGCGGCACTGGTTGGATGGCACTGGTAGCTGCCTGTGCCGGATATCATGTCGTGTCCGTGGACGTTGATTATAAGGCATTGCTGGAGGCGGAAAACACAGTGAAACAGTGCGGCGATACGATTGCGGCCCGCATCGAGTTCAAGGAAGCGAGTGCATCGAGCCTGCCCTTCGAAGACGAACAATTTGACGGCGTGATCACTTTTGAGACCATCCACCACTTGCCGGATTGTGAGATGGCGCTTGCCGAAATGTGCCGAGTTACTCGTAGCGGCGGCCCCATCGTCATCGCGGACCTCAACGAGCGGGGCCTGAAAGCTGTCCGCGAGACGTCCCTGGCGCTCAACACTGGTCCACATGAGGAAAACAGTTGCCAACTGCCGGCAATCGAGCGGATGCTGCGTGCCTGTGCTGTCGTGGAGCGGCATGACCTGGATTTCGTCGGCGTTTTTGTTGTGCGGAACGACGCGCCCTGCCGGAAGCTGGATGCGACACAACACCGATCGCGAACAGAGTAATGAACTTTCACGGACTTCGATGGTTGAAAGGATAAGACAATGGACATGAAAGACGCTCCTGTAATCGGCCACGACGCCCTGGAACGCGACGTGCGCGACCTTAGCTTGGTTCCCTGGTGGGGCGTGGATCGCACGACGATCGACTGGTATCCGACTGTGAACGCCGAAAAGTGTTCCGGCTGCGGGGTATGCTTCATAACATGCGGCCGCGGAGTTTACGATTGGGACATGCACCTACAAAAAACCGCCGTCCTTCACCCCAGCAATTGCCAAGTTGGTTGTACGACATGTGCCAATCTATGCTCGTCGGATGCGATTCGATTTCCCGATGTCAAAGACGCGCGCCACGCTTCGGCTCGGGCACAGATCGTGAAGAAGGCCTTTCAGAAAATAAAGCACTTGCGTCCAGAAGGGGCGGAGTTCCGGACCGGCTAGGACCAGGGCAAGAGGGAATCGCGTGAGGGAATCGCGTGGGAACACAGCACGTTGGCGGGCGAAGGCTTCGGTGTGCCGGCTGTCGACTTTGGGGACTATCGACCGTCAAAAACTCCGAACCGGACGTCGAACAGTACGGTGTCCCTCAGTCGCAGACAATGTTGCTTGGTTGAAACGCTTCGCCATCAGCCTGCTCAAGCAATGCACCGACAAAGCAAGCATTGCCATGAGGCGTCGCATGTCAGGTTGGAACACGGATTACCTCGCCCAAGTTCTTGGACTACAAAGGACTTAGTGTGCGTTTGCCCTGGTTCAACGCCCAAACTAACCCTCCGAGTACAGACGGTTAGTTTGTTATTCGTTTTCGTCCGCTGGAGTTGCTGCCAAGACGATGCGTCGACAGGGATGCTTGTGGGAGCTACACTGACGACAGGGAGAAGACCTATGGAACTTGAAGCATTTATTGACACACTAAACCCTGAACAACAGCAGGTCGCGTTCGATCTTCTTTGGCAACGCTTGGCCGCTGATTCTCGAGCACTGGATTCTCCTGCTTGGCACGGCGAGGTTCTTGCACATCGCACGGCAAACCCTAGTGGCGAACCAACGATGTCTGTTGCCGAGGCTAAGGTTGCCGTAAGGCGGATTGTCGATGAGCGTCGAAATTCGCCATGAGGCACATTTGGATATTGCCGAAGGTGTTGCATTCTATGACCGGCAGAGCTTTGGCGCTGGCGACTACTTTTATCAACGAATCTTTGACGACATTGAGTCGCTGAGGGAGACGGCTGGCATCCATGAGACACATTTCGGCTACCATCGCAAAATCGCAACTCGTCATCCATTTCTGATTTATTACCGATTGAACGCGACGGGAGTCGAAGTAGTCGCTGTCCTCGATGGTCGTTCGCGTCCATCCGATATAGTTGCGGTACTTCGACGCCGTTAACGCTGACGAACCATCGCTTGCACGTGCGAACTGGAAATGGTTTGATGACGAGCGGGGGGAGATCCCGCCGGAGTAGCTCCTAGCCCGAGGCTCCGCGCGCGAGTGTTGCAGCGTTGGTATAAGACGCTCGTTGTCGAAGTCCTGCGTTGAAACGCAGGGATCGAGTATTTTGGAGACGAGTTCCCCATGAACACAACTGCTGCCGAGAATGCGGAGTCGCCATCCGCCGTTCAGGATGAAATCTCACGACTCGAAGTGCTTCGCCTAGGTATCGGAGTTGCAAGCCGATGAGCAGCGCGCCGCAACCGTAAAGGGCGCGGGCGGTTGGGCCTATTGGGCCAATTCGAGCGACCAAGAGCGCTACGACTGGCTGACCCGGCGAGCCGCAAACCGTATATTGGGCGGCTGCGAGCGTCGTTCCAAGGGGCACACCGTGGGGAGTTCATGGCCAACAACAATTCTGAAACCGAACGCCGACTTTGGTCGGCTGCCGATGAATTCCGCGCCAACTCGGAACTCAAGTCCTCCGAATACGCGACGCCGGTTCTCGGGCTGATCTTTTTGCAGTATGCCGACCATCGCTTTACGCAAGCGGAAAAGCAACTGGAGGGCAAGGGTTCGGGGCGGCGGGCGATTGGCAAGGAAGACTACCAAGCCAAACGCGTGATGTACTTGCCGCCCAAGGCTCGGTTCTCGTATTTGCTAACGCTGCCGGAAGGGGAAAATATCGGCAAGGCGATCAACGAGGCGATGAAGGCGGTCGAAGCCGAGAACGAGGAACTCAAGGGCGTTCTGCCGCGAACCTACACCAAGATCGACAACTTGATCCTCGCCTCGCTATTGAAAAACTTCTCGCAAATTGCGGATGCCGTTTGATATCAAGGGAAGTCAGGAAAGCGGTTTCATCAAAGAGATTTTTCTCGGCAGTGTCAGCCACAATCTCGTCCGCCTTGCCCGTCAGCCCGTCCTGCTAATCCCCGCCGCGCGTGACGGACGGTGATCTGTGCCGCGACCTATTTCTTTACGGAGTCGAAACATGTCAAACCCCGAACGCCCGAAAGTTTTGTTCCTATGCACCGGCAACTCGTGTCGCAGCCAGATGGCCGAAGGCTGGGCGCGGCACCTGTTGGGTAACCGCATCGAGCCGTATTCAGCGGGGATTGAAGCCCACGGGATGAACCCCAACGCGGTGCGCGTCATGGCCGAGGCCGGCGTCGACATCTCCGGTCAATCGTCCAAGCTGGTCAGCACGCTCGCGGAAGTGCCGTTGGACCTGGTCATTACCGTCTGCGGACACGCGGATGAGAACTGCCCCGCGTTTCTGGGCAAGGCTCGCGTTGTCCACGTTGGATTTGACGATCCGCCCAAGCTGGCGAAAACCGCGACGACAGAAGACGAGGCGTTGGGCCACTACCGCCGCGTTCGCGATGAGATCCGCCGATTCGTGTCGGAGGATCTTGAGAGCGTGATCTTGCAGACTGCATCACGCTGAGTTTGCGCCCAGCGCAGTTTCCCTGCTTGCGCCTTCCCTCGAACTCGCGTTGATGCAATCCTGCCCCACTGGTACTCTGGTCCACACCTGTGAACTGCGCTGTACCGGATTACGGCAGTTCATCTCACCAAGGATTCCGAGTTTTCCTGCACCATGCGCAAAACTGACTTCGAACGGACAGTGAACGGGACCAAATGCCGAGTGTTCGGCTGGGACGACGCCTCGAACGATCCCCATCGACAGGTTATGGCAGCACTCGTCCTGGGATTTGACCACTCGGACGCCACTGTGCTGTGCGAGCCGAGTCTGGCCCGTACTTCGAAGCGCCCTCCCGATCTCGTGCTGGTCGATGCGACGGCGGGCCTGCACGTTATCGAAGTCAAAGGACACGACCTGCAACAGATCGAGGCGATCGAGCCGGGCGGACAACTTCGGTTCCGCTATGAACTGGGAAGCCGGACCAGGAACCCGGTGGCCCAGGTTCGAGGCGCCATGTTCGAGGTCAAGAACGCCACCGAGCAGGCATTCGACGGAGAATTGGTCCTGCCCTTCAAGTATTGGGTCGCCTTTCCCCGGATCAGCAGGTCGGACTGGCGAACTCGCTGGGGCGACGCTGGCTTCTGCCCTGCTGAGTTTCTTTTCTCCGAAGACATGGTGGACCTTGCCGGACGACTCCGCACCGTCGGCGAAAAGCAATTGGCCAACCTCGGACTGGAATCGTGGCCTGCCGATCAGGTGGCGGCGGTTTGGCAGGCCTTCGGGGACTCGTCGGTGTTGTATCACCAGCCAGAGGACCGCGAGGCTCGGCGGGTCGACGAGGGGACGCTCGGCGAGTTTTTCGATGACGCGGCCGAGACCTACAAGACCCTCTCCGACGACCAACAGCGGCTATCGGCGCAAAACTGGGCCGAAGGGCCGCGGCTGATCCGAGGCGTGGCGGGAAGCGGCAAGACGATCGTGCTGGCCAACAATCTCGCGCGCCGCCTACAATGCTCGCTGAGGAACCAGAGCCTCTTCGATGACCCGACGCCGACCCGGTTGCTGGCCGTCTGCAACAATCGGTCGCTGGTCCCATTCTTGAAGAAGAAGATCGGGCTGGCCTTTCAGCAGCGGACCGGCCAGCCGGTTCCCGACAAGGGGCTGGACATTTTCTCGTACAACCGCCTGATGTGGCATCTCTCGCAAAAGGGACTATGGAATTACCAAAAGGTCGAAGCGGCGAGCGACGAACTTCGGGCCACTCGGTACTTGGCTGAGCTTCAAGAAACAAAGCGGCTGCACGGCGAGATGTTTGATGCCGCGGCCTACGATGCCATCTTCGTGGACGAGGGCCAGGATTTCCTGGAAGAGGACTTCCGGCTGTTAAAGGAACTATGCCACGTGGCCCCAGGGCATGAGCCGAACATCTACGTGTTTTATGACGACGCCCAGAACTTCCTCGGCCGGAAACGCCCGAATTGGCTGTCCCTGGGGCTCAACGTCCGAGGCGGTCGTGCCAACGTCATGTCGCAATGCTTCCGCAACACGCAGCCGATCGTCGAAGCGGCGTTCAACCTCCTTTACGGCACGATGGCCAACGGCGCCGGCCAGGTTCCAACCAAGGAATTCGGGGACATCGCCAGCCTCGAAGAGAAGAACTTGGTCTCGCACGACGACGGATTTTGGCGGGTCGGTTTCGCAGTACGGGCCGGTCATGCGCCGCGGCTTTCAATGGCCAACTCGCCGGCGGCGGAGGTCGAACAGATCGTGACACGGCTGCGCTGGCTGATCGAGCAGCAGCGGGTCCGTCCCCAAGACATCTTGGTTCTTTCCATGACGAAGAAGCGGATCGAGAGCATCGCCAAGGCTGTGGACGCTGCCCAGATCAAGGGCATCGACAGGCTCCACGTCGCCTTTCGAGAGCAGGACAAGCTGCTGGGACAGCGATCCACGCTGACGCTCTCGACAACGGCATCTGCAAAAGGCTACGACGCATACTGCGTGCTGCTGGCGTCGGCCAACGACTTTGACCGGGACGTGATTGGGCGAATCAACTTTTACGTTGGCTGTACCCGGGCCATCGAGTATCTGGAGGTGTTCGCCCATCGCCATGACGGTGTGGTCGTCGAATGGGAAAAGGTACTCGCTCGCCAGCGAGAGACGACGGGAGC
>JBBDHZ010000084.1:0-6170 GCA_040880645.1 Minisyncoccota bacterium
TGCGCGGACGTGAAACATCTGGTACGATGAGGCGAATCACCCGCATCGGGTTGGCAACCCTGTGGCCGCTGCAACGATGCCCCAGAACCATCGGATGCACAACGAGCGGCGGTGGTCCGGTTGTTCGAAGTGGAACGTCAACTCCCGCCGCCGTGTGATCCGTACCGTTACCCGACCGAAGAACCGCAACTCTCATTGCCCTAACGCCAATGCCAAGATTCACAACTATTTCGCCGACCTGTTGCCCCGGTGGAAAACCGGATGGGTGGGACCGATTTCGAAAAGGTGGATACATCGCTATCGGCTGGTGCTACGAAACTGATCTCACCGGCATGTCGATCGACGAGATTCTACCCTTGCTCCCCGGTACATCGGCGAGCGACCGCGACCAACGCGATGGCGAACACTCTTTCCCAATCTTCTGGGAACTTTGTGCGCGTGGTGCTGCTGGCGCTGGTGACTACATCGCGGTACGAAATACAAACGATGGTCTGTTCGGCGTCGGCATCATCCGCTCCGGCTACAAATACTCGCGATTCAAGCACGACACGGACGTGCCGAACCACTACTACCCGCATTTTGTAGATGTCGAATGGATCCATGATGAATACATACCGCGATCATCTCTTGACTTCGCCGGCGAGAAGTCGTGGGTTCCGTTCGGCACGATTGGGCGGTTGCATGATGACGTGCCCAATTACTTGACTTCGTTTCTTCAACTTAACTCGGCCATTTAAACCGGCGGGTAACCAGAGAAATGCACCTGAGGACGGGTGGTCCGTTTTCTCGTCTGCTTGCGAGTCGTTCGCCCGTCCCCGCATAGATCGCATTCCGTTATCAGACTGAAGAATGTCGCGAACTGAACCCGAATCGCTGACTTGTCCGAATTGCCAGCACTCGCTGACATCAACGCGGACGCGCGCGATGGACGACGCGAAGGTCGTTGGCTGCAAACGGTGCGAACTTAAAAGCCCACTCCGTCAATGGCGATCTTTTGCTTCTGCACCTCCACCGTTGCCAACCACCAAACAGGAAGTCCCAACATCGGAGCCCCTGGTCGATCCTAAGCCGCTTCCAGGTGCCGAGATTGGCACCGTAGCCTCCAGTTGCTCTTCCTTTCACAAGAAGCTTGAATGTCCAAACGGTCACAAATTTGAGGCGAAAACAAGTGAAGAAGGCAAACAGATTGCTTGCCCGGAATGCGGAACGTTCATATTGGTGCCGAAAACAGGACTAATCGCAATACTTGCAATACTTGTTACTTTGGCATTGCCATTCCTTCTTTGCGGCGGATGCCTTACGCTGTTAAGCGACAGTTCATCTTCGTCATCATCACGTTCTTCAACATCCAGCTTCGAGTCTCAATTCAGCGCCTGGGACGGATCTCACTACGCTGTCAATGAGCGGATTAAGGCATCAATGAACGACCCAGGTTCATTTGAACATGTCAAAACGATATACTTTGAGGTTGACGACTACTATATCGTCAAGACGACTTTTAGGGGCAAAAATGCTTTTGGTGGTACTGTCACGAACACCGCAAACGCTCAGGTCTCACGATCTGGCACAGTGATGGACATGACCATAGACTAAAGTGGATAACCAGCGAATTGCACTGGCGCGGCGGTGGCCAGGCGATTCGAGGTGGATAGTCAACTCCCGCCGCCCAGTGAATTCCGTCGTTCTGGCGTCAAACAATCGTGCTCGTGCTCAGTCGCGCAGCGACGGTGCTCGTGCTCGTAATCGAACTGGGGCAATGATGACGGACAATATCTTTGATCACGATCGACTCGACGTTTACGGCGTCTCACGGCTTGGATGCTCATTCAAGTCGCGAGATAAAACTGAAGCTCAAGCGAATCGTCTCCATGCTGACTCGGATGGTAATGAAGACCGATTCTGTTTCCGAAACGCCTGCGACTCGGCTGCGCCGGGACTCGGCTGCGCCGGGGTCAGACTCGGGATTCGGGTTTCGACACGAGCGTCACTCGTCGTCAAAAAGCGATTGGCACTGAACCCCGAATCCCGAGTCTGACCCCACGCGGAGCGTCCCTGTCCAGGGAGGTGGTCGCGCTGACTGCGTCGGAGTCGCTGAAGTTGTCCATCCGGGTGAGCGTCATCATGGTCTCTCCGAGCGAATTGCTAATCTCACGGTGGACTCGCTGGTGAGCGTAGGTGGCGTCAACGCTTCCTTGCGAATTCGTCACAATTCGGCCAAAAATGCGACATCAAAAAGGCCGGTAACAGTTACGTACTTGATTGACCTCCAAATTTGTCATGGCGATAATGATGGGTCACCTGACGAAAAGCAACCGAGACCACTGATGGCCCATCCGAACAAGCACATCCGCGACGCAATCGAGTATGCGGAGTCAAGAAGGTGGCGATTCGAGAAATCAGGACCACGGGCGCATCGCTACGGCACGCTCTATTGTCCCCACGGCAAGGGCGGGTGCATCGAGGCAGTCCATAGCACGCCCCGCAATCCTGAAAACCACGCTCGCCGGATGCGCCGTAGCGTGGACCGGTGTCCTCACTAACGCAGAACGTATCATGAACACGTACGGATTCACTTTCACGCTCAAAGAGAACGCGACAAGCACTGAAAGAGTGGCAGAGGCGATCTACGCGATTTGTGACGATGTGAGCGTCGGATCTTGCGAAGGGATCGTCCATGCCGCATTTGACCGCGACGCTGATTCTCTCGATTCGGCAATCAAGTCCGCGGCCAGCGACGTGGCGAAAGCCGGATTCGCGGTCTCCCACGTGGACATTGATGATGAAACACTAGAGAAAATAGCCTGCTAGCGGACCGCGCCCCCTTAGAAATGCCTTGACGCTGGCACCGTTGCCGCTGGCGACATTATGGCTGCCGCCGCTGATGCTGGCAAAGTCCCCGCTGACTGTGTTGGATTGGCCGCCGCTGACGGTCGCTGCCACCCCGGTTACGCGGTTCGCTTGACCAGCGACCAAGCCCCCATAGCTGTTCGGCTGCACCGGGGTCAGACTCGATAGTTCGGCTGCACCGGGGTCAGACTCGGGATTCGGGGTTACGCCACGACCGTTACGTCAGCGGAGTGTCAATGCTCCACGTAGCGTCAAAGGGCGGGCGCCGTCACATCCGATACTCCCGATTCTCGAAACCGAGATGACCTGGAAGTGGTACGATGGGAGCGGGAATCCGGCGGCGGTTTCCCATTTTCCGGCGGATGATTTTTTTTGAGGGAGACGCGGATGCGTAGGATTTGGTTGTGCGGGATGTCTCCGCTTTTTCTGACTGCGGTGCTCGCTGTGTCGGCCGCGTTTGGCGCCGAGGACAACGTGCGGCGGTTGACGGACGGCTTGGATCCGTTCATGGCCGTGAGTTCGGGAGAGCAAGCTCGATTCTCGCTGCAAGCTACCATCGAGGTGCCAATCAAGGGGAAGACGCAACGAATCGACGCAACGCTGGTCCGCACCGATGATGCGTCCTTCGACCTGCAGTTGACGCACAGCGACTATGCGGTCCAATTGCGCCGGCGCGGCGACGTCACGGCGTTTGCCTTGCCCAAGCATAGGGTGGTGTTCATGGGGCGCGGCGAAACGACAAAAAACGACCATCTGACACCGGCGGGAATCGCGACCCGGCTGGTCGGTTCCGGCTCGACCGTCGCTTCCTACCTGCCGCTGGTGAATCAGAGCGATTCGTCCACAACCGCGGTGTTGCTGACCAGCTTGCTCAAGGTCCAATACGATCCGGCGACAGAGCAGTGGGCGGCGGGTGACACCGTTTCGTTTCGCTTTGGCGACGAAGCGAAATCGATCAACCTGACCGCGGGAGAAGTTCGGGTCGCATTGTCGGTGGCCGAGCCAACCGAATTGGCCGCTGTCGACGACTGGCCCGGGTTCAAAACCGTCACGTTGCAGCGGCAAGAACTGGAACAACAATTGGCTCGCGGCGTGCGAAGGGCGCTGGAAATTTTTGCTCCCTCCGCTGTGCTCACGTCGCCTGTCCAGACGGGTCGAAAGGTGGCTGGTGGTGAACTGCGATGGGTGGACGGGCAGCGCGTCGTGCTGCTCCGCGGCACGCCGCAACAAATCGGCCGGGCCCACGGCGAACTCCTGAAGGCGGAAGTGGAACGGTGCGTCGATTCGGTGCTCAACACGTTCGGGACGGTCCAGACGATTCGTACCGGCCGCTGGTTCCGCCACGAGTTGGAAGCCGCCTACGCGCGGCTGGCTCCGCACATTCCCGAAGACCACAAGCGGGAGACGAGGGCGATGGGCGAAAGCGCGGGAATGGAAGCACGGGTAGCCGCCATGGTGAACGTATTTCCTGAGCTATTTCACTGCTCAGGATTCGCCGTGTTCGGTAACGCGACGCAGGATGGCAAACTGTATCACGGTCGCGTTCTGGATTACATGACCACGATTGGCTTACAAGATTCCGCCACGACGTTCATCGTCGCGCCGGATGGAAAGATCCCGTTCGCCAACGTCGGTTACGCCGGTTTCATCGGCAGCGTCAGCGGAATGAACGCGCAAGCCATTTCGCTGGGCGAGATGGGGGGCGGAGGCGAAGGGCAATGGGATGGCGCTCCGATGGCGACGCTGATGCGGCGTGCGCTCGAGGAATGTTCGACGCTGGATGAAGTCATGGACCTGTGGAAGACGAGCCCGCGCACGTGCGAGTACTACTATGTCTTCGCAGATGGCAAGACAAACCGCGCGGTCGGTGTCGCCGCTTTGCCGGAATCGATCGAATTCGTCCTGCCGGGACAAGCGCACGCGCGGCTTGGAGAAGGGATCGAGGACACCGTCGTGCTCTCGTCCGGCAGCCGACTGGAAAAACTTCGCCAGCGCGTTACCGAGCGACACGGCACCATCGACGTCCCCGTCGCGCAATGGCTGATGAGCCGTCCCGTGGCGATGAGTTCAAACCTCCACAACGTCTTGTTTGTTCCGGAGGATGGTGTGTTGTACGTGGCGAATGCCGATCATCGTCGGCCCGCCGCGGAACGGCCCTACACGAAGCTTGATCTGCATTCGCTGCTCGAAACACTGCCGGCCGCGGAGCCCGCGATGGAACAGGAAGCAGCGGGCTTTCCTCTGATCGGCAGCGGAGCATTTGCCGCCGCCGATTCGCTGAACATCGCTCCGGATGCGTCGGCCGAGGCGCGCCATTGCCTGGAAGCACTCGCGTGGCAGCCCGACGTGTTTGAAGTCGCATGTGAGCTGGTCGAGGGCCCCGGCTGCGACGTCCTGGTTCGATTTCCCTCACCGGTTCCCAGCGGCAACGAAACCAACGACCGTGTGACGTTGGAATGGTATGTCGCCCGGGACGCGCGGCGACAACCGGTGGTCGCGCCAGCGGTCGTGGTGGTCCACGAGTCGGGCCGCAACATGAGGGTTGGCCGTCTGATCGCCTGGGGGCTCCAGCAGCACGGCGTCCACGCCTTTATGATCAACCTGCCGCACTACGGCGCACGGCGAGGCGAACAGAAACCGGACAAGAGCACGGCGATCACCACGATTCGTCAAGCCATCGCCGATGTCCGCCGCGCGCGGGACGCGGTCGCCGCGCTTCCTCACGTCGATGCGGACCGGATTGCCTTGCAAGGAACCAGCCTGGGTGGCTTCGTTTCCGCCACGTCCGCCAGCCTGGATGGCAAATACGACAGCGTGTTCCTGATGGTCGCGGGCGGCGAACTCTACGACCTGCTCCAGAACGGCGAGCACGACACGGCGAAGCTCCGCCGGCAACTGGAGCAAGAAGGCGTGACGGACGAAGTCCTCCGAGCGCTGACGGACCTGATTGAGCCCACCCGCGTCGGTCACCGGCTCGATCCCCAGCGCACCTGGCTCTACTCGGGCCTCTTCGATCGAGTGGTACCGATCAAGAACGCCCGCGCGTTGGCGGGAGCAATCGGCTTGGATGCCGCCCACCACGTGCAACTGCCCGTCAACCATTACATGGGCGTCGTCTACTTGCCCGTGGTCCTCCAGCAAATCGCCAGCCATCTCAAGTCCGACAAGAACGAACCTGCCCCGTAACGCTGGGCGGATGATGAGTCGCTGGGTTAGCCACTCGCGTCCCTTCGGGGGTCCAAGGAAAGGGTGGTGAAAAGGTGTCAGGCGTGACGGCTGCTGTGAATTGACCCGGGCGACGCGAGGGATGAGAATGGCTGGCA
>JBBDHZ010000085.1:0-6159 GCA_040880645.1 Minisyncoccota bacterium
GGGGGAGATTTCAGGCCGAATTCACGCTTGCAAATGCTGCTCATAAAACTCAGAGGCCGAAGGCAAGTCGTTCGTTTTGCTCAGCCGGGCCAGCTATGAGGAAGACCTCGACTTTAGCCCGTGGACGCAGCGGGAGATGGATCTCTTGGCAGATGAAACGGTGCGATTCGTCGCCGGTGACGGGTTCGATGAACCCGACGAATCGTGAATATCCAACGAGGCGACGTTTTGAAAGCTCGCTTTCCTCACGCTTCCGGCGGTCGTGGCAAGAAGCGGCCAGTGGTGGTTGTGCAGGCAGACGTATACAACCAACGCTTGCGCCATGCTGTGGTCGCACAGGTAACCGGGAACCTCGACGAGCAGGAAGATCCCGTTTGCCAAAGCAATCTTGCGCTTCATCGAGGCATTGGAGCGGACTCTTCTTCTATCGCTTGAAAGTGCCCACGACAATCGGGATCCTCTCCCACGATGGCCCGTGGAAAACGACTTAGCGAAGGCAGCAATTCTGACGCGTTGATTGCTTGAGTCAGTGAAAAGAGCTGCGTCCCCTTAGTCCGCTCCCGCTCACCCGTAGGCTGCCCTTAGCTGCAAATCATGAACGAAGACATTTCCGTTGACGATCTCGTGCCGAATAATCCGGGCATCCTTCACGGCTGATTTTTCGTTGAAATCTCCGAATCGGTCATTGCTGAGCACGTAAGTGAGTTCGCTCGCACACGCCAAGTCGAGTACCGTCTCGTCAGCCATTCGTTTGGATGCAACAATATGTGCCTTCGCGTTGTTGCCGAGTCGTTTCTTAAGCCCCGAGTCATCGGTATTCAGTAGCCGACGGATGGCAGAGTCGAACACAACGACGACCGCACACATTCGGCATAGCAAGGGCAACAGCGCTTCAATGGCGGCTAACCCGATGAAAGTGCCGCCTTCGTAGCACAGATTGTTGCCGTCGATGACAATAGTGTCGATTTTACGAGCAGCCTTCCAGGCAATTTCTTCCACCCGGCGCTTTGCCTTGTCGTAGTCGCGTTCCAACCGCCGGATTTCCCTCTGTCGTTCGCCAATAATCTTACGTGGGCTCCTTACACCGAAACGGCTCTCGCACTCCTCGTGTACCATAGCGCGTTCGTAGGAGTTCTCGGCTGACGAAAGTTGTCCATCAAGATCCTGAGCAGTTTCCAGATCCGATTCGGCGCGACGCTTGCTTGATTCGAGGTTCTGCATCTCCTGTAAGAGCGGCGCGAGTACCTCATCGACTCGCCGTTTGCGGTCAGTAACGATTGCCAGCTCATCCTTCTTGCCGCCAATACTCTGTTTGATTTGAGACAGATCACTTTGTCGCTGGGCAAGGTCGAACGCGCGATGCCGTTGAAGATCGCTTGCGGGCTTCGCGATTCGTGCGCGAATATCTTCCAGTTGCTTGAACTTTGCCTGCCTCTGTGCGGCCTTGTGATTGCCAATCTCACATATCTGGGCGAGCATCTCATGATCTCGGCGTATGCGGTCAGCGACAATTGCCAGTTCGTCCTTCTTGCCTGCAATCGTCTGTGTGATTTGAGACAGATCACTTTGTCGCTTGGCGAGGTTGAACGCGCGATGCCGTTGAAGATCGCTTTTGGGCTTCGCCATTCGTGCGCGAGTATCTTTCCGTTGCTTGACCTTTGCCTGCCTCTGTGCGGCCTTTTGATTGCCAATCTCACGTAGCTGGGTGCGTCTCCGACGAAGGTCAAGCTGGTCCCTTGCGAACCAGTTGAACGGGTTAAGGAGCGTTCCTATCGCAGGTTCGATTTCACCGAGCCGGGCTGCATTTGCCGGAATCTCGTTATCGAGTGCCAAAATCTCCGACTGCAGTTTCTCAGCCGTAGCTTTGTTCTCGCGCAGGTTCTTCGTCAACGCGCGAGGGTCGATACTGCTGTACCATAGCAACTCATCAGCGACATGCTTTTCGCTTCCCTGTAGCCCGTCGATCTGTCTCTTTATCTCGCTAAATGTTCTGGTGAGCGTTCCCATCGCAAGTTCGATTTCACCGGACCGGGCGGCATTTTCCTGAATCTCTTTTTCGAGTGCCTGAATCTCCATTTGCAACTGCTCTGCCATGGCTTCGTTTCTCCGGAGGTCGTCGGTCAGCGCGCGAGGGTCGATACTGCTGTACCATTGCAACTCATCAGCGACTTGCTTTTCGCTTTGCTGTAGCCCGTCGACCTGCTTTTGTATCTCGGCGCAGGTTCCGGTGAGCGGGTTGAAGTCCATTCTCGGTCTCCGTGAGCGATTCAATGCTGATTCGAGGGCCACGCAACGTCCGCGACGAGAGCCGCCTAACGTCAAAGCGATGCTGCCGGGGCCGCCTTCAATGACTTCATGGCGCGCGAAACCGAGATGGCGGCCCCGGTCAGCTTCAGCGTTTTAGGCGGTGATTCTCGACGCTACTTATCCAGCGGTAAGTCCTCGCAGTATAGCGTCACCTTGTACAGATTGTTCTCGTGGTTGTAACGAAACTTTCGGTCCACGATCTTGATATGCGCACAAACACCGGGCTCACTCAGCCCGAACACATCAATCGTGTCACCGATGGCCGGGACCGGCGACGAATCACTAACGGTCACCTGCGCGACGACCGATTCGCCGCGACTAGAGATGAATTCAAGTTCCATGCTCATTACAGACTCCCAGAAAAGACAGATGAATTGTCACGCTTCGCTATGTTTCGATTACACGGACATCACCCACATAAGAAACCCGCTCACCGTTCCAGATTATGCAAGAGTGGCCAGCGTACGAGATCTTTTCGCCGTTGTGGATGGTCCGGTGACTTCCAACGTAAGACACTTCCTCGCCGTTCCAAATAATTCGTACATCGCTCCTGCCCGCTGATGAATCTCATGATATTAGCGTTCTCATGTATGGCTTTGTGAGATTGTCATGCGCTCAACGATTAGGGCCGCTACATGGTCCGCGATTTCTGCCGCTGGCGCTTCCATTTGAACCTCGGTCCAGCCTTGTTGAGCGGCCGTCGCACGGAAACGGTCGGTGGAGCGACAGTGATCCTTGAAGTCGTGGATGACCAAGCTATCGAACCCTTTCGCCCGGCAGTGGGCGCGCCGCCATGACTCCGCTGACCTACATTGAGCGGCTAGAACTAAGTCTGGCATCGCTGCACCCGCAGCCTGATTGAGCGAGAGGCACTCAATGAACGGAATGTAGCGACGGAACGCTGCATCAGAAGGATACCATCTGTCGAATAACAGGACATCGGCTTGGGCGGGTACGATCACCGTTTCGGTGATCCACGCTCGCCCTTGCGCCATGAGCGTCGCGAGCGAATGCTCCTCATCCGGTGTGAGGGCGGCACCTGCGGCGCGCAAGACTTGGCTCACAACATCGCGCTGAGGATCAATATCCTTCTCGACGTGGCAGGCCAACGCGACGCGCGGCGAGAGTAGGGCATGCAGATTCCTAAACAGTGTCGATTTACCGACGCCCTTGGGCCCATCGATGGTGACGAAAAAGGAGCGGGCCATGACGAAGGTACTCCTCACGCTAACCGTGAGACCGGCTGGGACGGGAGCGAATTATCGCGGTAGATTGTGAGCCCCATGCAACCGCACTCGTGGGCCAGTCGGACCCACGCCCCTATTTGCTCAGGCGTGGTTCTGGCGGGGCAGTTTATAGTCTTGGAAATGCCGCCGTCAATTTCCCGTTGGAACGCGGCCTGGATCCGCACATGCGCCTCACCTGAAAGTTCAATTGCGGTGGGCAGGAGCCGGCCGAGTATGGGGCCAAGGACTGTGTCCAGGCGTTCGCCGCCTACGAGCCGCCCGGCCACCTCGACGGGATCGAGGCCCTTGGCCTGGGCCATGTAGGCCACCAGTGGGTCGAGTATGGCAAATTCGCATTCCATAACCCTGTGACGCCCGACGTGGGCGAAGATAGGTTCGATGCCTCCCGTTGTGCCGACCAGCAGCGCGAGAGTTGCAGTTCCTGCTATTGCGACGAGGCAGGCGTTTCGGCGGGACGAAATGCCCAACACTGGCCGCCAAGCCGGAAACGAACCTCGCAGAGCGGCGAGCCGCTCGGACTCCGACTGAGCGGCCTTAGTCATAAGTCGGCCGATATTGCCTGCAACTACCTCGGCCTCTGGCGAGTCATACGCCACGCCCAAGAGTACAAGCAGGTGTGCAAATCCCATGACCCCCACGCCGATCTTACGGGTTGCAAGTGAGTTTGCGCCCAGACGGGACGACGCGTGGTAGTGTAGATCGTGCATGCCATCGAGGAAGCGCACAGCGGTAGCCGTCGTCTCCTGTAAACCCGCCTCATCGAGCGCGAACGCCCCGACGGAGTTGCGTCGGGCGAAGGCGACCAAGTTCAAAGAACCCAGCAGCCCGGACTCGTCGGCCGCGAGCGGAGCCTCGCCGCAGACATTGGCAGCAAAGACCGCGTCACGCTCACATGCGATGCGGGGAATGCGATCGGTGAAGACCACCCCCGGCTGCCCCGTCAGATGGACGGCGTCCGCCAACCGCTTGAAGGCGGTAGCAGCCGTGGGGTCACCACCGGAGAGCCGGACCATGAAGGAGTCGGAGATGCCGAGGTTCATGTTGATGGTCCTCATCCGGCCCGACCGGGCGAAGACCGCCTCGGCAGCGGGATGGGAGATCGGCACCGTGACAGCACTTGATGCCGGCCGAGGTCGCCCGGCTTGGTTGGCAACGGTGTCCTCGTCCACCGCCGCGAGGAACGTCTCCGCGCTCGCAGCGTCGCCGAACCGCTCAAGCGAGAAGCCTACCCCGCCCATGCCGTTGTGAATATTACGCGCCAGCGCCAGAAACTCGTCTAGCGGACGGCATGCGTCGATGGCAAAGCAGGCAAACAGTTTCGGGCGTGCGTCTCCAGCATGCACGAGGAGCGGGCTATTAGGTAAAAATGTGCCAGCGGCGAGTGCAGTTCGTAGACGCGACAGAAAGTCCTCTTGGTCCGGTTCGTTCCAAGACGATTCTGCTTGATGGGCCGTGCTGGCGACGCGCGCAACCAACCCTGACCAGCCGAGAGCGGCGTGGCGGTGCAGAACCCGAGACGCAAGTACGTTGAAGAAAGGGCTAAGTTCTGGACTGCCTGGCAAGTGCGGACAGCATAGTATCCTCATGGCCTCTCCCTCATCCGGTCGCCTAACGTAAGGTTTCTATCCCGCCTGCTCCCGGCACAATCGCTGCTGTTGGTGCAGACGTTATCGGGAGCAGGCGGGATGGAAACCAGTTGAACTGAACTGCGCAGCGAGGGAGCGGCTATGGGGTTTGGATCGCAGCCTCGTCGGCGACGGTCGATTGTATCGCGGCGGCCCGACAGTTCGCAAGCAAGGTTCTCGCGCGGAGAGGCGTCGGGCGCGAGTCGGCGACGGTGCGTTGGTGCGGGTTGTGCGGACCGGGCCGGAAGGGGACATCCACATTTCGGACGAAAAGTACGACACCGAGAGGGCGATTACTAAAGTTTGGGTGTCCCTCTCCGTCTTTCCTCTCCGTCTTTGGTAACCTCCCTATTGGCTGCCGATCAAGGAAGATCTTGCGGTCGGCAACAGGCACGTGCTGCTAGAAAGGAGCTGTCTACGCGTCGAGGCTGTTGAGCGTCTACTTATCCTGTACGCTTGTGTGGTACAAGCGCTCGCTTGAATGCACTAGGTCCACTGGATAATCAATCGCGTTGCCGAAGAGCCTAACCAGCTGGTAACCATTGCCAATCCGCCCGCCAGCGCGGTGCCAGCGACGAGTACGCCAAGTATCTCTGTGGGATAGAAACCAGACACTCAACAGCTTCCATACCTGCGACCCCGGGAATTGTCGAGTGTCTGCTTCCGTGGGTCGTCGTGTCGAGGTAGCGCACTTCCTTCTGCTTGGACTCGCCGGGCGGGACAGGACGCGACGACGCGCCACGGAAGAAAGCCACTTCGTGAAGACATGCTGCCGAGGAACCAGCCCTGGCCCTCGACGCCGTACGTGGGGAGTTCGATCTGACGCCTGGCCGTCGGCCGACACGCGTTATCTGCGCGCATACGGCGCGAATTGGTAGTGGTACAGTTTGGCGAATTAGATTTCCGAAGTCTCAAAAGACTTCGAAAGTCTTGGCGAAACTGTACTACCCCCGGATTCGTTTGCTCGCAATAATGTACAA
>JBBDHZ010000086.1:0-6146 GCA_040880645.1 Minisyncoccota bacterium
TCCCGCCGGTGGGCAAGCCGTCGTTGATGATCGTCGCCCGCCCCCCCAGTTCGCTAGCGCGGATCGCCGCCGCAAACGCGGCGGAACCGCCTCCGATGATCACGAGGTGGCGGTCCTCATTCCCGCTTGTTGCGTTTCTTGTCGTACCACGGTCGGACATGGCTTTCTCTCCTTCAATTTCGGAAAACGTGGGGCGGAACCGGTGATGCATGGTGGCATCCGATTGCCGCCCCACGATGCGGCGGCTGCGAGCGTTAACGCTTCAGCGTTGCCTTGTAGCCAGTCTTCTTGACCGCGTCGATCAACGCGGCGACCGGGACGTCGATACCGGCTTTGGAGCACACCATCGCCTCGGACTTCGGGTAACTCACGCGGGCGTCGGCGACCCCGGGGATCTTGGCGAGCGCCGTTTGCACGTGTGCCGCGCACGTCTCGCACGTCATGCCTTGAATGCTCAGCACGCGGCACTGCGCCGCCTGAGCGAACTGGTCCCCCTGGGCGGCAGCAACGCTCAAGGCCCCGAATCCTGCCACGATCAATCCGACCATGACCAACAACCCACCCGCACTTCGTCGTGACACCATGAGAAACTCCTTCTTCCTTGAAACCGCTCGCAGCCACCAAGCCCATTTTCCATCCGGGCTCACTGGTGGAGGGGCGAACCATTGTGAACGCTCCAGGTCAACCGCGACGTTGCGGTTGAGCGGCGTTACGGGTATTATCGAGGCTGCACTTGAGTGCAAGGTCAAGGCCATTTAACAGGATTTTCTAATATTCCCGAGTGATGACCGAAACGTCATTAATTGCAGGGGTTTACGACAACTCAATGAGCAAGCAGTACACCATCAGCCAACTGGCACACGCTGCCGACGTGCCCACCACGACGGTTCGTTACTACGAGCGAGTCGGGCTCGTCGAGCCAGAAGACCGCAGTGCGGGGAACTACCGTCTATACAGCGAAGAGTCTTTGCGCAAGCTCAAGTTCATCCGGGCAGCGCAGGCCATCGGCTTCACGCTCGATGACGTGAAGGCACTGCTCTCGACGCCGAGTCACACCGCTGCAGCGTGCCCGGACGTGCAGTCGCTCATCGAAAATCGCCTGGCGGAAGTCGATAGGCGGCTCAAGGACTTGCGACACGTTCAGCGTGTGCTGAAATCATCGCTTGAGAAGTGCAAGGATACGGAGCAGGCCGACTGCTGCCACGTGATCGAGACGTTGCGAGAAACGTCGGGGGCCAAATGACGGCTCTCGAACGACATCAAGTCCCAATCTATTTCACCGCCGTTCTCCTAGGTGCGGTCGTCGGACTGCTGCTGCCTGGTTCGGCCTCTGGGCTGGAATCACTCATCTGGCCGGTGGTCGGCACTCTCCTGTACTTCACTTTTTTGCAAGTGCCGCTGCTTCAGTTCCGCCAGGCGCTCGCGGACGTGCGGTTTCTGGCTGCCATGCTGACGGCCAACTTCGTGTTCGTGCCGCTGGTCGTGTGGCTGCTGCTGAAGGTGCTCCCGCCGTCGCCGCCGATCCAGCTTGGCGTCGCGCTGGTGCTATTAACTCCATGCACCGACTGGATGAATACCTTCACGCTGCTGGGCAAAGGGGATGCTCACCGCACGTTGGCGGCGACTCCATTGTTGCTGGTGACCCAGATTCTCTTATTGCCGCTGTTCCTCTGGCTGATGCTGGAGAGCGACACCAGCCAAATGGTGGCGACACGGCCATTCTTGCAGGCGTTCTTCGGCTTGATCGTGCTGCCGCTCTCCTTGGCTTGGCTGACCGAGTGGTGCGGCAAACGCAACGAATGGGTGGGCCACGCCATCGCTCGTTCCACCGCGCTGCCGGTAGTTTTGCTGGCAATAACCATCCTGGTCATCGCCGCATCGCAGATTCAGCAGGTGCTCAGCGACGCTCGCCAACTGACGCTGGTAACGCTGGTCTTTGTCGCGTATGTGGCGCTGGCTGCCGTCGTTGGCCGGGTCACGGTCCGGCTCTATTCTCTGTCGCCGAGACAGGGCCGTGGCGTGATCTTCAGCACGGGCACACGCAACTCGTTCGTGGTGCTGCCGCTGGCCCTGGCCTTGCCACCCGAATGGAACCTCGCGGTCGCAGTGATCGTGATTCAAGCGTTCGTCGAGATGCTGGGGATGCTCACGTTTATCCGTGTCGTGCCAGGATGGCTGCTGCGTGATGCCGAATGGGGCGACAAGACGAATTGAACCGCGTCATGCATGTGTATCAAAGAGTTTACCAGAGGGGAAGTTTGGCGAAGACTCGCATTAGAACTTCCCGGAATAAGAAACTTCCCGGAATAAGACAGTCAAATCCTCGTAAGCCGTCTCCAAGCAACAGCTTGCGACTTGAGATTGAAAACGACCGCTGGCAAGGCGTCCCCTTCTTTCTTCGAGCCGGGAAATGTCTGCCCGTCACCTGCACCGAAGTTCGCCCGGCAGGACTATGCGGAAGAGGCCTGGCGGATCCGTCGATCCGGTACTGAAGGTCGGCACGCCGCTCCACGAATACCAGCGGAATACCTGGGGGCCGATCGAAGTCGACACGGTCATCGCACCTCCCGGTGGCTGGCACAATCCGGTCGCGACGGACCCCTCCGCATCGGGGCCGTGTTGATGAAGATCGAAGTCCTTGCCGATGCCGATGCCGATGCGGTCGCTCGGGCGGCGGCCGCGTTCAGCGCCGCAGAGGCCCTCGCGGAATTCGCAAAACAGCTACAATTGACACCAATCGCGCAGGAGCCGAAAATGATCCGTTTGGATGGCAAAATGCGGGGTTTGCCGAGTACTTGGCAGGGTACTCTCGAAGGAACAAATGGACGACGTGACAGCAGCGGAAAATCGGGAAGCACTGGAGCCGATCGCTTGGGTCGATCAATACGGCGACTACCTCTATCGGTACGCGCTGTCGAGATTGCGGGATGGCGAAGCGGCTGAAGAGGTCGTCCAACAAACCTTCCTTGCCGGTTTGCAGCACACGGACCAATTCGCTGGCAAGGGATCGGAGCGTGGCTGGCTGCTGGGAATTCTGAAACGCAAGATCGTGGATTTCATCCGCCAGCGGAATCGCACCAGTTCGCTGGCCGATGAGGATGGTGGCGATTCGTCCGAGGCGTTTTTCGACCGGAAGGGAAATTGGAAGCCCGAACTGCGAGCGGCGCTCCGTCGACCGCTGGATTCGCTGGAACGCGAGGAGTTTTGGAGAATCCTGCGTGGCTGTCTCGACGCCCTGCCGACACGCCAAGCGGATGTTTTTGTGCTCCGAGAAATGGACGACCTCAGTACCGAAGAAGTCTGTAAGGATTTAGAGATTACCGCGTCGAATCTTTGGGTGCTGATGCACCGCGCTCGCCTGCGGCTCGCCATGTGCCTGAAGAGCCGCTGGGAACAGGAAACCTGTTAACGGGAATCATCATCGCCATGCTCCGTTGCAAAGACGTCTCGAAACTCGTCTCCGAATCGCTGGACCACAAATTGCCGTTGTGCAAGCGATTGAATCTATGGATGCATCTGTGTATGTGCGGCGTCTGCTGGGGATTCCGGAAAGCTGTCTTACGAATTCACGACGAGGCTCATCAGCACGGGGCGGAGATCGAACACGATTCGGCGGAGCAGAAGATCAAGCTTTTCGATGATTCCCGCGAACGCATGAAGCGAACGCTCGAATCGCACCAGTCGTAACGTTTGATCGCTCCTACCCGCGACCGTCTGGGGCACACTTCTCACCGCATCTCTAGCGGCTGGCCGACTGCTCTGCATTCGGAGCGAAAGTCCCGCTTCGCGAAAACATTCCGCTGCGTGTGCGCATTCACAGACGGCCCAGCGCACCCTGACTTTAATGGCAAGGATGCGAAGGACGCGCACCCACGTCGACGTGATCACAATCCACATGGAGGCAAGTCGTCATGTCCACCTTACGGCGAAGGCGCGGCGAAAACGTAATTGTCGGAGAGGACATCTCCGTCACGGTATTGGAGATGGATCGTTGCGAAGTGAAGCTTGGCATCTGCGCCAGTGCTGGAGACGGCGACGGGCAACTCGCCGGCATCCGCAGCAACGGCTCTCGCTATTTTCTCTTTCCGCACGGAGGCCCTCGCACGTTGGTCATTCGCTGCGAAACCGGCAAGACCGTGTCACTGAACGGCACGTCGCGATTGACCCTGCTGAACATCGCGGCGGGAGACGCCACATTCAGGCTCGATCCTCCGGCCACGAGTCACTTGTCATGAATCGCGCCGCGCCCCGTGATGCTTAAAACCCAGGATACACGGGAACCATGTAAACCCTGCGTGGGGCTGCAAAGGGACGAAAGGCGGGAAATGCAACGGGCGCGGGCACCGGTGTCACGGGCCGAAACGTCTGTAGGGGTACACTCTGAAATCTCTGCATGGGAAGCGGGCGAAAGCTCTGGACGGGTACGCCCTGAAATGTTTGAACCGGAACGGGGCGGAATGTTTGAACGGACATTGGCGCTGCAAATTGCTGCGGAAGGCGAAACTGCGTGATTGTCGGCGATCCGGTGAATGGCTGCGCGGTCATGGTCGAACAGGCACTGCCGACTTGTGCCGGCGCCGAGAATTGTTGAGTCGGCGGGGCAAACGACTGGAATGTTTGCGGCGAAAACGACTGCACACGCTGCGGCATTTGCCGGGGCGCGCTGAACTGCCCGGGTGAACTGAACTGGGGAGACGACTGCATCGCCTGCGGCGCAGAATACGATGGTGTCGGCGACGAGTAATCATTGCGCGTTCCGGACTGCGCGCGGGCGTCGGATGGAAAAAGCGACAGCGTCGTCAGCGCGCTGAATACGACGAACCAGCATGGGATGTGAATTCTGAACATGATCTTTCTCCTTGGGTTCAATGTTTCGGACCGACATGCCGTCTGCGCACACAGCATCATTCTTGTGCCGACCGCGCGGGGCGTCCGTGAAACGGAATACACAGGACACAGCATACACGGGCAGGACACAGCAGCGAGCAAGATTCTCGGCTCGCTCGTGTAAGGATTTCAGTTCTCACACGTCATTCCGGTCATCCACAGCAGCGGGCCGTGCCGGCGCGTAGGAAAATAACGCCGTCACTACAGGAGACATGGCAAAGTCGTAGCGGCGTCGCACTCGACGATGCGAGGAGTCAATTGACATGGCATTCAAGACCTATGGAGCCATCGGCCCTTGCGGAAAGCCTGGGGCTTTCATCCCGGCCCCGAGGACGCCGACGTGTTCGTGTGCGGCAACCCGGAAATGGCCGAGACGATGGTCGGCGTGCTCGGAAAAGAAGGGTTTCGCGAGCACGCGAAAGAACAGCCAAAACAGATTCACATCGAGCGGTACTGGTAGCCTTCGATATTGAAGGTGACGGCGGCGCTCGTTGCCACGTGCTGGCGGATCGCTTCGGGAATGATGGAAAACCAAGCGACACGGTCGCCAGACCGTTCGGCGGTTGGCTTCAGGTTCTCGACCAATAGCAAAAAGATGAAATTGTTCATCTTCCATCGCCGCAGGAATGTTTTCATGCCCCGGCTCGGATCGTCCGTTGCTGGGGGCGACGGCGGTTGCGTCGGCTCCGCGGATGAGTCGCCGAGCGCGACTTCTGGGGGCTGTAAATTCTCGGTCCCTGCTTTTCCGTTGGGAAGCATTGGCAAGGCGATTAAAAACATTGCGACAGAGAATGCCACTGCGGGAACTCGCCGCAACGTACCTGACTGTTGGCTGGAATACAGTTCCGTTATGCGAGTTCAAGTATCATCGCGACGCAGTCGAGGTAACCCCGCTACTTTTCAGAAAGGATTCCCATGCTGATTCCCACAACTCGTGTGCTTTCGTTTGCTATCCTCGCGTTCGCTATGGGACGGGTCGGTGTCGTCCAGTCACAACAGTACGCGATCGATCCCGCCCATACCGCGGTCGCGTTCCAGATCTCCCATCTCGACCTGAGTTGGACGCACGGTCGATTCAACGAAGTCTCGGGAGGCTTCTCCATCGACCCCAGCGGGGACCGCTCCCAGTTCGTGCTGGCAATCAATGCTGCCAGCATCGATACAGGCAACCAGAAACGCGACGATCATCTGCGTAGCCCTGATTTTTTGTTTTGGTGCTGCGCACTTGTTGTCGGCTTGTGGTGATGCTCCTGGGACCT
>JBBDHZ010000087.1:0-1179 GCA_040880645.1 Minisyncoccota bacterium
ATCACCCGTCGGACAGAAAGATTGATGACAGAAAGATGGCAACGGATGCTATTTTTCTGTCACCCATTTTTCTGTCATGAAGCCGGAAAGAATGTTCCTGGAACATGCAACGCCCATGTGATATCGTGATATCAATGGAGGTGCGAGATGGCACAATTCGTAATTCGCAATTTAGACGACGACGTACATCAACAGCTTCGCAAAATGGCGGCCGCTCACGGGGAAAGCCTGGAGGCATTCGTCCGCGATTTACTTCGCCGCGCGGTCTACGAACAGAAGCACAAAGAGAAGCCTTTGGGCACGGCACTCGTCGAGCGATTTTCGAAATGCGGCTTAACAGACGGCGAAACGATTCCTGAGCTCAAAGGGGAATCCGTCCGCGTTGTTGAGTTTGAATCTGCCCGAAGGGAAGAGGAAGCGTGAGCTTCAGTCCAGCTTCGAGGATTCGCTGAAAGAGGATTTTCACGGGCGGATATTCCCTTTTGACACCAGCGCCGCGAGAAGTGCGGGACGGTTGGCCGGTAAGTTGAGAAAGCAGGGGCGTGAACTCGAAATCCGCGATCTTCAAATAGCTGGCATCGTGGCGGCACAGCATGCCTCCTTGGTAACGCGCAACGTCAAGGATTTCCGCGACATGGGCATTTCGGTCATCAATCCGTGGCCGCAATAGCTTGCAAGCGATTGCTGCGATAGAGGTTACGTTCTCTGATTAGCCATCGGAGGCGTGTTGCGATAGCGGCAATCGGATGAGTGAGCGGCATGGCGCTAGCCACCGGCGCCGTGTTCATCAGTTCCCTGTAACGCTTTGCCCCCAGGACACCAAAAGGTAAGTAGCGTCGACGTCTCGCTCTCCGAGTGGAGTGCGAGTTCACAAAACATTTAGGTACTCCTGGGAGGGCAAAGGAAAGCTCACCTTCGTGAAAGGCAAAAAGTAATCGCACCGCGAGCCGACAGTGACGCGTCGCGTTCGATTCGACACGCCAGCCTGCCGTGGACGGACCCGCGGTCGATGGTAGGACTGGCGCTTTTGAAATCGTCCTCGCCAACCGCGACACGTTGCTCTCGATCAATCAAGCCCCCGATGGATGCGGCGTCAATACGTCCTCCCGAAATCGCTCATTCCCAACTCCCTGTCGCGCCGTAAACCCCATCTGCGAAACGCGTTGCGAGTTTTCTTGC
>JBBDHZ010000088.1:0-1176 GCA_040880645.1 Minisyncoccota bacterium
GTGTAACGTCATCGGCTGGGGGCTGCTCTTGATCTAGCAAGGAATACAGGTCCGCAGATAGGCCCCAGACATCGAGACGTTGCTCTTCAGTCAGCATCTCGTAGAGTTCGAGCCGTTCTTCTTCGCGATCGTCGTCTTCGGGGAACGAGCCGTACTTAAGATGATGCTGGAAGCGATCGAGGGTTTCTTCGAGATAGAAGCGAAACGCGCTTTCGGGGCGATGAATTGTTGCGGCAGTCATGCGTCATCCTCTCCGTCCACCCAAAACTTTCGGGTATTAACGATTGCCTTTCTGAAGTCGTCGAAAGCCATTACTCGCGCGGGCTGGATGGTACCGTGGTCTGGGGATTCGTCGCCATCGGGAACAAGCTCAAGATTCGTTGCGATGAAGCCTCTTTCGTATTCGCCTTCTCCCAGTCTAAACACTCGCAGCGACTCCGGTCCATTGGCACCGATGACTTTGCCAGCATTGTGCAGGCGTGACGGCACCATGCTCGGCGGAAAACCAAGTTGGAGGCGGCGGCCGATACCTGCAATCGACGAGAAAACGGAAACGCCGCCGAGTCCGGGCACCGCGTCTCCATGAGCGTCCGGAGCCAAATCACGCTCACGGACACCGAGTTTTGTTGCGGTATCACCAATCACCGGGCGTGGCGGTTCACCCTCAGACTTCATGCAACGGTAGGCTCTTGGCATTGAAGTTCAATTGCTCCATCAGCCACAGGGGCGTTTAGGGTCAGTGTATTTTCGCGTGGGCAAGATGAAGAGGGACGTTTGGGGACGTTTGGGGTCAGTGTCGCTTCGCACGGGCAACCGAAGGGATTCTGGGCAGTTCAAAAGGCAGGTCGTCGGCGAGAGCGAGGCAATCCGTTGCGTCACGGCCGCCTCGGGTTCGCGGACGCGTCCAGGAGTAACTTGGCAGATCTTGGTTTGCAAAGATCAACTGACGCACATCGCACCTCCCAGATCCCGCAGTTTGCCCAGTCAAAAATGCACCGACCCCAATCATGCCCAATCATGCCTTCACTTGAACATCGCACACCGGAATGTGTTTATTGACGCGGTAGAAGCTGAAGTTGGCCATCGAATTCCACCACTTCGAATGCCGGGGTTGATTACAGCTAAAGAGACGCGGCGACCTGCTTAGGTCCCATCCCGGCCGTAGGTAACAACTGT
>JBBDHZ010000089.1:0-6097 GCA_040880645.1 Minisyncoccota bacterium
GATTACGGCTTCGGCTGGAATCCGCATGGCGACTACGCCCGCGAGATCACTTTTTTCGTGAAGGATGTCGGCTTCACGCCGCTGGAGGCGATCATGTGCGCGACCAAGACCGGCGCGGAGATCATGGGCCGGGCGGACGAGTTCGGCACGGTAGAGGCCGGTAAGCTCGCCGACCTGCTGATCGTGGATGGCGATGTGGCCAGCGACATCACGCTGCTCGAAGACCGCAGCCGTTTCATCGCCGTAATGCAAGGCGGCGTCATCAAGGCCGGCCAGCTCACGCGCACCGAACACACGTGGGATAACGCCACCAAGATGGGATAGAATGGATGCCGCAGCGACCGCAGCTTGTGTTCTGGTTGGCGAGCATGCAACGACTGCATGCACTGCTTGCTCGTCGTCACGCCAATGAATTGAAGAAGCTGTTCGATAGCATGAACGCCACATCGAATGGATCCGGAGAACCAGATGATTGACTTATCGTTCAACGCAGGCTGTAGTCCATTGGTTTCGATGTGGGGCTCTATGTCGGCTCGTCAGGCGAAAACACGTCTGACGCGGCCGGAAGTTGCAACGGTCCTTGCGTTGCGATGCGCGGTTGTCCTGTTGGCGTTGTTCGTCGCTGGTTCCGCAATGGGCGCAGACGAATTCGAACGAGCGATTCAACCTGTCCTGCGTCAATACTGCATTCACTGCCACTCGACGAAACTGAAAGAGGGCGAGCTGGACCTGGAACAGTTTGCAAATTCGCAGATCGCTGCCGGTCAACCAAAGATTTGGGAACACGTTCTAGAACAGCTTGCCAATGGCGAGATGCCGCCGAAGGATGAACCGCAGTTGCCCGTCGAACTGAAGACGCAACTCACTGCGTCACTGCAGAAAATGCTGAATCAGTGGGCGCTGGCCAGTGCTGGCGATCCCGGAGATGTCGTGCTGCGACGGCTTTCGAACGTGGAGTACGCCTACACGCTGCGAGATTTGACGGGGGTTGCATCGCTAGATCCGGCCCGGGAGTTTCCGGTTGACGGAGCTGCCGGCGAGGGGTTCACCAATGCGGGTGCGGCGCTGGTCATGTCTCCGTCTTTGCTGACGAAATACCTCGACGCCGCGAAAAGGGTTGCCGATCACGCAGTGCTGCTGCCGGACGGAATTCGCTTTTCTCCATCCACATCCCGGCGGGACTGGACGAACGAATCGTTGGCACGTATTCGCGATTTCTACAGCCAGTTCACCGTTAACACGGATGAAAAAGTCACGGTCGGTGGAACGGGGGTGGTCAGCAATGATGGCGGACGCATTCCATTGGATCAATATCTTGCCGCCGCCATGGAACACCGGGCGGCTCTCACGGAGGGAAAAACGACCATCGCCTCGGTCGTCCGCGATCGCAACCTGAACGCGAAGTATCTCGGGCTCCTCTGGACGATGCTCCATGACCAGCAGCCGTCATTGCTCCTCGACACATTGCGGGCGAAGTGGCGAAACGGAGAACTCACTGTCGCGGATATCGAACCGTGGCAACAATCTCTGTGGCGGTTCACAAATATCGGACACCTGGGCAAAGTGGGCGGCCCGACGGCATGGATGGAGCCGGTGTCGCCACTGGCGTCACAACAGGAATTCCGCGTGAAGCTCACGGCTCCCACCGATGGCCGGGACGTCGTGCTTTACCTGTCGGCAGGTGATGCGGGCGATGGCAACGAGCATGACTTCGCCTTGTGGGAAAACGGACGGATTGTTTCCGAGGGAAGGCCCGACCTGCCGCTGAAAGACATGCGTGGTGTACTGCGGCAGTTGGTAAAGCGGCGAGACGACATCGCTTCGACCGCGACGCAATGCCTCGCCGCCGCACACGAGGCGCAGTTGGCAAAAGAGCCGATCGACATCGCGACTCTGGCGAAGCAGCATGCTGTCAATCCGGATTTGCTTGCGGGTTGGCTGAGCTATCTTGGCATCCATGCATCGGGCGAAGTGAAGATTGGCAAGCTTCTCACGGGCAAAACCGATGGCGTGGCCAATTACGGGTTCATCAAGGGTTGGAGCGGCGAACAGGCTTATGGCGTGCTCGCGAATTCCTCCGACGCCACGGTGCAGATTCCAGGAACCATGAAGCCCTACAGCATTGCCACGCATCCTTCGCCCACGCTTTCGTCGGTCATCGGTTGGCGCTGTCCGGAAGCAGGGAATGTCACGATCACCGGAAGCGTGCAGGACGCCCACACCGCCTGCGGCAATGGAGTTACGTGGGCGCTTGAAGTGCGTCGAGGCAATACGCGGGAAACGTATGCCAGCGGCGTCACGAAGGGGAATGAAGTCAACGACGTGGGACGTTTTGAAAACGTGTGCGTGCAGGCTGGCGACATGATCGCGCTGGTGATTGGTCCGGGTCAGGGAAACCACGTCTGTGATCTCACGGCAGTCGAACTCACGATTCAATGTTCTGAAAAAGAATGGGATTTGGCCAGTGACATTGTCCCCGACATCCTGGCAGGAAATCCGCACGCCGACCGACTCGGCAATCGCGAGGTTTGGTACTTCTTTGGTGAACCGGAAACGGGCAGCGTGACGCCAACCATTCCCGGCCAGTCGCTGTTGGCTCAGTGGCGTGGGACGAAAAGTGCCGAAGAACGCTCGCGTCTCGCTCTTCAGGTGCAGCAATTGCTTCAACAAGACTTCGACTCGATTCCAGCCGACTCGCTCGATCGAACGACGCATGCTCAACTGCTGTCGTTCACGGGGCCGTTGTTGGCATCGACATTGCGCTCGCCAATGGTCGTGAATGACGACGAATCGGAAGTCCCATACGGAATTGATCCCGCACTCTTCGGGAAACATCCTGACGGCGATGATGTCGCCGCGAACAGTCTGTGCGTGCGGGCTCCATCATCGATTGAGGTGCGCCTCCCCGCGTCCCTGGCCGACGGCGCGGAGTTCGTCGTGGACGGACGATTGCATCCTACCAGTGGCAATGAAGGCAGCGTGCAACTACAGGTCACCACCACGAAGCCAACAGCCACGGAGCTGCGACCCAGTTCCTACAACTCTGAGAAGCTCAACGGGGCTTGGACATCTAGTCTGCCATCGATGGCGTTCGAGTCTCCTGTGCTGGTGCATGACGGCAGCGCGGCTCGAAAACGATTCGAGGCTGCATTCGATGATTTCCGCCAGTTGTTCCCCGCCACCGTATGCTACACGACCATTGTGCCCGTGGATGAAGTGGTGACGCTGACGCTGTTTCATCGCGAAGACGAACGGCTGTCGCGATTGATGCTCGATGACGAGCAACGCGCCACGCTCGATCGTTTGTGGGCCGAACTGCATTTCGTCAGTCGTGACGCACTCACGCTGGTCGATGCATTCGAACAGATTTGGGAATACTCGACGCAAGACGGTCCCAACGCACCGAACGGCGACAAGCGATTGGAGCCGTTGCGCGAGCCCATCATGCGCGGAGCAGAGGAGTTCAAGAAGCTGCTGGTCGCCGTTGAACCGCTGCAGGTCGAGGCGGCCATTCGATTTGCCGATCAGGCGTGGCGTCGTCCCCTGACCGGTCGGGAACAGCAAGCCATGCGAGATCTCTATCAAACGCTGCGGACCAAGGGCGTCGCCCACGAGGAAGCGGTTCACCTGCTTCTTGCGCGCGTGCTGACCTCTCCCGCATTTCTGTATCGCGGCGAGCAGGCCGGAGCAGACTCGAAATCCACACCGGTCAGCGAATGGGAATTGGCGACGCGACTGAGCTATTTCCTGTGGTCTTCCGCGCCCGACGAAGAACTGCGCGCCGTCGCCGCCTCCGGCAAGCTGCACTCCAATGAGGTACTGGTCGCTCAGACTCGCCGCATGTTGCAGGATGGCAGAGTTCGGCGGCTCGCAACCGAGTTCGGCTGCCAATGGCTGCACATTCGCGATCTCGAAACGTTGAACGAAAAGAGCGAACGGCATTTTCCGACGTTCGTCGGCTTGCGCGACGAGATGCAGGAAGAGGCCGTCCGTTTCCTGATGGATATGTTCCAGACGGATCGGTCCGTGTTGTCGTTGCTGGACGCCGACCACAGTTTCATGAACGCTGCACTGGCCGAGCACTACGGCATCGAGTTACCGAGCGACGATTGGCAACGGGTTGACGGCCTGCGCGCCCGCGGTCGCGGAGGCATGCTGGGCTTCGCCGCCACACTCGCGAAACAGAGCGGCGCATCGCGCACCAGCCCGATTCTGCGAGGCAACTGGATCAGCGAAGTCGTTCTCGGCGAGAAACTTCCGCGACCGCCCAAAGACGTGCCGATCCTGCCGGAAGAAGCTCCGGAAGGTCTGACGGAACGCCAGTTGATCGAACGCCACAGCAGTGATCCCAGCTGTGCCCGCTGTCACGAACGCATCGACCATTTTGGCTTCGCGTTGGAAGGCTTCGACGCGATCGGCCGAGCACGCAGCAAGGACGCCGCGGGGCTGCCGATCGACACGCTGGCGAAACTCCCAGATGGAGGGAAACTGAACGGTATGGATGGTTTGCGCTCGTACCTCCTTGAGCAACGCCGAGACGACTTCCTTCGCCAGTTCTGTCGTAAACTGCTCGGGTATGCGTTGGGGCGCGGCGTGCAACTGTCAGACAAACCGCTGCTTGACGACATGCTGGTTCAGCTCAAGTCGAACGATTATCGAGTCGGTACTGCCATTGAACGGATCGTCCTGAGTCCACAGTTCCGTGAAATCCGCGGGCGAGAGTAAACCGCAGGACGGCTTTTCCAGGCCGTCTGCAACATCTCGACGGCCTGGAAAGGCCGTCCTACAGAGCACCATCTTCCTCGGAGCCCAACATGAACCGACATCATTTCTCCCGCCGTTTCTTCCTGCGTGGTGTGGGCGTCAGCATGGCCTTGCCGTGGCTTGAATCATTCAACGTGTGGGGAGACGAGCCGGGCGCCGATAAGCCGGCGAGCGATGCACCGGTGCGTTTGGCGGTCCTGTTTTCCGGCAACGGATTCCATTCGAAAGAGTGGTGGGCGAAGGGGGAAGGCCGGGACATGGAACTCGGCAAGGTGCTGGCTCCGCTGAGCGATTTTCGCGAGAAACTTCTCTTCGTGCGCGGCCTCTATCATGAAGAAGCGAGGAAAGGAAACATCCACAGTTCGCAGACCGGGAACATCCTCTCCGGCGCGCCCATCGCCTCGGGTGGCGAGATTCGATCGGGAACAAGCTTCGATCAACTCCTGGCACAGACCTACGGGCGATCGACGAAGGTACCGAGTCTCGTGCTGGGTTGCGAACATTCCAACCCGTCGGTCCACAAGAACTACTCGATGCTCTACAGTTCGCACATTTCGTGGAATTCACCGACGACGCCGACGCCGCTGGAGCTTCATCCCGCGTTGGCGTTCGACCGCCTGTTTAAAGACGAGGTCGCACCGGGTGATAAAAGCGTGCTCGACGCGGTGCTGACGGACGCTCGGGACCTGCGACGTCGCATCAGCACCACCGACCAGCGCAAGTTGGACGAATATCTTGATTCGGTCCGCGACGTGGAGACGCGCATCGAAAACGCTGGCAAGCGAGGTGAAGTGCAAGGATGGCGCCCGACGCTCGACAAGCCGAACATGAACCGTCCCGCCGACGGCATTCCGCAGGACATCGCCGAACACATGCGGCTCATGAGCGACATCCTCGTGCTCGGTTTTCAGACCGACACCACGCGGATCACGACGTTGAAGCTCAACAACGATCACAGCGCCCTGAGGTTCCCCCATCTGGCAAGTGTCGAGCAACCACAGCACGGGATCGATTACATGATCCATCACCTGTTATCGCACAGCGACGGCGAGGACTGGCTGAAGGTCAATCAATTTTTCGTGGAGCAAGTGGCCTACATCGCTCGCAGGCTCGACTCGATTCAGGAGGGCTCTCGCACGCTGCTCGACAACACGATGCTCATGCACTGCTCGAGCATGATGGCCGGAGCGAAACACGATAACGACCAGCTTCCTGTGATTCTGCTCGGCGGCGCCGGCGGCCGTCTCCAGGGAGGCCGAGTGCTGGATTACAATGACCAACCCGAACGTCAGTTGTGCCGCCTGTTCCTTTCAATGATGGACAAGATGGACGT
>JBBDHZ010000090.1:0-6002 GCA_040880645.1 Minisyncoccota bacterium
CTTGGGCCAACGCATTCACGATGGTTCTCGACCCCGCTGTACCGGATGGACGAGCCTTTCTTGTGCCCTCGGTTCAAGACGTTGAGACCATCGAGGACCTGCGGGACGAGGCCGAAGCGTTGTGGAGAGCCGAGCGAAAGCAGACGACTGGTAGCGGCATCTGCACCGAATGGGGATGCGTTGGAGCGCTTTTTCGCGGCGACCTGGATAATGCCAGCCTCGTGAATGGCTGGAGTCAGAACTTCCGATCGGCCTGCGCTCCCACAGCACCCGTGCGCCAGGATGGAACTCTTGGCATCGCGTGGCCGAGATCAGCGACGGACGGGGCTCCAGTGGCTGTGGACGTCATCCTGGCCGCGGCTACTCGGGCGGAAGCAAACCGGCCAACCGCCGCACAGATCGCTGACGCTTGGATGGAACAGGACAAAGGGAAAGAGCGCTACTTCTTCCAGAACCTCCAAGCCGGAATCCGGACCGCTGATGACCAAGCGATCGCCCAGCGATTGATCACGCGTGCGCCAGCCTGGATAGGCAACATGACGTACGCCTCGGCGCTGGAGAAACTGTCACCCAACCCCGGTGCAGGGTAGCCGTGACGCTCGGGTTGTGAGCCCGACGACCCGCTACTTAGGGGCGCTGACCTACCCAAAACCCCCCTATACGTACGATACTCGGCACAGTAATGATGCGGAACCCTTGCCAACGCATGCTCGACACTGCCACCCCGTGCCAAGTCGTTCGTCTTCAAGACGGCTTCAGCGAGACGGCGTGACCCGCCGATCGGCAACTCGCCTAGGCTGACCCGCCAAGCGTGTCGGCGACATTTGCGGCATCGTGTAAACGACCATGCCAAGCTCCTGGTCCCACGATGCTCCGAAGAATGGCTTGGCCTAGATGGAGTCACAGGAGCCAGCCAACGCGCCCTTCCCGAACTGCAACCGATCGTAGAACAGTTTCCGGAGCATCCGACCGAGGCCGCTCCCACGACTTGGATGAACTCGGATAGCGTCGGTCCGAGACGCCATACTTAGCACCAATGATCGCCATCAGTGGAGTAAATGATGACCAGCCGACCTAGGAGGGCCTACTCCACCGAGCGCGGAGAAGCTTACTGGTCAACAGTGGAGGACTTTCTTGAGAGCCCACTCGCCGACGAGGTTCGCGGTGAAGTCCAGCTGGTGCTGACGAGTCCACCATTCCCACTCCACAAGAAGAAGGCGTACGGAAACCTCAACGGGGACTCATTTAGAGACTGGCTCACAGAAACAATGACAAGGATCGCAGACCTCATCAAGCCAACTGGATCACTGGTAATCGAGTTGGGGAATGCTTGGGAGTCAGGGCAACCTGAGATGTCGACGCTCCCACTTGAGACGCTCCTAGCACTGAAGAGCCAGGCAAATCTTGCGCTGTGCCAACAGTTCATCGTTCACAACCCCGCACGCTTACCTAGCCCCGTGCAGTGGGTCAACATCGAGAGGTCGCGCGTTAAGGACTCCTTTACTCACGTATGGTGGCTGAGCCCTACTGCACATCCCGAAGCTGACAACAGACGTGTATTGACTGAATACAGCTCCTCGATGAAGAAGCTATTGGAGCGCCAAAGCTATAACGACGGACTTCGACCATCAGGACACAACATAGGGAACGCCTCGTTCCTATCGGACAACGGTGGCGCTATCCCCTCCAATGTCCTTGAAGCGTCCAACACTCGGTCGTCTGGTAGCTATCCCAAAACGTGCCAGCGGCTCGGAGTTCCAGTCCACCCTGCAAGGATGCAGCCGGAGGTCGCAGACTTCTTCATCAAGTTCTTGTCGAGTCCGGGAGATCTCGTTCTAGACCCGTTTGCCGGCAGCAATACGACCGGTGAGGCGGCAGAACGACATAACCGACGATGGATCGCTATCGATGCAGAGCTTGACTATCTGCGGGGTTCCACCGGACGGTTCGAGGATGCCCGGTGGTGGCTTCGAACCCATCCACTACAGGTAGCAGAACGCCCATGAGTCGGATCCTCGCCAAATCGGGCCCCTACGGTCGACACCACAGACTCTTGCTCCGGCGATTCGAGATGCGTGACGCCCTCGTCACCAATGCGGGCCATGCCCTGCCCGGAATAGAAGTAGTCAAGGCCGAGCTAATCAAGCGATATGAGAACGAGGAGTTCGAAGTCGATCTCGCTCTCTTTGACTTTGTTGGTATGAGGTGGTGGGTTGCGCTGGTACTGGCTCAAGTCGACGACTTTGACATAGATGTTCTGATTCCTACGCATGCCCTGAGGAGAACAGGGTTCCTCACGGAGGATGCAGAAGCTTTAGCGTCTCGGGCACCAAATGGCAGGGACGCCGATGTCCGTTCCCTTGTCCTGAATCAAGTCCCCGAGTTGGTCGTATTCGTCAGCCGCCCAGAACCAGGCTGGTTCGACCGCATTATGGGATCTGAGGGCCACTTGGCCGTACTCGAAACGTTTTCGAACCTCGGTGGCGACAGCCTCCTTCGAATCAACGGCGACCTCCCTCATGCCACCGGCACACGAATCACCGAGTGCACGCAGATACCCGGAGCACCTCGACTACTTAAGCTTCCCGGTCAAGCGCCAGCATGGCCGCAGGAACCGGCAGTGATCGAGTATGAGGGTGAAACTCTGAGAGCAACGACAACCATCGCTGGCAATGACGTCCTCCTGAGTCTCGATTCGCACATCGAGAGCGGTAAGGGATACTCGCTGTGGCGCCTTGCCGACCGCTATTTCGAACTTAGATGGGAGGAAGCATGACTGAGTTCACGCTAGGTCATGGTTCGATCAGGTCCTACAAGCGGCTCTCGTACACTCCTTGGCATGCTTTGGCAGAGTTCGTCGACAATTCGACGCAGTCCTACTTCGACCACCGGGACGAGTTGGACAGAGCATTTGAGATCGAGGGAACCACGCTTCGCGTAGCGATCCAATACGACGGATCCGCGGAAACTCTAGAGATCGCAGATAACTCCTACGGGATGGATCAACCGACCCTGACCCGCGCTATGACAGTCGGCGAACCACCCCCGAACCCGACAGGTCGATCGCGCTACGGCATGGGACTCAAGACATCCGCCTGCTGGCTTGGCGACTTCTGGACCTTGCGGACCACGCAGCTAGGTGAAGAGATCGAGTACACGGTGACCGTCGATGTTGAGAAAGTCGCTTCTGGAGAGAGCAGCCTCCCTCTTGAGACCACAACGGTCGAACCATCCACCCACTACACGATCATCACCATATCGGAAATGCATGTTTCGTTCAGGGGTCGTCGAGTGGGGAAGACCAAGGATTACCTTGCCTCCATGTACAGGGAGGACATCAGGGGAGACAACCTTGAACTCGTGTGGCAGGGTGAGCGAATCGGCTGGGAGTACCCGCCTAGGCAGTTCCTGATGGACAATGACGGAGCGCCAAGGCGGCGGGACCTCGAATTTGATGTTGGCGACCGAACCGTACGTGGCTGGGTCGGGATCCTTGAGAAGGGAGGCAGATCGCAGGCTGGGTTTTCGATTTTTCACAGCAAGCGAATGGTGCGTGGCTTCCCAGAAACCTGGCGGCCGGAGGAGGTCTTTGGCCAGGAGCAGGGCTCAAACAACCTGATCAACCAGCGCATCGTTGGCGAGTTCCACCTGGACGACTTTCCGGTCACGCACACCAAAGACGACATCCTGTGGTCAGACGAGGAGGAGGTGGCCGTGGAACGGGCCATCCGTGATGAGATTGCCGACTACCTCGTCCTGGCAGAGAAGACGCGCGTGCGGACCAAGTCCGGCCCGCAAGTTGGCTCGGTGAGAAAAGCCAAGGAGACTATTGGCCAGGATGTTGCACGGGCACAGCAATCCGATTCCACACCCCCCACGGAGGAAGCGACAGCAGAGGCGGCGAACGAAATCGATGCGACCACGAAGAGGTACTTGACAACCGAAGCGGACATCGACACCACCATGCTTGGCCGGCGCCTCAGGGCGTACTTCACTGGAGAGGAGCCACCAGAGGCAATGTTTGCGGCCACAGCCATTGACGTGGAGGAGGGGGTCCTGGTCGTCGCAAACCTGCGGCATCCTTTCCTCAATGAAGTGGTCACAGCCGAGAGCTTGGATCTCTATCTTCGACTCCTCCTCATAGACGCGGCGACACTGGCCGAGTCGGCCGAATGGGTCGACTCCTCGAGATGGTTACATCTGCGAGATTCGCTTATGCGCACCCTTGCGCAGAGCAGCATGGATGCGTCCACGGATGCGTGATCTGTTCTGGTCGTACTATCCTCCAACGGAGGACAACTGGACCACTATCAACACGTCGGCATTCATCGCTCTCGACGCCAACGCCATCCTTCACACCTATCGCCTTTCGCCAGTCGCTTCCGAGTCTTGGCTGTCCTTGCTGGAGTCACTTGGAGAGAGACTCTGGGTGCCCTACCAAGCGGCGCATGAATACCAACGCAACCGCCTCTCAGTGATCTCCGGTCAGCACAGGCTCATAACCGACCTGAAGAAGCTCGTCGATCAAGCGTGGCGAACCCTGCAAGAAGGGTTCGAAAAACGACAGAGCGACATCAAGCGATCACGCGCCGTGACGTGGCAGTCGTTGGAGGAAGCTCTTGCTGAGGCCCGTCGTCAATTCGACGAAGTGATTGCCGCTAGCCGATCTGATCAAGTGGACCTTGTGGCTGCGTCAGAAGCCAACGACTCGATCCACACCCGTATCTCAGAGATCTTGGCTAGCCGAGTCGGTAACAAACCCGACGCTGCGTGGATCAAGAAGGCCATTGAAGAGGGCAAAGAGCGCTATGCCCAGCAGATACCACCGGGCTGGGAGGATGCAAAGAAGTCGGGTGCGGACAGGCAGTTCGGTGACTTGTTCATTTGGCTGCAGATCATTGAACATGCTGAAACGGTCCGAGTGCCAACCGTACTGATCACTGAGGAAAAGAAGTCGGACTGGCTCCGCATCGAGTTTGGAAAGAGCACAGGGCCACTGCCCGAACTACGAGAAGAATTCACCAGCCGCGTCGGCGAACCGTTCTGGCTGTACTCAGTCGCTGGATTCATGCGAGCGGCAGAGAACTTCGGATACGCGATAGACCGTCCCGCCGTCGAGGACGCGGAACAACTGGAGAAGGAAACCCTCGACAGCGATCGGAATGACGCCACAACCAGCCGCGTCCAAGAGTTGATTGCTGCTCTTGAGCGGCTCTCAGACGACGAGCAAGTGCCCGAAAGGGAACTCCGGTCGGCAATAGAATCCACATTGGGTGAGTGGTTGTCATCTGAGCTTGAAGCGCGCCGGCCACGCCTCACCGGTCCGGCAGCCACCAACATCCCAAATCCACCCCGTTGATGCCCTGCCCGCAGCAGCCGTCGAGGTCGGCTGCCCGATTGAACTCGCATGGGCGAAACATCTTGCCATGGGTGAGACGGGACGAAATCACCGCCTAGCCCGAGATGAGAACATCGAACAGAGTGACCGAGGCAGAACCTGTGAAGCTACCAGGAGGATCGGGCACCAACTCGTCAAACCCAAGGGGGCTACCCCTTCGGGGTCCTGCCCAGCGGCAGGCAGACTCAACCACCAATCCCGAGCCTCTAAAGCGCTAGGGCTGTGCGAGAGTGGTGACGGTCGCCGCTACGTAACCCGCGGCTGTCAAGACGATGACCGTGACAAGCTCCGGAGTTGTCGAGCTATTGAATCCCCACACGACTCCGCCTGCTACAGCGGCCAAAAGATAGATCCACGCCCCTGCTCGAAGCAGGGCGGGCGTCGACATGAAAATTGCCCTGATTCGTTGCCAACCACCTGTGATGTTGACCAAGCGAGGATCTATACCAAGCGATCTCGCAAGCAATAGCCCAAGCGCTCCTGCGAACACCGGAGTAAGGATACTAACGACCGGCGCTGGGCTAAACGCATCCGTAGAAGTCAAAGTTTGTGTCGCCCGCCAGTGGGATGGGACCACTTTGAGGTGAGTTTCGCCAGTGGGATG
>JBBDHZ010000091.1:0-1158 GCA_040880645.1 Minisyncoccota bacterium
CAACCAACGGATCCTCGAAATCGGGGAAAAGTTGTTTGCCGATCAGTTTGCTGGTGTCACTGTCGACGGTGCGCGGCCAAGCCACAAATGTGGCAATCGCAACCATGACCGCTGCGACGAGCCAAAAGATGCCTGTCTTTGCGCCTTCGTTCACTTGTATCTTCTCCTGCGGATTCTATGGTCCGATTATTACTTGAGGCGGCTCTTCGAGATGTTTTCGCGTTCGCGCAAGCGGCCCGAGGCGAACACAATCACTCCGATCAGCAGCGGCGGAATGCAGGGTAACGTCACCGCCGCGGCCTTGACCGCATTCTGAATCCGCTCCACTTGCTTGTCGGCTTCACGGCGAATTTCGGTACGATGCTTTTGCTTGGCTTGCTCACTCGTCTCTTCGGCAACCCGAGCACGTCGCTCCTCGATCGCTTGCCGTCGCTGGAAGTCTTGGACTTTCTGTTGCAATTGCTGCCGGAGTTCCACTTGGTCGGCACCCGGCTCGCGACTTTTGCGTTGCAGGTCTTGGATATCTTCCTGCAGTTCCATGATCTTCGCGGTACGCGTCTCCTGTTCGGTCCGACGGCTCTCCTGCAGCTGCCGGTCGAACTCGGCCGCCTTCTCGGTCTCCTGGCGTTTGGCTTCGTTCTTGACCTCTTCGATCAACTGCAAGCTGCTGATGGAGGGCTGATGCTTGCGAATTTCCATATACTCCTCTTCGCCAGCCAGCCAGTCGAATGCGTTGAGCAGGAATGTCACATTCTGCATTTGGAATCGCACATCTTGCGTCTGATTGGGATCGGCGCGAATCTGCAGGAAATCGGGGATCATGAGATCAGTGTCCGCGACATAGACGACTTTGATCCCTTGCGAAGCGGACTGATCGTCCGACTCCGAATCCTCTTGCATGACAGCGTCTGTGCCATTGGAGCCGGCCTTTTCGGCCGCTGCGGACTCGATCGCCATCGCCAATGTTTGGGGCCCTGTCGGGGCCCCCGTCGCGCTCCGCAGATCAGGGTTCTCGCGGCGCCTAACAGCTTGTTGGTAAGCCATCACCTCTTGATAAGAAATCAGCCCCGCCATTTCACCGGTTTTCAGCAACGGGGTGTGGGCCAACTGGCCGCCGGACTTGGCATTGATCGCACCACCGAACAGCACCAGCACCTC
>JBBDHZ010000092.1:0-1154 GCA_040880645.1 Minisyncoccota bacterium
TTGAGCAGCAGAATTCCCGGGCTCGAAGCCGAGACGTCGGCCAATTTTCGGTCGAGCCAGGACCGGCTGACGAGCCAGTGGCGGTGGAATCCTCCGGAATTCGCTTGGTCGGCGCAGCAGCGAACGATCACCGTTCTTTGACACGTTAGTAGATGCAATCATGACCAGAAACGGACGAAGGGCAGCCGGGCTGAGCTCACGCCACGCGGCGATAGGAAGCGAAGCATCCCGCCGAGGCGGTCGACAGCTTCGACTGGCGACCCGGTGGCTGGCGTGCCTTGGCAACGCCTCTGGACAGCCGTATCCTGTCGGGATGGACGAGCGCGCTTTCACCGACCCGCACGATCGCTTCTTCCGCTTTTCGTTTTCGAAGCTCGAGGGCACTCCTGGCCGAGCATCTGCCGGCGAAAGTGCTGCGGTGCCTCGACTTGGAATCGCTGCGGTTGGTCGACGGTTCGTTCGTCGATGAAGAACTCCGCCGCAGCCAGTCCGATTTGCTGTTTGAGTGCGAGCTGAAGCCGGAGCAGTTGGCCGGAATCCTGGAATCAACGTTTCCGAAACAAGGACAAGCACTGATGGCAACGAAAGGTTGCATGATGCGCGCAAAGTCATCGGCGCGACTGGTTCCAACTCACTGCGGGTGTTTAGACTAGGAGATGGTGAGTACGAGAAAGGACCAATCGCCACCGACCTGGAACTGGTGCCTGATGACGGCGACAGCACCGATCACGGCACCATCCAACCTGACCGCCTGATGTCCTACGTCGCTTACAGGCAAGCAATCATCAACACGCGGGAACACTGGTTGAACGGAGAAGATGACGAATGATTGTTAGAACAATCCATCGAGCCGAGTCTGCGTTTCGGTTTTACCTCGAAGATACGCTCGCCCGTTTCGAGTACCATCTCAAACACGGCGTGTTTCCAGATGACGACGAGCGCGACGAGGAACGACTCGAACTTTACGAAAAGCTGGCCGAGGAGCAGCGTCTCGAAGTTTGGGGATTATCCGCTGATCTTTATTCGCTGTTAGATAAAGAACAGCCGCCGAGCCAAGAAACAACCCTTGACCAGAAAGCGATTGCAGCACGTCTGCAAGCGGCTTACGGATCTTCCAACTGGAAGGAACTGCTAAGGCTTTTGCGGTTTCAAAA
>JBBDHZ010000093.1:0-1149 GCA_040880645.1 Minisyncoccota bacterium
TAAGCTTCACGAATGTCTCTTTCGGATACCAGCCGGACAAACCGGTCCTCCACGATATCTCATTACAGATCGAGGCCGGTCAGACCGTTGCTCTGGTAGGCCGAACGGGGGCGGGAAAGAGTACACTGGTATCGTTGGTTCCAAGGCTTTTCGATCCGTGGAAGGGAACGATCCGATTTGATGGAACCGACATTCGCGAATTGCAGGTTCAAAGCGTCCGGTCCAGCGTGGCCATTGTCTCCCAACAGCCATTTCTTCTGCCGCTATCGATCGCGGACAACATCGCCTACGGTCAACCTGGGGCAAGCCGGAACGAGATCGTCGCCGCTGCGGTCGCCGCAGAGGCCGACGACTTCATCCGCCGCTTGCCCCACGGCTATGAGACCGTTATCGGAGAACGCGGCGTAACGCTTTCCGGAGGCGAAAAGCAACGCCTCTCGATCGCTCGGGCCATGCTGAAGGATGCACCCATTCTGGTTCTCGACGAGCCCACCGCCGCACTGGATGTGCAGACTGAGTCGAATCTCGGGCACACCTTGGACCGACTCGGGCAGGGGCGCACGACACTAATCATTGCTCATCGCATGTCCACGCTTCGTAGCGTCGACTGCATTGCCGTTCTGGATCACGGCCGCATCACCGAGGTAGGTACCCACAAAGAACTGCGGCAAATGGGCGGAATGTATGACCGCCTCTGTAAGCTGCAGCGTGAAAAATCCCTAGCGACGACGGCAGACGTCTCGTAGTCCGATAGAATCAGAGAGCCATTTAATGAACGTGTTTGTCCTCTGTGCCGGCAGGTGTGGCTCTTTAATATTCGCTATGTGCGCCCGATTTCCCGCCGGCCCGTTTCTGTTCGACCGCTTGAGCGCCGACGCGGCGGTCTTTCCTGACAACGCGATCCGTGAGGACGAGAAGCAAACGGCAGCGATGTGGGGTGACTGTTACCCATGGCTTCATCAGGAGTATCTTGACTTCGAAAAGGGCTGTCTGTTTCTCCGTCCAAAACACATTCCGAGGACTGATCGTTGAACGATGATGACCATGTCTCCCTTGAGCTGTATGTGCGGAGGATCGTGAATCGCCTGCGTGGGGAGACCGCAAAGATTCAGTCCATCGAACGACGTGCTGTTGCTGGCGTCAGTTCGT
>JBBDHZ010000094.1:0-5861 GCA_040880645.1 Minisyncoccota bacterium
AAAGCGGGTGATGAGCACTATAATACGATCAGCGCGTACATTAAGTCGATGCGCGCAAGTCAGCCGGACGCGGCACTGTACTATCTGGCGCGAATGATCACGGCCGGTGAAGATCCGTTGTTTATCGCACGCCGGTTGGTGATCTTTGCTTCGGAGGATATCGGTATGGCGCAGCCCACGGCGCTGGTGGTGGCAAACGAGGTGTTTCAGGCGGTGCAGCGGATCGGTCTGCCGGAGGCACAGATCAACCTCGCCCACGGTACTGTGTATATGGCCGAGGCGGCAAAAGATCGAAGCGCCTGCGAGGCGTTCGGTGAGGCGATGGCGGACGTGAAGGCGCACGGTAATCTCGAGATTCCGCTGGTCATCCGTAACGCGCCGAGCGAGTTGATGAAAAATCTGGGCTACTCAAAAGGGTATGAAAAATACACACAAGAGAGCTTGCTGCCGGAGAAACTGAGAACAAAGCAGTATTATAAAAGAGGATCGAAGCGGAACCAATAACTCTATTTTTGATATGCACACAGACACTACACGTCCTCCGCACGCTACCGCAACGTTTGCCGCCGGTTGTTTTTGGGGCGTGGAAGAAGCCTTCCGCAGCACTAACGGCGTTGTGCGTACAACGGTTGGCTATACCGGCGGAACCGTACCGCAGCCAACATACGAGCAGGTGTGCACGGGCACGACCGGGCACGCCGAGGCCGTGCAGGTAACCTATGATCCGTCCGTGATCACGTACGAAGCGTTGCTGGATATATTTTGGAGAAGTCACGATCCGACCCAGCTTGATCGGCAGGGGCCGGATACCGGCGAGCAGTATCGCTCGGCTATTTTTTATCATACCGATGAGCAGCGCGCGGCGGCAGAGACCTCAAAACAAGAACACCAAAAAACCCTCGATGCGCCCATCGCTACCTTAATCGAACCGGCATCCGAGTTTTATCCGGCGGAAGAGTATCACCAGCAGTATCTCCACAAGCAGGGACGGGACGGCCAGTCGAGCTGCGCGGTGTAGGTTTCGTCTAGTTTGATTCGTGGTGGGTTATCTCGATCAGACGCTCATACGTCGCGTCGTTCCCCGGGGTTCCGGGTGCGCCCGGGCGAAGGCCGGAACAGCCGCAGCCGACCGCAAGGTCGGCACTAAGACTTGTGGGCGTTTCATTTTGCCCGTGGCTGATGATGCAGTGAAGCGATGCGTCGTGGGCGGCCCGGATCAGCGTCAGGGTTTCCGAGAGCGTGCGAGCATCGGTGGGCACGATCGAGACCGCTGAAATACCGGCTTTGTCGTGTGCTTGGTGGAGCTGGTCAATACCCTCCCGTACAAGCTCGCCGCCGACGATCTCAAGGTCCGGATGCCGCTGGCGCATTGCCTGAAACTGGTCGAGTGTGCTGCGGTCGAACGGATCCTGGATCGAGTGGATATGAAAGCGCTCGATCAGATAATCGTAGTATCCCTGGAGCTGCGTCGCCGAGAGCTTTTGCTGATCGATGTGGTAGGCGTCGTCTTGAAAAACCTGAGGACCTCCCGCATCGATCGCGAGCCGTATCTTGACCTCCGGAAATGCCTCGGCAACACCTTCGAGAAGCATTTCAAGGCCGGCTTGATTGAACTCGATCGTCCGCGGAGAGAACGCGCCGTCCCGGCCGACCGGAAGCTCGTCTTCTTGTGTCTGTGTTCGAAGCACCGTCCCGAGTGCTGTTTTTATATCGCGGATAACCTTACGTGCTCGTTCGGCGTTGTCCGTCTCGGGAATGATGCTGAGCGCGTTGAACGACAACGGAGAAGTATTTCGCGGACCGCCCGAGATGAGCGATGCGTAGATGCGCGGTACCGCTGTGCCACCGTTTGTGTTCGCCAGGGCCCGAAGGTGCTGATGGAGCGGCGTTTGAGTAATCTGTGCTGCCGTCACGGCGGTCGCACCGCTTACCGTGTTCAGGACCGCATTTGTGGCCGGGCCAGGTTCGTGGGTCTCGGTGATCTGGACGAGGATCGAATCGACTTCCTGCTGGTGGGCGGCATCGATCCCGAGTAAGGAGTTGGTGATCTTGAGAGCAAGATCCTGAACACTTTTGGGGGTGAGTGAGATGCCGTCGGCGGTCGCGGTACTGTGGGTTGCTGAGCCGTCGGCGGTCGTGACCGTGGCGGCGAGAAGCGACGAGCCGCCGTTGTCCGGCGCCGTCTGAATGTCAACTGACTGAATGATGGCGTTACTCATACTGCTATGGTATCACACTGGAGTACAAGAGAAACTCTGTTTGTTCACAGTCATCAGTGCGGTGCGACGTGTTGTGTGGTCCTGACGAGACCGCGGTGCTGTGTGCACAGATACTCCTATCTCGTCAGGCGGGCTCTGGTGTATACTAGAAGTAAGGTAGATACGCCGAGGATCACTTCATAATACAATGACCGCTACCAATCCCGTACTCATCATCGGTGGAGGGGAGATGGGGCACGCGCTCTCGTCTCTTTTAACGCGTAGTGATACCGCGACCGAGGTGACAACGTTTGATGTCCGGGCGGATCGGTCAACGTGTTCACCGGACGACCTGCCCGCCACGCTCCGCGCGAGCCGGGCTCTTTTCATTACCGTACCGTCGTATGTTCTCGAAGACGCGGTTGCGGGGCTTCGAGAAGACCGCCGCCCCGATCAGCCTGTGATCGCGCTCACCAAAGGAATGACGCGCGAGACCGATCGATTTGCCGGCGAGGTGCTCCGCGAAGAGCTGGGGGAGAACGTGGCGGTTCTGACCGGACCGATGCTTGCCGAGGAAATAAAAGAAGGCTTGCCGGCACACGCACTTTGTGCCGGAAGCAAGGATGCATTTCAGGAAGTACGGACACGCATCACGCCGGAGCTCCTCGGACTCGAACACTCCCCGGATATACTCGGGGCCTCGGCCTGCGGTCTTCTAAAAAATATCTACAGTATCGGATTCGGGATCGCTGACGCGCTTTCGCTTGGGAAGAACTTTCGCGGGTTTTTAACCACGCAAGCGGTTCAGGAGATGATGAGTATTGTCGAGCGACTTGGCGGCGAGCGGGCGACGGTCCTGACCGAGGCGGGGCTCGGTGATCTTGTGGCAACCGCGTCAAGCGTTTATTCAAGTAACTACGCAGTCGGCCGCGAGCTGGGACGTGATGGGGTAACGCGGAAGCAAAGCGAGGGCCGCTGTTCGATGGAGGCCTTTTCCCGCCGTCTGCCCGAAGATCCCGCGCTTGTTTTTTACTCAACGATAAAACGAATTGTGCTCGGGGAGCAGTCCGTTGAGCACTTTCGCGAGTACTTAATGCGTACAACTCATGTCTGATCAATACTTTCTCGTGCTTGATGTCGGAACAACGGGAGTGAAAGCGCTCGTGTTCGATACCGATGATACCGTGCGGGCACGTGCGTATGAGCCGATCGCCAAAAAAATGCCGCAAGAAGGTTGGGTGGAGCAGGACCCTGATGAGTTTATCCGGGCCGCTCGCGGCGTGCTGGCAGAGGCGGTCAAGAAAAGCGGTGTCAGTCCCGACGCTATTATTTCGATGGGTATCGCGAACCAGCGGGAGACCGTGGTTGCGTGGGATCTTCGCGACGGTACAGCACTGGCACCGGCTATCGTGTGGGAGGACTCACGGACCGAAGACTGGTGTCGCACGTTTTATAGCGATAGCGTAGATCGTGTGAGAGAGAAAACGGGACTTATGCTGACGTCCACGTTCTCGGCGCCGAAGATCCACTGGCTGCTCGATGCTGTTCCGGCGGTGGCCGACGCCGCCGCGGCCGGGACACTGGCGGTCGGTACGGTTGATTCCTGGGTGCTGTTCAGTCTTTCCCGGGAACAGCGGCATATGACTGACATCACGAACGCATCGCGTACACTTTTGTATAACATTAACGGACATAAATGGGATCGAGAGCTCCTGGAGTTGTTTGCTCTCGACCGTGATATGCTGCCCGCCGTTCGTTCGTCACGAGCCCTGTACGGAACGCTTGATCCCGAGATCTGCGGCAATCAGATCCCGATCGAGGTCATCTGCGGCGATCAACAGGCAAGTATGGCTGCTGCCGGGTTTGCACCGCGGACAACCAAAATAACGTACGGCACCGGTACATTTATTATGCAGACCCTGGGAGATGAATTTGTTCTGGAAGATCCGTTTATAACGACCTTGACTCCCTCGGCCTCGATCGGATCGGTCCAGTACGCGCTTGAGGCGAGTGTTCGAGAGACCGGGTCACGGGTCGCCGGTGTCCTGGGTGACGAGGAGGCAACTGAGCGGGTCCTCGAAGATATTGTTCAGGAGGTTGATGTGCTTCTTCAGCAGCTTCCGTATCCGGTCGCAACGGTCATCGTCGACGGGGGCATTTCACAGAGCGAGTATTTGGTTCGCCGACAGGGAGAGCTTTCGAACGCCGAGATCGTGCGGCAGCCGATCTTTGATGGAACGGCGCTGGGGGTAAAACGCCTGCTTTCATCTATTCACCATGGCACCTGAATGTGACTATAGTTACCGTGACCTGTACATTGCCGCATTCGGCGACGAGCCTAAGCCGGGTGACCTGACGGCGCTCAAAAATATGCCGCATCCGACACGCGAAAAAGTGATCCAGAACTGGATCGAGCGTGCTGAATGGATCAGCAGGGAAGTTCGCGGCGATGACGGGAAGCGGTACAAAATGTTCAAGCCGGCAAGCGACCTTTCTGAAGATGATGAGGCTGAGGAAGTAATGTGAGTACATAATTGTACAGGCCAGTGTTCGTACTGATGATATACGGATCGTGCAAAAAGAATTGCAAAAAGAATTGTGAGACACTGACTTTACCCTCTGGCTCTACCTAAAGCACGGCTGAGGAGGTTTAGGCGTGCGTATAACAAAAAACCCCCACCGTGGCTTTGTGGTATAAGCGCACCAGGCGGGGGGTTGGGTGGGGGGATGTATTGTAACAAGAGGCAAGATCGGTGGCGACCTCAAGCCTCTTGACTAGAGTAGCGTTCCGAAGATCAACTACCAATAAGTATAGCAAAACGGTCCAGCTTGTCAAGTTTCATTGACACTCTAGGACCCGGATCGCTGTCCGAGCGGGCGTTAGCGGTGAACCTCAGCCGACAAACCAGGTCAGGAGCGCGAGTATCAGCGCAGCGATTGGCAGGTAGCGTACAACGGTAATGATCCACCAGGCCGTTCGCTTCCATTCGGTACCGAGATTTTCGATGAGCGTGGCCCGCGGTAGCAGCCAGGTAATGATCGCGCCGCCGACGATCGCCGAGACAACAACGATCTGGTTGGCGGCAAACAGGTCAAGTACCTCCAAGAACGGACGACCCCACAGAGTCAGCTTGAGTGGGGAAAAGCTGAGCGCCGCCAGGGTGCCAAGCGGAAAGACCAAGAGGAACGAGATGAATGTTGCGTGCCGGCCGGAAAGATTCCACTCTTCTTTGAAGGCGGTTTTAATAACCTCCATTCCCGCGACGCACGAGCTGAACGCGGCCAGAAAGAAGAGCCAGAAAAACAGTACGGCTAGTACGGCACCGAACGATATAAAGCCGAAGGCGTGCGGCAGAGCCTCGAAGGCAAGCCGGGTTCCCTCAGCCGGATCAAGGCCGACAGTAAAGACAAGCGGGAAGATCATCAAACCGGCGATGATCGCAAACGATGTTTCGACCAAACCGACAAAGATCGCCGCTCGCGGCACTTTAGTTTTTGCGGGAAGAAAACTGCCGTACGTGATCAGGTATCCCTGCCCGACGGCAAGCGAGTAGAAGGCCTGCCCGAACGCAATGAGCCAGAGCGACGGCCGGGCGAACGCGCTAAGATCAGGATTGAAGAGGAACGTGATCGCTTCTCCTGCGCCGGGCAAGGTCAGGCTGT
>JBBDHZ010000095.1:0-5845 GCA_040880645.1 Minisyncoccota bacterium
GCAACGGTCAAGGGCGAAGCAACACAGATCGACGAGTCAGACCCGGCGTTTGGCAAGACCACGTTGAAGGCGTTCAAGTATTCCTTCCTCGTGGAATTGTCTAGCGAGTTCTTGACCGACTCCAACATCGACGTGCTTGGCTTTGTCGCCGCGCAGGCCGGTAACGAGTTTGGTGTGCGGGTTAACAACGACCTAACCATCGGCACGGGCACAACCCAGCCACTGGGTATTGTGGCCGCGTCGACACTTGGCAACACTGGCGGCACTGCTGTCGCTGGCGTCAAGGTGCTTGGCGGGTTCGATGGTGACAACCTCATCGACCTCATTTACTCACTCGATGGCGCTGCACGTCGTCTCCCCGGTTTCGGTGTGATGGCAAGCGGTTCAACGATTGGCGCAATGCGCAAATTGAAGACCAGCCAAGGTGATTACATTTTCACCCCGACGTTGGATGCGTCCACTCCTGACCGTGTGCTTGGTTTTGATCTGATCGAGAACCCAGCAATGGTGTCGGTTGGTTCGGCCAAAAAGTCAGTGATCGCTGGGCATTTCCCGTCGTACTACGTCCGCAGTGTTGGTGGCCTACAAGTTGCTCGCTCTGATGACTTCAAGTTCGACGTTGACACAACGGTCTTGCGTTTCACGATGCGGGTAGATGGCAACTTGCCACAGACCAGCCATGTGAAGCACTTCATCGGTGGCACTGCCTGATCGTAGGCATCTAGTCGTGGTCGGCCTCAGGCTTTGCGCAGGGGGCTTGGGGCCGGCCACCCACTCTGCGCACAGAAAGGCAACACGGTGAGTCATGCAACCAAAAGAAACAAGGCTAGTTCACATTCTCGGAACGCCGGTGGAGATCTCAGGACCGGAAGCCGAGCAGCTGATACGGCTGGGATTGCTACGCGAAGAATACTCTGGGCCTCCAACGCCCCCTGGGCCACAACGGGATACGGCGAGCAAACGCAGCAAGTCGTCGCCCGCCTCAAAGCGGACGGCAAAGAAGTCGCGGTCGCAGCCAACTACGGGCTAGAGGGCATGCGCACCGAGTGGGAAGGCATCCCCGTCTTTCCGCGTGGGCTCGACGCGTACAGCAATGACGTGATCCCCGCCTACGCGATGGACTGGGGCAAGCCCACCGGCATTCAGCCCCTGGTCGTCACCCTCTTCGATTGTTGGGTGTTTCGTGGCGAAGGCTGGGACCTACTGGACCGCATCGCATCATGGGTGCCCATCGACCACTACCCCGTACCGCCCGAGGTAGCCAAGTGGCTCGTACGCCCCCAGGTAACGCCCATTGCGATGAGCAAGTTTGGCAAGGCCGCCATTGAGAACTTAGGCATTGAGTGCATGTACGCGCCGCACGCAATTAACACAAAAATATTCAAGCCCAACACAGTGATCGAAGGCACCGACGGCTCGGTCACTGCGCGCGAGTGGATGCAGATACCAGAGGATGCGTATTTGATTGGCATGGTCAGCGCCAACAAAGGACCACTCGACCGCAAATCATTTGCCGAGTCGTTCCTAGCCGCATCTGTGCTCATGCAAAAGCATGATGACGTGTGGCTTTACTTGCACACCGAGCCAAGCAAAGCTATGCAAGGCCTAGACCTCAAGTCGTTGCTCAAAGCCTGCCGAGTGCCAATGGACCGAGTCAGGTTCGCCGACTCCTACTCGTACCGTATGGGCATCCCTAAGCAGGCCCTGGCGGCTATCTACACCGCGGTGGACGTGCTACTGCAACCTTCACGCGGCGAGGGGTTCGGTATTCCTGCTGTCGAGGCGCAAGCCTGCGGCACACCGGTCATTGTGTCTGACGCAACCGCTCAGTCTGAGCTCGTAGGCGATGGCTGGAAAGTGAAAGTTCAACCACAATGGGACGACCCACAGCAAGCCTGGTTCTTTACCCCGATTATTGCCACCATCATCGACGCGCTAACCGAGGCGTACGACCGTGGCCGAAGTAGATCAACTAAGGCCATTGAGTTTGCTGCAGCCTATGACGCTGACCTTGTCTACGCCAAACACTGGCAACCAATTCTTGATGCTCTCACTAAATAAGTTGGAGGCTAGCCGTGGCGATTGTCAACGGGTACGCAACGCTCGCACAAATCAAATCGGCCTTGCGCATTCCCTCCGCCGACGCACTCGACGACAGCCTTCTAGAGATGGCGGTAACGTCCGCTAGTCGTCTCATCGATGCCTACTGTGGGAGATCGTTCAGCACTGCCGGGACAGCGACCCGCTACTACGCAACACATGACCCCTACCTCGTGCAAATTGACGATGCCCGCGAGATTGTTTCCGTGGAGACATCAAGCAGTGAGGACGGCATATATGACATTTCTTTCGACATGACGCCGCACACCGGCGACGTGCAACCTGAGCCACTAAACGATTACCTAGGCGGTATCGCGTGGCCATTCACGCGACTCCGCGCTATCGGTAATTACGTCTACCCTGTTGACCGTGAGACGACCGTCAAGGTCGTTGCCGTTTACGGCTGGCCAAACATACCGGCCACAGTTGTCCAGGCCACCATCATCCAATCATCAAGAATCTTTAAGAGACTTGATAGTCCGCTCGGGGTCGCGGGCGTTGGAGATCTAGGAATTATGCGCGTATCGCGTGGACTCGATCCCGATGTCAGTCAACTTATTGAGGGATACCGGCGCTTTACCGGGGTGGCCTGATGGCCACCATGACCGAGCTCCGCACAGGAATAGCGAACCGGCTGGCCACAATCACCGGGCTGCGCACCTCGGCCACGTTGCCCGACCAACCAAACCCGCCCATAGCGGTCGTATTTCCTGAACGCGTCATCTACGACCAGGCTTTTGGCCGCGGTTCAGATGAGTACACGTTCATTGTCCTCGTCATTGTGGGACGCATCGCGGAGAGAACCGCACAGACCTCGCTCGACACCTACTGCAACCCCAGCGGTAGTTCGTCGATCAAGGCGGCAATTGAGAGCGAAGCCACGCTAGGTGGCAAAGCACTTGACTGCCGTGTCACCGAAATGCGAGGGCAAGGAAGCCTCGCTATTGGTGACGCAACGTACATCACTGGGGAGTTTGTTGTCTCTGTCATCGCTGCATAAGGAGCAGGCTATGTCGAAGTTTATTGGTAAGAATACGCGAGTGAAGCTCGGCACAGCTGACCTCACTAGCAACGTTGCAAGCATCACGATCAACGAAACTGTGGACGAAATTGAAGACACTGCACTCGGTCAGGCGTCGCGGTCGCGTATCGCTGGGCTCAAGGACGCAAGCGTAACCATTGATTTCCATTCCGACTTCGGTGCCGGGTCCGTAAACGAAACCGTCGGCAGCGTTTTTGGTGGCACTGCCGAAATCACTGTACTGGCTGGTAGCGCATTGGAGCAGGGCACCGCGAGTGCTACCGCACCGATGTACACCGTGACGGTGCTTTGCTCTAACCAAGATGTGATCAATTCACAGGTTGGCGATATTTCGACCTTCTCTGTGACGTGGCCCGCCGTCGGCGAGGTTACCAAGTCAACGACCGGCACATTCTAAGGAATCAAAATGAGACTAAACCTGCGCGTAACCTTCAATGACGAGTCGGCAGTCGATGTTACTGCGTCGGCTGCCGACTTGGTTGCCTTTGAGTCTAAGTGGGACAAGTCAGTTGTCACACTTGGCGACGGCTTACGCATGACTGATTTGTGTTGGCTTGCTTGGCATTCCCTTAATCGTCGTAATCAAACCACGCTAGAGTTTGAGCCGTGGCTAGACACCATCGACATGGTTGCGGCAGGTAAGGCAGAGGACATCGTCCCTTTGGAGATCAATCAGCCCACTGGCTGATTGCCTACCTTGCGTGCGAGACCGGAATTGCGCCATCGCTATTGGTGCAGGAGTCTGACCGGATGATCTTTACCATGACCAAGTATTTGTCGTGGAGGAACCTACAACAGCAGAGGTGATGGTTGATGATTTCAGTAACTGGCGTCAATCAAACACTGAAGGCGTTGCGACAACTGGAGCCTAAGACGGCAAAGGAAGTTGGCCAGGAGGTCAGCAAGGTCGGACGTACAATGGCGCGCGGTGCCAACGCTCCAGGTATCGCCATGACCGGTTGGCGCACAAGCAATGCGGTGAAGCCTTACGCAGGGTCTCGCACAGTTTCGGGTGGCTGGCCGGCATGGCCGCCTACTGATGCCACGAGTCGTCGTCGTGGCATGGAAGTTATCGTCTCGCACTCATCAGCGGCAGGCATGATTTACGAGGCCGCCGGTAGCGTCAACCCCAACGGTCGCAGCAAGCGCGGCGCAGGTTTCATTAGTCAACTGCCACCGCTCACTAAAGGTGGCAAAAGACCAGGCCGCTACCTTCGCCGCTCTGTGGTGCAGAATTATCGCCAGGCGTATCTTGACATTGAGGCTGCGGCCAACAAAGCTGCTGACGCCGTCAATAGGTTGATGCCCTGATGGCCGCCGGCAAAGGCATCCAGATCATTGTTGGTGCCGAATACGACGAAAAGCAACTGGCGCGCGCAATGCGCGACATCAAGAAACTTGAGGCAAGCACCAAGTCGAGTACCGCCAAACTATCCGACATTGGCAAGAGCATGTCGAGCGTGGGCAAAAACCTGTCCACGTTCGTAACCTTGCCACTCGTCGCGGCGGGTGCTGCTGCTGTCGCGTTCTCCACCAAGTTTGGCCAAGAGATGGCCAACGTGGCCACACTCATTCCCGGCCAGACTGCGCGCGTCTCAGAATTAAAAGATGAACTACTTGCGCTCGGGCCCGAGGTTGGCGCTTCACTGTCAGACCTGACCGGTGGCCTCTACCAGGTTGTCTCGGCTTTTGGCGACACAGCCGACACCGTGGGAATCTTGGAAGTTAACGCGCAAGCAGCCAAAGCCGGTATGTCTAGCACAACCGACGCGATTAACCTCACGTCTGCTGTGACCAAGGCCTATGGTGACACGTCTGCGGCTGCTGTGCTGCAGGTATCTGACCTGGCACTGTTGGCCGTGCGACTGGGCCAGACAACGTTCCCAGAGTTGGCGGCCAGCATTGGCAGGGTTACCCCGCTCGCAAGTGAGTTGGGAGTGACGCAAGAGGAATTGTTTGCTTCGATGGCGACGTTTACGGGCGTCACCGGTGGGGCTGCTGAAGTATCAACGCAGCTGCGTGGCGCGCTGCAGTCTTTGCTATCACCGACCGCTGATGCGGCTAAGGCGTTTAAGGATGCAGGTGTTGAGTCTGGCAAGGCCCTTATTGAGCAAGAAGGCCTAGCGGGTGCGGTCAAGTTCTTAACGGACGCCGCCGACGATGCTGGCGTGCCGCTAGCCAAGTTTATTGGCAGCATCGAGGGGCAGACATTTGCTCTCGCGTTGTCCGGTGCGCAGGGCGATGAGTATGTCCGCAAACTTGGTGAGATGGCCAAAGCCAATGGCACAACCGGTGAGGCCTTTGATGCTGTCACCACCGGTGTTGGCGAGACTGCTTTCACCTTTGAGCAGTTGCGCGTTGAAGGTGAGGCGCTGCTTGTCAACCTTGGTGACGGTATCGCCCCAGCCTTGATGGCACTGTTTGACGCTGTCGCCCCACTTGTTGAAACAATCAGCGGGTTGGCACAAAGTTTCTCAGAGCTCGATCCTGGTACTCAGGCATTCATCGTGTTTATGGCTGGCGCGGTTGCTTTGGTTGGCCCGGTGCTTGTCGTGCTGGGGTCAATAATCAAGGCAGTTGTCGCCCTCAAGTTTGCCCTCGTCGCTGCTGTCGGTGCGACTACCGCACTTAAGGTCGCCCTGATCTCTTCAGGTATTGGCGCTGCCATTGTTCTGATCGGTAGCGTCGTCGCTGCCCTGGCGG
>JBBDHZ010000096.1:0-5787 GCA_040880645.1 Minisyncoccota bacterium
GCGTTGTACGGTTCGCTGGGCCTGATCCCTTTGTTCCTGTTTTGGATCTACGTGTCGTGGCTGATCATGCTGTTCGGCCTGGAACTGACCTACACGTTGCAGGTCATGCATGGTCGAGTTCCCGAGCCGGCCGAAGAGCCACAGATGGAGTTGCCCGGCGATCCGGCGTGGCTGATCCCGATTCTGGCAGACATCGGTCGCGCCTTTCACAAAGGCGAGACGGTTGGACGTCAGCAACTTTCCGAGCGACTGGGTTTGCCGACCCGTGTCGTCAACGAATACGGCAGCCAGCTACAAAAGGCAGGCGTCATCCACTGTCTGGAGGCGACCCTCGGCGGTGACGTGAGCTACACGTTGGCCCGACCGCCCGAGCAAATCGCCGTGGCCGAGGTGTTGGAACTGGGGAGACAGCTTTCGATGCGGCAGCACGAGCCTGCGTTCGACGTTGACTGGGTTTATCTGGACAAGCTGCATGAAGCCGAGCTCGTCGCCGCGGGCGACGCGACAATCGCCAGCCTGATCGAAGACGTCAACGGCCAACCGCGATAAACACATGCGAGCATGACTGAACCTGCAATCGCCGTAGCGGTGCGTCCTTCCCAATGACTGGCGCACTCTTGCTTAATCCCAACTCAAAGTCGAAGCACTCTGGTACTCGGTGACGCGAGTTTCGAAGAAGTTTTTTTCCTTCGATAGGTCGATGGTCTCGCTCATCCAAGGAAACGGATTGGACGAGCCGTACTGGGTTGGCAGTCCGATGCGCTCGAGGCGGCGGTCAGCGATGAACTGAACGTAATCGCGAAACAAGTCGGCATTCAGCCCCAGGATTCCGCGAGGCAGGACATCGCGGGCGTAGTCAATTTCCAGTTCAACAGCCTCCCGAACGCGACCAATCATCGCTTGTTGAAAGTCCGGCGTCCAAAGGTCTGGATTCTCGTTGCGAATGCCGTTGATCAAGTCGATCCCGAAGTTCAGATGAATCGTCTCGTCGCGGAGGATGTACTGGAACTGCTCGCCGATCCCGGTCATGAGGTTGCGTCGATGGAAGGACAGAACCATCACGAAGCCCGTGTAGAAAAAGATCCCCTCCATGATCAGGTAGTAGCCGACCAGGTTTTTGAGAAACGCTTGCGCGCCCTCAAACGTGTCGGTCGAGAAGTCTGGGTCAAGAATCTCAGCGGTCAGCTCCATCTCCAACGCGTCCTTGCGGGCGATGGCTGGAACTTCATGGTACATATTAAAAATTTCCCCTTCGTTAAGTCCGAGACTATCGACCACGTAGAGGAACGTGTGGGAGTGGACGGCCTCCTCAAACGCCTGCCGAAGTAGATATTGCCGGCATTCGGCATTCGTAACATGCCGGAAAATGGCCAGCACCAGGTTGTTCCCGACAAGGCTCTCGGCCGTCGCAAAGAATCCAAGATTCCGCAGGATGACCCGCCGCTCGTCCTCGGTCAACTTGCTGGATTTCCATGTTTCGGAATCCTTGTTCATCGGGACTTCCGTCGGCATCCAATGATTGGCACAGCCGTTGAGGTAGTGCTCCCAGGCCCATTGGTACTTGAGCGGCATCAATTGATTAACGTCGACCTGATGGCAATTGATCAGCCGCTTCTCGCGGGCGCTGATTCGGCCAAGAGCGTCGGATGCATTTGTGAATGAGGTTTCGTTCGTAACCGTGGTGGTCATGAGGATTCTTTCGTATGTTGGAGACTGGATGCCCAGACGGCATCGAATTAGTCGGAGGGTGATGGGGCAGATGCAGCGGCGCGAAATCTACTGGCAGGCTTCGCAAGTTGGATCGTCGAGACCGCAGGCCGAAACGGCCGGCGGAGCTTCCGCCTCGCGGAGAATTGCGACGTCGCTCGACATGCTGCGATGTTTCATCCATTTCGGCTGGACGCCAAAGCGATTCACGTCGAGCGTGGACTTTTCGACCTGCGTCGCCGCCAAGGTCCGCAGGTAATAGGTCGTCTTGAGACCCTTTTGCCAGGCGCGCATGTACATGTCGTGGATTTGTCGCCCGCTAGGTTCGGCCAGATACAAATTCAGCGACTGGCCCTGGTCGATCCACTTCTGGCGTCGCGCGGCGCATTCGATCAGCCACTTCGGCTCGATCTCGAAAGCGGTCAGATATTGCTGCCGGACTTCCAGCGGAATCCGCCCAATGCTCTGCAACGAGCCATCGTTGTACTTGAGTTCATCCAGCATCTGGGCGTCCCACAAGCCGAGCCGCTTGAGTTCCGCAACCAGCGTTTCATTGACCTGCGTGAACTCGCCTGAAAGGTTGCTCTTCGCATACAGGTGCTTATAGGCCGGTTCAATCGACTGCGACACCCCGATGATGGTCGAAATGGTGGCGGTGGGAGCGATTGCCAGCAAGTTGCTGTTGCGCATGCCAAACCGCGCGACGGCGTCGCGTACCACCTGCCAATCCAAGGTCGTGGAACGGTCAACGGGAACAGGTTCTCCCCGTTCTTCTTCCAGCAGTTGCAGCGTGTCGGTCGGCAAGAGCCCGCGTTGCCACTTCGAACCTGAATAGGTCGGGTAGGTGCCTCGCTCCTTGGCGAGGGCTGAGCAGGCGAGAATGGCGAAGTAGGAGATAGCCTCCATGCTTTGATCGGCGAAGTCGACGGCTGCTTCGCTGGCAAAACTTACGCCCAATCTGCAGAGGGCATCTTGGAAGCCCATCAATCCCAATCCGACCGGCCGGTGCTGCTGGTTGGAATGAGCAGCCTCGGGAGTCGGATAGTAATTGATGTCGATCACATTATCGAGCATCCGCACGGCAACGGTCACCGTCGTCCGGAGTTGCTCCAGATCGAGATGGCCATCAACAACGTGAGCTGCCAGATTAACTGAGCCGAGGTTGCAGACCGCCGTTTCCTCGGCCGACGTGTTGAGCAGGATCTCGGTGCAGAGATTGCTGCTATGCACCACACCCACATGGTCCTGTGGCGAGCGGACATTCGAAGGATCTTTGAATGTCACCCAGGGGTGACCGGTTTCGAACAATCGTGTAAGCATCTTGCGCCACAAGTCGGCCGCCGACACGCGGTTGAACAACTTCAGCTCCCCGTCGTCCGCCAGACGTTCATAGTGCTCGTAGCGCTGCTCGAAGTCGCGGCCATACAGATTGTGCAGATCGGGGACTTCATCCGGGCTGAACAAGGTCCACTGTCCATTCTGCCGGACTCGTTTCATGAACAGGTCGGGAATCCAGTTGGCGGTATGCATATCGTGGGTCCGCCGCCGGTCGTCACCGGTGTTCTTGCGGAGGTCGAGGAATTCCTCGATGTCCAGATGCCACGTTTCGAGATAACTGCAAACCGCACCTTTGCGTTTGCCGCCTTGGTTCACGGCCACGGCCGCATCATTCACGACCTTCAGGAACGGAATAACCCCTTGGCTGCAGCCGTTCGTTCCGTGAATGTGTGCATTCGTCGCGCGCACATTCGTCCAGTCATTCCCAAGTCCGCCTGCCCACTTGGAGAGCAGGGCATTGTCCGAGACGACTTTGAAGATGTGGCCGAGATCGTCGCTGACGGTGCTAAGGTAGCAGGAACTCAATTGCGGATGAACGGTTCCCGAATTGAACAACGTCGGCGTGGCCGATGTAAAACGGAAAGTCGAGAGCACCTCGTAAAACTCGATGGCGCGTTCTTCGCGAGCATCTTCCTTCAGCGCCAGCCCCATGGCGACTCGCATCCAGAAGTACTGTGGCGTCTCGATGCGGCGTCCATTCACATGCAGCAAATAACGATCATAGATGGCCTGCAAGCCCAGGTAGCGGAATTGGCTGTCGCGCCGTGGATGCATCGCGTCGGCGAGCGTTGCGAGATCGAAGACCCGCAACTCGGGTGTCAGCCGACCGGCGCGAATACCATCGATGACGTAGTGCTCGAACTGATCTTGATGCAATCGGTCTAGCGACTTGGTGTCGGGTGTTTCGCCCAACACCTCCTGATAGATGACGTTCAGCATCAGCCGCGAGGCGACGATATCAAACGCGGGGTCGCGTTCGATGCGGGAGCGGGCGGCGAGGATCTGCGCCCGGTAAATATCTCCGATGGAAATGCCATCGAAGACCGAGCGAAGAACCTCATCCGCCAGCTCGTCCACGCTGACGAACTCTTCCAGGCCTCGGGCCGCTTCCGCCAGACGCTTCTTGGTACGCCAGGGATCAAAGGGAACGCGAGTTCCATCGTCCAACACGACATGCACCATCGGCGGTGTCTCGGCGTTCCCGGTGCCGCGAATCGCCCGTATCTTGGAATGCTCGGCACGATAGATAATGTAACGCCGCGCCACGCGGTATTGTCCGCGCGCCATCAGACCCATCTCGACCAGATCCTGGATGCGCTCGACATCCACGCCACTCGGCTGGCTCGCCAAAGGAGCAACATCGTCGACCACCGACTGGACGACACTCGTCACGTCGTTCAGCACGTCGTCTTCCAGCGGCAGGCCATCGGCCAGGTTCCACTCCGCGCGAAAGGCATTGGCGATTGCATTTTGGATGCGGGCTAGTTCAAACGAAACACTTCGACCATCACGTTTTCGGACAACCCATTCATGTGGGGCGCGCAGCATGAGATTGACTCCTCTCCGTATCGTTGCGATACGGCCAAGCGGACTCGCCGAAACCTCTTCGAGAGCACGGATCGAGGTGTCTGGTTGCGGGCCTTGCAGAGCGGGCACTTGGGAGGCATTCGCCGTGGGACGATCCTCGTGGCACCCGGAATTGCGCGCAATTGAAATGCAAAAGCATCCTCGACCGCCCTTTCCCTAGAAGGTTCGGTGGACAAGCGGCCCAGCCCGATGGCATCCGGCCATCGTATCCTGTGAAATCTGAGTCGCTCAGTCGCTGGCAGGTCTTCGGACTTGCGGACGTCTGGTGCGTCTAATCACGCACACTGTTTCCTACTGGCCATCGCTTCCCAACTCTTGCGAGTCAGTGCTTAATGATGGCGGTCGTTTCCGCTTACCGCTGCGGGGCAGTCCCGGATTTCCACCGGATTCCCTCTTGTCGCAACCACTAGCTGTTGTGGTTGACCAGCAACGCGACACAACATAGCGGCCCGCTAGCAGGAAGTCAATCGTCGAAATCAAATTAACTCGGCAAATTCTCGAATCCGCCCACAGGCCCTTTACGCGTCCCCGACGATCCTGTCGAGGACCGACTTAACTTCCCAAGCGTTGCGGAATCGTCGACCGCGTTGTGTCACGCAGAGCGTGACCTACCTAACTGGGCTTCGAACGCCGCGATCTTGTCTTCTTGCAGCAGCGTGAGGGCGATGTCGTCCAGGCCGTGCAGCATGTTGTGGCGGCGAGATCCCTCGACTTCGAATGTCAGTTCGAGGCCGTAGTCGTCGGCCACCGTTTGCCGCTCGAGATCGACCGAGAGTTTGTATCCCGCATGCTCGGCGGCGCGTTGAAATAGCTGATCCACGATCTCTTCGCTCAGCTTGATCGGCAGCAGCGAGTTTTTGAAGCAATTGTTATAGAAGATGTCGGCGAACGACGGGGCAATGATCACCTTGAAGCCGTAATCGGCTAACGCCCACACCGCATGTTCACGACTCGAACCGCAGCCAAAGTTGCGACGCGCCAGTAAGACGGTGGCTCCGGAGGCCCGCGGCTCGTTCAATTCAAAGTCCGGGTTGTCCGAACCGTCTTCGTTGAATCGCCAATCGAAGAACAAAAATTGACCGAAGCCGGTGCGCTCGATCCGTTTCAAGAACTGCTTCGGAATAATTTGATCGGTATCGACGGCGGCCCGGTCCA
>JBBDHZ010000097.1:0-1114 GCA_040880645.1 Minisyncoccota bacterium
TTCGTGACGCGAAGCGCAAGATGATCACCGTACGAACAACCAAAGAGATGTCGATTCCGTGCGCGACCGAAGCCAAGTACAGCGCCTCGCGCGTGCTGATGATGCCGTCGCCCGGAAAGGGAGTAATCGCCGGCGGTGCGGTGCGGCCGGTTATCGAGTTGGCGGGGCTGCACGACATCAGTACGAAGCTTCTGTCCCGAAGCAAGAATAGTTTGAACAACGCCCGGGCAGCGATCGAGGCGCTGAAGAATCTCCCGCTGGTGAAAACGGCCGAGACCGCAAAAAAGAAGACCGCGGAGAAGAGCGCTGAGGCATCCGCCACCGATACAGACACGCAAGCGTAAACGTATACTATGCAACTTCACGATATACAACGAAATCATCCGAACAAAACGAGCCGACAGGTCGGTCGTGGCGGAAAGCGGGGAAAGACCGCCGGACGCGGCCACAAGGGTCAGAAGGCTCGTGCCGGCCATTCGCTTCGTCCGCAGATGCGCGACGAGATGAAGCGTCTGCCGAAGCTGCGCGGACGCAGCACGCACCGACTTCTTCCGCGGTCTGACGCCGCGACCGTGGTTAACGTGAGCACGCTCCAGGAAACGTTCAAAAGCGGAGAGACGGTTTCTCCCGAGACCTTGATCGCGGCCGGGTTGGTCCGCTCAAAACGCAAGGCGGCGCCGTCGGTGAAGGTGCTCGGTCAGGGCGAACTTAAGAAGAAACTGACCCTTTCGGGCTGTGAGGTGTCGGCAACGGCACGCGAGAAGATCGAGGCGGCCGGCGGCACAGTGAGCTAGGCGTCACACGGATGTATCCCCCAGCATTATATGCAGACCTTTCTTACAAAACTCCGGTTACTGTTTGAAGATACAGCGCTCCGCGGTAAGATCCTCTTTACACTCGGGGTGCTTATTTTGTTTCGCTTGCTGGCGACCATACCGATCCCGGGCATCGATCCGAACCAGCTCGATCTACTGTTCTCAAACTTCGAGTTTCTCGGTTTGCTGAACATTTTTTCCGGTGGCGGACTGGCAAACCTCTCGATCGTGATGCTCGGTCTCGGACCGTACATTACCGCGTCTATTATTATGCAGCTGATGACCGTGATGTCGCCGAA
>JBBDHZ010000098.1:0-1107 GCA_040880645.1 Minisyncoccota bacterium
GCGTCTCGGAAGGTGTTGGCATTTCGTTTGACGCTACGCCTTTGGAGAGCTGCGACTTCAGTGGAGTCGTTGCTGAGCATCATCACTCATGTTCCGCTGACCGGCCGCATTGCAGGATTTGTCCGCAACAGGTGCAACTATATCATAGCTCGAGCCCCTCAGCCCCGGATTGATCGGATGTTGATCCGAATCGCTCCGCGGGCCTTCACCGACCGAATTGATCGGCGGTCAACGTGACGGTGCCCATGTCGTTTTCGCCCGGCTTGATTTTGTAGTTGAAGCGGTTGCGCGGCCACTGCTCCTCGTTGCCGTTGACTTTCACACTGCCCAGCGCCCCCTCTGCAGCTTCGACCCAAATACGGAAGTTCAGCTCTTTCCTTCGTGACCTCGATCGGAGTCGGTTCAAACGGAGGACCATCGTATTGAAAGCGGATCGTCAGGTCACCAGCAGTCGCAGCAACGGCCGTTATTTGAACAACAACGGTCGTCAGCGCGCGGAAAGAGCTCATCGTTTCGTTGATCGCTTGGGAAGAGAAATGGGTGCCAGAAACACGAACGCACCGGCATCAGCTGGCCCTATTGTACCGTCTGCCCCAGCCGTTTTCTTCACCCTTCACCGCTTGGAATCGCGATGAGCGATTACCTGACGATGTTGCATTTCTTCAGTCTGCAAACTCTGTGACCACATCGCGGACCTCAACGTGAAACGAATGAAAAGTTTCTTTGCCATCCGAATTGCTGACGACGACGATTGCCTGCGCCGACGCGTCAACATAGTCGCTCGGTACCCGCCAAACGAGCTTTCCGGCCGGCGAAACCGATAGCTCCTCGGGGCCGCTGGCCAGGCGGTAGATCACTTCGGAATCGCTGGAGCGGGCATGCATCTGATAGTCAAGTGTTTGCCCGCGGAAGGCGACGGACGGCGGTATCGAGTCGACAAATACATAGTCGATCTCGCTCTCGGCGAGCGTTTCCCAAAGGTCAAACCGGCGGAGGTGAACCTTTTGGTTGTCGTACTCCAGCGTCACCAGCAGATTCGCCCAAGGAATTCAATGCGGTGGTTTCCTTGCTCTCTAGAGTTCCTTGATCGCGAGATTGCGAAACTGG
>JBBDHZ010000099.1:0-1107 GCA_040880645.1 Minisyncoccota bacterium
TTTGCCTCGGACTCGCTTTGCTACTCGCTACGGAGAACGGGCTGGCGCAAGCAACCGTCACGTCCCTGCATCCGCGGTCCTGCAAGCCGGGAGCGACGACCCAACTGACGGTGACGGGAAAAAATTTGGACGCCGGCCTGCGTCTGGCAACCAGTTACAACTCGGCCGAAGTCCACGTCGAGGCGGTTGAACCTGAGAAAGCGACAATCGAGCTGACGTTACCTGATGATGTTCCGCTCGGTCCGCTCGGCCTTTGGATGGCAACGCACGACGGCCCCGCGGAACCATTTGTAGTGATCGTCGACGACTTGCCGACCGTTGCCGAAAGCAGTGGTCATCACTCGCCGCAGTCGGCTCAAACAATATCGACTCTCACTGCGGTCGACGGCGTTAGCAACGGTGCCAAGAGCGACTATTACCGGATCGAAGTGACCAAGGGCCAACGCGTCGCTTTTGAAATTCTGACGCAACCGATCGAATCGACGATGGATCCTGTCGTGCGGCTCCTGGACGAACATGGCAAGACGCTCTATCTGGCGGACGACGACGAAGTGGGGCCCGACTGTCGCTTCGATTACGAGTTTTCGCAGGCGGGTGAGTACCTGCTTGAAGTTCGCGATAACCGGTATCTCGCCGGCGGTGCGTATCACTTGCGAGTCGGCGATTTTCCCATCATCAGGCATGCGTATCCTTTGACGGTTTTGGCTGGCGAGCGGACGTCGGTTCAGTTCGCAGGTGCCGATGGTGCCGAAGCGGAACCTCGCGACGTCGGATTCCCGGCTTCGTCGGTGGCAAGCACGGCCACCGTCGCTACACGTTTCCCGATGGGGCAATCATCCGCATGGGTCCCGATACGCGTCTGCTCGCTGCCGCAATTTGTCGAAGGTAACTCGGGAGACGAAGACGCGTCCGGCCAGGCTGAACCCTTGGCCTTTCCGGTCGCCGTCAGCGGAAGACTCTCCGAGCCACAACAGCGCGACCATTACGAGATCCAGGGTGTAAAGGACGTACTGGTGCGCATCCGGTCGCGGACGCGCAGTCTCGGCAGCGCGAGCTTGTTGCGGATGCGTCTGTTTAATGCGGCAGGGAACCAAGTGGCGGAAACAG
>JBBDHZ010000100.1:0-1106 GCA_040880645.1 Minisyncoccota bacterium
TGCGCGTACGGCCTAAGGTCTCTCACATTTATAATCGTTGCGTAATGCGGGCTTTGCCCCCGTACGGGTCAAGCTGCATTTTAACTTTGTCACCGACTAATACCTTAATGCGATACAGGCGCATTTTACCCGCCAAGAACGCCAGGACCTCTTCCTCGGTGTCGTCGCGAACAACTCGAAACATTGTGTTCGGCAATGCCTCAGTGACCAGGCCGGTTATCTCTTCTTTGTTCTGTCCCGTTTTTGCCATCACGTATACGTTACCCTCCGTAAGGGATGAGGGCTATACTAACAAACTTTCACTTCAGCTGTCAAATGGTTTCATCAGTTGAGGTCGTCTGTCGAGCTTGGTGCTGAGTCGGCGCCCTGCTGCCGGCCGGTTTCTTGCGCGGGTGTTTGCGGGTCCTCGACGGTTTGGCCAAGGCTGGTCGTCACGGTAATGTCGGCGGGATCGCTCGGGAATGACATCAGCCAGAACGGCTGAACGGTAGCGCTGGCGCTCTCGATCTCTTCAAACTGGGCCAGTGCCACATCCAGTCGGTCCTTGTCGCGTCCGCTGATGTTCGCTTTGATCGTGCCTTCATCAATCTTCCAAACAAAGTGTGCGGTTCCCGATAGTGTGCCGGTTACCGAAGATTGCTGTGGTCGGTACGGATCTGACGGGGTAAACGTAAGCTCGTTGAGGTTGCGTACGCTGACCGCCGTGAGATCTTCCTGCTGCGGGAGAAATGTTCGAACGAGGAGCTGCTCGAGATCCTGACGCGGAAGCATAACACCGTGAACTGTTGCTGTTACGTCAAGCAGCGCCTCGTTTTCGTTGACGGACGACTGCGCAAGCGGCTCAAAGGATGTTCCCACAAGATCCGGATACAGTATGAACCGGTCAGGAATCTGGTTCTGGATGCCGGCCGAGGCGGTCTCGCGAAGCTCCGCTTGGAGTGCCCGTTCGGTATTCTCTCGCTCAGCCGGGTCGATCACTCCCCGCTCTCCTTCGAAGCCACCGGTAATGCCCCCGGTGACCTCGGCGTAGATACTGTCGAAGCTTGGTTCTCCTTCAAGGCCCGGGACGGTCAGGCGACCCTCGGTGAGGTTGTATGACTCACCCG
>JBBDHZ010000101.1:0-1105 GCA_040880645.1 Minisyncoccota bacterium
CATTGGGTGAAGGAAGTCTGCCGTCTATTTCGGTTGCTGCCACCGCTTCGCAACGCCTGGGCCAATTGAGGGTTAGCCTTCCTGAGTTGTGCTCGTAACTGGCTTCTGTGCAATGACTTGAAGAAAACAAAAAAAGCGGGCATGCCGCGGGATTGCCCCCGCAATTCCGTCCGGGTGCCATGGAAATAAGCGGCTGTTGCCTAGAACATGGGCAAACGGGGAACGGCCCTGGCACAGGAGGACCTGCCACAAAGGGAATCGCTGATAGGAGCGGAACTCGGATTATTCGCAAGTCCGTAGCGATGTTCGCCAGAACGTGGGCCGTAGCTACACCTGGGCCGTAGCTACGTTCGCCAGAACGTGGTGCGGCGTAAGCGGTTCCGCCCGGATTCTGGCGAATGCAGCTACGGCGACGTGCTTAGAAGGTGTAGATCATGTCAAAGCCGAAAGTGCTTTGCTGATCAGCATCGTCCCGACCCGCGATGCGGGCAGGGATCAACCGATTTTCTCGGCACGACCCCAATCTGTTAAACTTTTCTGATTGTCCCGAATGTGCCGGGGGCCGGCTGTGCCGTTCGTAGCGAAGATGCGGACGCCGGCTTGTTAAACTTTTTGGATTGCAAAGAGTTTGCTGGAAATTCTCGTTGTGCCGTTCTGTTAAAGTTTGTCGATTCCGGCAACAGTTTACTTCGAATTCCGCTACGGTACCGGCTGGGCCAGGGCGGCAGGCGCACAAAAAAACGGGCGTGGTTGCCGAAGCAACCACGCCCGTTGGCGTTGATCCCGATTGTGTCGAGTCGAACGTTAGAAGGTCAGGATGGTGTCGATCCCGAAGGTCGTTTGATTGCGGCCATCTTCGAGGCCGACGGTTCGTGCAGTCGAGTGATCCTCATCCCAGCGGACTTCAGGACGAACAACGACGTTGGCGTTCGGACGGTAGTTAAGTCCCAAGGTCAGGGCTTGAATTTCGTCTTCTTGTCCAAGCGGCGAGAAGATGCCCTCGTGTTGGTACCATTCGTAGCGACCGCCCACGGCCCAGCAGTCGTTGAGGCTGTACATCAAGTACTGGTTGATGTCCCAGGTATTGCGGACCGTTGCGCCGCTT
>JBBDHZ010000102.1:0-5537 GCA_040880645.1 Minisyncoccota bacterium
ATGATGTGCTCCGGCTCGACTGGGTGTGTGACGTCTTGGATCGCGTCTTCGCCACCTCCGAGCCTGGCTTCGCCGGGGTTCTCTCAGCACTGTATGCAGGCTCGCGGTTGGTGGCCGCTCACTTTGGCGTTCGATCGAAGGACACGTTACACCTTTGGTTTCCGTCCTATGACGTCGCCCTGGACAAATACTCGCCCGGATTGATCATGTTTACAGAGCTGTTCCGGGCGGCCGCGGAGGCGGGAATCCAGCGTATCGACCTTGGCAAGGGGCGCGAGCGATTCAAGCTGGGGTTTATGACAGGCAGTCTGATGCTGGCCGAAGGTTGTATTGATGTCCGGCCCGTTCGACGATGGGTCAGCGGGGCTTGGTACGCCAGTCGCGCGTGTGTGAGAAACAGTCCGCTGCATGGTCTCATCCAAGGACCCAAACGAAAGCTTCGCCGAGCGATCCGCTGGTGGAGTGAGGGTGGGTCGCAAAGTCCACGAGCTCCTGACGGCGAAAGAACCGGCCCATGAGCTGCGGCGAATGGGTTCAGTGCTCAGAGGTACATTGCGATTCTTCTGCTGGGACGACATGAGCCATGGTGACAGCCTTATTTTTAGAAAATCCCAAGACGAACTGAGGACACATTGACGACTCGACAGCGTTTTGAGAAGGTTCTGGTCATCGGAGCGAACGGCTATCTCGGCGGACATATCGTTCAAGAGTTCGTCAAACAGGGGAATATGCAGGTCTTCGCCGGTAGCCGGGGACAGAAAGACGGCGTGGACTTTGGGGACGCCGTGACGCCCGTCACCGTCGATCTGCTGGCGGGCATCGTTCCCCGCGACTTACTAGCAAATATGGATGTCGTCGTGTTTGCGGCGGGCCGGACTTGGACGCCTGGAACACCTCCGCGAGCCTATGTTCAAGCCAACGTCGGTCTAACGCAGCGGTTCTTCGAGGAACTTCCTCGCTCGGAAAGCCTGCGTGTGCTGTTCACATCCTCGTTGTCGACGGTCGCCGGGACGACGCAGCGGACAGCTTTGACCGAAGAGTCGGGGCGGCAAGACGTCTGTGAAAGGCGGCTTAATCCCTATGACCAAGCCAAACGGGAGTGCGAACGGATTGCGCTCCAACAGTCGGATCTGGGGCGCGACGTCGTCGTACTCAATCCAGGTTTTTTAATTGGACCGGCGGCGGACTTCGGGACGAATGCCGCGCCGCCTTATGCCACGACATGGGCGCTCACCGGAAAATGCCCGTTCATCGTCGACGCCGCGCTGACGTTTGCCGACGTGCGCGATGTCGCTCGCGGATACGTATTCGCCATGAATCATGGACGTGGCAGCCAGCGGTACATTCTTGGCGGCCACGACCTCCTGCGCTCTGAATTTTATGAGCAGTTGTCCGAAATGACGGGTGTCACAGCGCCGCGCGGTGTGCCGAATCCCGTGCTGACAGCACTGGCCACGATGACGGACGCAGCGTCGTGGATGTCCTGCGGCCTCATTGCTAGTCCTGTGCATCGAAGTTTCGCCCCCTCGCAGTCGCTGCATTACTGTGGCGATTCGGCGAAGGCCATTCGTGAACTTGGGTACACGATCACTCCGCTGGCACAAACAGTGGCGGATATGTTGCGGCAGGATGTTGCCGCTGGTCGGCTGCCGGAGCACTTCTCGTTCCTCTGCGAAGTGCCGGAAGCCGAGTGGCCCGAGTATTTGTTACTGCAACAACTAGTTCGCCAGCATCACTGCCGTCGGTCCTTGACGCCCAAACTGCTGAAACTATATTCCGCCTGCCGGATCAATCATGACCTCCGCGCCGCGTTAAAGAGTCTGCTCGAAACCAGCCGCTTTGCTCCCTACCGAGGGCGGTTCGTGTGGAAGAACCGAGCGAGTTCCCGCAAGCACATGGCCGTATTGGGGCAGTTCTTCGATTATGTCTACTTCTCCTCCGCCGAGTTCTTGGAAAGCGTGCAATGACTTCCAGCCACGAAGTGCCGACGGAAAGTTGCGACATTTGCGTTATCGGGACCGGTGCGGGTGGAGGTATCCTTGCCTATCGGCTGGCCATGGCAGGAATGGATGTGTTGTCCATCGAACAAGGAAACGAGATTCGCGATGCCTATTTCACGAACGATCTTTCCGGCGAAGACCAGCCGTATTTCGGCATCTTTCCGGAAATGAGTTGGCCGCTGGCAGCCAAGGAATCGTATCTGCACGGCAATCCGCAAACGTTCCGACTGTATGCCAAGGCCGACACGCTGGCCACGTCCGAGTCTTCCGCCAATGCCTTCGTTAATCGCCAAATCTATGCCCTCAACGGCAAGCTCAACACCTGGAACGGCGTGTCGCTACGAATGGCGCCACGTGATTTTCGAGCGGCGGAGGTCGGTGACGGAAGCTGTAATTGGCCCATCGGCTATCACGATCTGGAGTCGTATTATTCAAGCGTGGAGCAGTTGGTCGGTGTTTGCGGGACGCGAGAGGGGATCGAGAACTTGCCGGACGGGGACTTTATTCCGCCACTTCCTCTAAGGCCCATCGATCGACTGGTGGCCAAGTCAGTCCAACGAATTCGGGGAGCAAACGTCCGGGCTATCCCAGCTCGCAAAGCAATCGAAACGAGACACGACCGGAAACAGCATTGCCGAAGTTGCGGAGAATGTGTATTCGGTTGCCGTTTTGGCAGCGTGTTTAAATTCTCAAGCCGTTTGCTGCCTCACATCGAAGGAAAGAGTAATTATCGTATCCGCTATCACACAAAGGTCGCGAAGTTAACGCTCCGACCGGACTCGAACCTTGTTGATACCGCCGAATGCATCGACTCCGAGACAGGCCGACGCTGGTCGCTTCGAGCACGCGTGTTCGTGTCGGCGGCGGGGGCCATCGAGAGTCCGCGACTACTGCTCAATTCCACGGACAGTCGAGCTCCCAACGGACTGGCCAACCACAGCGGATTGGTGGGATGCTATCTGCAGGACAAGGTGCGGGCCATGGTGGCGTCTCCACTGTTCCGGCTGCTCGGCTCGAAGCCACACTATGAATTCAATTGCAACGACCACTTGTTGATTCCGCGGTTTCTGTTTGAAGATGGCTTGCGCGGTGGATTCCAGGCGCAGGTATGTCACGTTCTTCCTCGCCGACCGTACTATATCGAGGGCTTGCAACCATTTCCCGGTTGGAGTCGAAAATGGATCGCGCGAGGTATTTTTGGTTCGTTGGCCGCGCTGTTGTTGCTGGGAAAGCCGGAGGCGTCGCGGGCAAATCGTTTGGTCCCCAGTGGAGAACGAGACGCCTTTGGTGTTCCCAAAGTGCATGCGGAGTACAGTTTTTCAGAGAATGACCTTCGTTTGCGAGACGCGATGATTAAGTACGGCAGGCTTATCTTATGGAAATGCTCGGGTTGGATGCCGACGGTTTTCGATGACGACTTGCCGGGGGCGACCATTCATTATGCGGGCACTTGCAGAATGGCAGCGACTGCCGACGAAGGTGTCGTCGGCCGGGAACTGCGATGCTTCGATCACCCCAACTTGTATCTGTGCGACGGAAGCGTGTTTCCTGAAGTCTCGGAAAAGAACCTGACGCTGACAATTATGGCACTCGCGGAGCGTCTGGCTTCGCATTTGCAAGCGTGAATTCGGCCTGAAAAAGCCCCCGTTGCAGATGGGACAAGCTTGACAAACCCCGAGCCAAACTCGGGGCACGCCGGGAAGTGGCGAGACAATTCGGATCAGGTGCGGCGGGAGTTGACCGGCAAACATGTTTGGATTTCGCCGAACACGAGCGGGAGGAACTCCAACGGTTGCAGGAAGAACTGCGTGCGGGAACCTGGCAAGCCAGCCATCCCTAACTTTCCCGATGATCGAAATTCTTCCCGGTCAGCGGATCATCGCCCAGCAATAAGCACCGTAGGGCGGTAGGACCGCCAACCTATGCGAGCTACCGCTCGGTTTGTTACAACCCGCTTCCGTTGGTCGCTAGGCTCTTGTTGCGAAAACAACAGTTTCACTGATAACTGATGTAGCACGACACGGCCAATCACACGCACCACCGCCACTTCGTCCGCGCCAAGCACCTCAAGAACGTACTGTGTACCCGGTCACCCCGCCCAGGCCGTCATATTAGTGGCTGACTAGAGGTGGTTGGTGGCCTGCCGCAAATCCATGTGCTCAAACGCCGAGGCCATGCGGTCGATTTCAGTTCCCCGTATACCGAGTCGTTGGGATTCGTTCCGCCACGAAGCGACAGCTTGGCCCACTTCGTTCGCGATTCGGCGAGCTGTCTTGTCGTCGATTCCAAAATACTCGGCGACCTGGAAGGCAAGTTCAAGCGATGCTGTATGATCCTGATCATCCACCGCCAGGCTCAAGACGCGCGGCCGAATATCGGTAGGCGTCGGGTTGAGGTCATAGGCCGGCGCCAGCCGCCAGCCGGCTGGGCCTTCCCATAGGAGACCGTGATTGCGCAAATGATCATCGACGTTGGAAATCAGAATCGAAAACACGATCCTGCGCCATAGCTCGACCGAATCCTCACGGGGTGCCGCGCTGCATTGGCGGAGCCCGTCGGCAATTTCCAAATAACTGTGCGACTCGTTATCGCTTGCTCCAAGCAAGCTCATCGTGGACAAGAAGGGAATTCGGCAAGTGCCCACGCGATCGAAACGGCTCAGCAATAGCACCGACTGGTCCGCAACGGTTTCCAATCGCCCTTCGGACGCATTGATACCAGCGGATGATGCCAAGCGAAGTGCTAGTGCTTCCCAGGCGGGTTGATTGGTTTCATCGCTTGGCCGGTGTGGGTATGGTGCGACAGATCGTGCAAGACCAGGGCGGGCTCTAAGGCAAAGCGTAACGGATGGCTGAGCCAGGAAGCATCGTAGGTGAATGTGGCGCTTTCGCGGTTCTTGCGAAAGCGTGCGTGTAGCGTTCCGACCAGTACAGGCTTGCCATCGAGATCGACGTAGACATAGGCGGTGCGATCGCTCATGGCTTCGTTTCTCGCTTACGTCGCGGTAGATAGATTTTCTGCGGTAGGCGGTCTTCTTCCAGACCCAAGCCAATGTCATCGGCACGGACGTCGGCGAGGTCCGCCAGGCGCTTGTCGAGTCCCAGGATGAACAGTACAGTCGCGTAAATGCCGAGCGACACCTGAGGAGCGCCTTTCTCGACGCGGGACAGCGTTGCCCGGCTGATCATGGCACGCTTGGCCATTAGCGTGGTCGGGATACGGCGACGCCGGCGCGCGTCAGCGATATCCTCGCCCAATTTTTTTAAGGCGCGTGTGACCGGAAGTGGCAAAGATGGAATGGCCTTGGATTGCATTTTATCGTCTCATATATAAGGCAGTAAACGTCACTAATGCATCATACATTGTACATTATTGCGAGCAAACGAATCCGGGGGTAGTACAGTTTCGCCAAGACTTCCGAAGTCTTTTGAGACTTCCGAAGTCTAATTCGCCAAACTGTATCACTACCAATTCGCGCCGTCGCCCTGGACAAATACTCGCCCGGATTGATCATGTTTACAGAGCTGTTCCGGGCGG
>JBBDHZ010000103.1:0-5513 GCA_040880645.1 Minisyncoccota bacterium
TGTGGGGCGGTGAATTCGGCCGCACGCCCATTGTCCAAGGAAAGAACGGTCGCGATCATAATCCTCAAGGATTCACGATGTGGTTGGCGGGCGGTGGAGCCAAAGGGGGCATCGCGTATGGGGAGACCGACGAGTTCGGCTATCACGCCCAGCACAACCGCGTCCACATGCATGATCTTCATGCCACCCTTTTGCATCTGCTAGGCATCGATCACGAGCGGATGACATTTCCCTACGCCGGTCGCGAATTCCGCTTGACCGACGTCTACGGCCGCGTCATCAAGCGGCTGCTCGCCTGAGCCGGGTTTCGGGTAAAGTATTGCAATTTGATTTGTTGGTAACTAGATTCAAGCCTGCCCTTGGCTGGGCTCTGCAAGAGTCACACGCTCACGACAGGGGGCAGGAATGAGACGGAATACGGCAATTTGGAAGTGGGTGGAGCTTTCTTTGCGCTCCATCCCAAAGCGGACAAAGAAGCGGACTCGTGTCATGCGGGTCGAACGACTGAACGACCGTCGCATGCTCGCGGCCTTGCCGGGCCCTCTTGAGAACGATCTTGACCAGGTCGCGGTCGGCTCAGCGGCTCAGACTGACCTCCAGGGGCGACCCGACGTCACTGCTTTTGGCGTCAACCGGGACAATGCGATCACACCGCATGATGCCTTGCTGGTGTCCACGTCCTGGATGGACCCAGGCCCTGTTGAAAATCCGTTTAAAGTCGCCGTCCAGGGGGCTGAGTTTGTCGAACAGAGCGAAATTTCACTCCACCGTGTACGTGTCGCGGCGGATAACGGTACCCGCGATGGTGACGCGACCGTGTACTACGATGTAGCACCGGTTATTGCTGGTGATGCGCTCGATGCAGCAACTTCGGACGTTGATTACACATTGCAATCGGGGTCGGTTACCATCCCGCTGGAGGAAAGGGGGGCGTGGATTGACCTTTTCGTGCTCAATGACAGCGAACCGGAAAAGCCGGAAGGTTTTGTTATTACGATCACGGCAGTCGAGTTCGACGGGGTGATCGATCCTGATGGCATTGCAACACCGGAATACGTTGCCGCGAACCAGCTAACATTTTTAGACGACGATGGGAATGTCCTCTTCGATCCCCACGGGACTCTGATCGATGACTCCGCGGTTATTTACATCGCGGATGACGACAGCGGGGCGCCGCCCCCTTCGATTGCAATTAGCCTCGGTTCGCCGTTCGTCAGGGAAGGTGACGATGCCGTATTCCGCGTCCAACTGTCCGAACCGGCTCCCTTCGAAATACGCCTCGACTACACCACGATCGAAGACTCGGCCACGGCCGATACGGGGAGCGGCAACGGCGACTTTGTACCGATTGCGGGCCAATGGGTGATTGCTCCCGGCGAAACGACAGGCGAATTCACTGTTTCGACGACCGAAGATACTGCGTTCGGGCCAACCGAACGCTTCTGGTTTGAACTGTCAAGTCCCTGGTGGAATCGCACGGTTCGCAGATCGGCCAACATTATTGACGATGAGTCGACGATCGGTGCGACGAATACTGTTTCCAATGTCCCTGAGGGCACAAATTCTGATTTTCACCTCGCGACGTTCCGTCACAGTGAACTCTCCGCCGTAAGCGACTACACAGTATCCATCGCATGGGGAGATGACACGAGTTCGTTCGGCTGGATCCAGCGAATCGGGGATGATGAATTCCAGGTCTTCGGCAATCACACCTACACGAACAACGGTGAGTTTGATGTCGAGGTGACGATCGAAGATATCGTTCATGGAATCAGCGTCGACCTTGCATCGGAAGCAGTCGTTCATAATGTCGCTCCCGTTGGGATGCCCATGCAATACACGATCTCGCACTTGGGAATTCTCTTTGTCGATGCTCGCGGCTTAGCTGCAGGGGTGACGGATCCGGGAACTGACCCGATCACCATCGAGCGTGCTGGGTCAGGACCTTCATCAGGAACGTTACATGTCCATCGTTCCGGAGGATTCATCTACGACCCGGAAGATGCATTTACAGATGTCGATGCATTCTCGTTCGTTCCCTTCGACGGAGAAGAATACGGTGAGGCTGTTCCTGTCACGATCACCGTAACAAATGCTGCCCCTGTGGCGATCGATGATCAACGGAAAGTTTCTCGTGACCGGCCAACGTCGTTCTCCGTGGCAAAAAACGACAGCGACGAGGACGGCGATCCTCTGGTGATTGCCATCGAATCAGAGCCTTCCCACGGAACCGTACGCGTTCATCAGGATGGCTCTTTATCTGACACGCCCGATCCAGAGTTCTTTGGGACCGATCGTTTTAAGTACTCGATGAGTGACGGCTTTACCGTGGGGAACACCGCGACCGTCACGTTAGATGTACGCAATGTGCCCGCGGTCCCTATCTCCGGTGCAATCTCTGTGAGCGAAGACGTGCCTCACGCACTTGCTTTATGCGATTTCGAAATGACCGATGCGGACGGCGACTTGTTGGATGCCGTCCGCATAACGTCGTTGCCTGCGGCCGGCAAGCTGTCTCTGAAGGGCGCCCCTGTGGTCGTGGGGCAAGAAGTGACCGCGGCCGAGATCGATTCCGGGAGCTTCGTGTTCGCTTCCGCAGCGAACGAGTTCGGATCCGACTACAGTGCATTCGCATTCCAGGTCAGTGATGGGTACGAGTTCTCGTTGGAGTCGGCGACGTTAACGTTCAACGTCAAGCCGGTGAATGACGCTCCGACGCCCGGCATTGCAACGCTTGCCGTTGACGAAGATTCGACTCACACATTCAGTCTGGACGATTTTCCGTACAGCGATGTCGAGGACGATGCGGTTGTATCGATTCGTTTCTGGAATCAGCCGGACCTTGGGCGGGTAAAGCTGTTTGGCAATCCGGTGGTTGCCGACCAAGACGTGCTAGCCAGGCATATCGCGTCGGGCGACCTGACTTACACGCCTGAAGCAAATGCACACGGGACCGGCTACACAAGTTTCGCCTTCGCGGTCCATGACGGAAAAGACGTTTCGCCATATCATGGGAGGATCGTTTTCGATGTGGCGTCGGTTCTCGACGCGCCTTCTACAGGGAATAGCCTTTTCGCGCTCGCCGACACCAATGTGCTCACCTTTGCTCTCTCCGACTTCGTGTTTGACGATTCTGACGGGGACAGCCTCACTGCGATCACGATTCGCACACTTCCTGAGAACGGGAGCCTGCAGCTGAACTCAACCGCAGTGAGTATCGACCAAGAGATTTCACATTCGCAAATCGCCAGCGGCAATTTGGAATTCTTGCCTCTCTCCGATCAAGCGAGCGATGTCCTTACTGGTTTCGCCTTTGACGTGAGCGACGGCATATTGATGTCGGCAGTCAGCGGTCGGGTGGACATTATCGTCAATGCGACTAATACGCCACCCGTTGCCCAGGATCACACGGTTTCTGTGAATGAAGACGAGCAGTACGTCTTCACTCCGGCCGATTTTACTTTTTTCGATGCGGACGGCGATAGTTTGACTGAAGTCAAAATAACCTCATTGCCAGCCGCTGGTACGCTGTTACTCGACGGCGCTCAGGTTAATGCAGCGAATCAAAGCGTCTCTCTTCAACAGATCCAAGCGGGAGATTTAGCATTCACCGCCGGCCCCGATCAGCACGGAGAGAGCTTTACTAAGCTGCGGTTTGTCGTTAGCGATGGTAACACGTACTCGCTTCATTCCGCTGATCTGACGATCGATGTCGCGCAGGTCAACGATGCACCCACGACCAGTGATTATAAAATCACGATGGCGGAAGATGGGTACTACACGTTTTCTCTTGACGACTTCCCTTTCTCCGACCCAGATGCCCATGGAATCGGCTTCGTTCAGTTTGAAACAACTCCGCGAATGGGGACCCTGATTCGAGGATCCTTAGTGGTTCGCCCGGGGCACCAGGTGTCCGCCAGGGAGATCGTTACAGGGAATTTGCGATTCCGACCTGACTGGCACGGCTATGGCGAAGGTGTCGCGAGTTTTGATTTTTACGTCAGCGACGGGTATGTCCTTTCCGAGGACACGGCCAAAACAGTCATCAGCGTCACCCCAATAAACGATGCACCGTGGGCACAATCTCATGCGATTATGCTGTACGAGGATGAAACACATGTCTTTTCACTCGCCGATTTCCCGTTTGTCGATCCAGAAGATGATGCTTTGGATTCACTTTCGATTACTCCTCCGTCAGAAAATGGCTTGCTGATACATAACGGATCAGTGGTTGATAATACGATGACAGTGACGCGAGCTGAGATCGAGTCTGGAGTCATTCGATTCATGCCCTCTCCTCAGGTGTCAACAGGCGACGTCGCACTGCTCACCTTCGCCGTTTCTGACGGAGTGGACAGGGGCCATCCGGCGACAATTGCCATCACGATGGAGCAACGCGCTCCACAATTTACGTTTGATGTCTCATTCGTCGACATCGACATGACCACGCCTGTTGATACCGTGGAGGTAGGCGACGAATTTTTTGCGGTAATCGATGTCTCAAATGCCGCTCTCTTGCCCCCACCTCTCCATTCTATCGACGTTGCTTTGGAGTTCGTCGGACAGCAGTTCTCCCTTGTTGGAACGCCTCAGTTTGCGATCGGATTCTCACCTCCGTTTATCCGCATCGATGAAAGCGGGCAAGTGGAACGACTGGCGGCCGAGCACATTGCAACACCAAGCTTTCATGAGGGCGAATTTGTGCGGCTTCGTCTTCGAGCGGAAACACTAGGCACAGGCCTCATAGCGTTACGATTTCCGGGGCGGGATAACGCAGACGGCTTCTTTCGTGACACGATGGTGCTGCGCCAGAACTCGCTGTACCGGACGGCGCAACTTCTTGTTGTCGAGGCCGCTTCCGCTGCGTGGCAGAACCGAATCTCTCCAGAAGATGTCAACGGTGACGGTGCGATCACGCCGCTGGATGCACTGATCATCATCAACGAAATGAACCGGCGGAAGAGCCTGAACGCCACACTTCCAGATCCGACGCCAGAGAATCAAATCGAACGACGTCAGCGGATGGTCGATGTCAACGGTGATGGATCCATTTCGGCGAGTGACGCGCTACCCGTGATCAATGCATTGAATCGGCGTCTCATCGCTTGGACCGGGGGTAATGACTTGGATGCATACTAGGCAATGTGCAGTGATATGACGCAACGTTGGCATTCGGAAGATTGCAATTGCCGCCGTTCATGAGCCATTCGCCTCCGCGAGCGAGTCGTCTTCGGCTGCCGGCAACGTGTAGACGGCGTAGGTTTGGTTTTGATCAAAGCGTGTAGGGTAAATTTTTTGCAAGGGTAACTGATCGGGAACAACGCGTTGGTCGACGACCATGTACGAAGCCCCGTAGTCTCGCTGCAATTCACGAAGCGCCCCGTATCGGATGGTCACTCGGACGCGCCCCAGGTGAGCAGGAAAGACTCGATCGAACCGCTCGCGCCAATCGAGCAATGAGGGAACATCCTGAGGAACATCTTTCCAGTTAACCACCTCCGCCCGATGGGCGT
>JBBDHZ010000104.1:0-5506 GCA_040880645.1 Minisyncoccota bacterium
GGTGTACAAACGCCGGACCCGAAACCGCCAGTGGGCGGGCTAACGATCAAGGCCCCAATCGGACCTTCTAGGCCGTCCCACCAACACCGCCATGTGATCTCGTCCGACGCCAGGGAGGCCTTTAGCGTGTCGACGCTCTCGTCCCGACTCACGCTCAACAGAACGAACCGCTCATCACGAAATCTGTCAACCAGGTCGCGCTGCAGAGGATACAGCCTCTTGCAGGGAGCGCACCAGTTTGCCGAGAAAGTTAAGAGAACGACTTTTCCTTCGTAGTCGCTAAGTTGAAATTGTTCGCCGCTGGCGTCGCGACCGATGATGTCGGGCGCCTTCTTGCCGGGAGCCAACTTGCTACGCTCCCGCATCAAAGACCTTGCTAGGTCGCCATAGGTCTTTGCTTCTTCCTGATCGACGGTTCGCAAGAAGATATTGCCCGGGCCAGAGCCCTCCCAATCCGATGCTTCGACGTCCGAGTAATCGCTGGCCAGATGCGTGAGTAGCCGGTCGATTTCTGCCGAGACCTTTTCGTGATCGTATCGAAAGTTCTCTTGGAGGTACGGTGCGACGATTAACTTCCAGTGTCGATCAAGAGAATTTCCTATCGTTTCTTGACCCTCCAGTTGCGATGAACGTCGGTGATACCGAGACCGATGATGAAGGCACCTGGCCAAGGCGAATCCAGCGGCAGCTCGCACACACGGATCGGTGCTCTTCTCCAAGCCTTCCCGCAATAACAACTCTGTCCTCTCCGAAGGAATTGAGCCAGAAAGCATGTCAAAGATGTAAGCGATGCGAGGATCATCCATATGCTGGTTCATCACGACCTCGATCGCTTGCTCTTTGATCCGCCACGGAACACCGTGCAATTCACCAGTCGCGGGGCCGCCCCGCCGGATTGCGAACGCGAGTGAATCGAAAGCCAACGGCGACTCACTGTGGTTTTCGGCAAACGCGAGGAAACGGGGAAGCATCTGCGAATCCGGGGAAGGCTTCGCTGTCTGCTCGTAGTAGAGCTTTAGCCAATCCTCATCCGTAATGTCGCGTGTGTACTGAGGTTGGTCGTTCGAGGGCTCGGCGTACGCCGTTTCGACCAGCCGGTCGTATTCCTCGCCCATCGCACGGAATTTGGCCTCGACACCGTCGTTTCTTTCTATGGCCCAGAGGCCGGGCGCATCAACCGCCACGACAATGCATGTGATGGTTACCCAAGGTAGGCATCGTGATTTCATCAGCCGCTCCGTTGGTTCAGGTTGCATTACGGATACCCAGACAATCCGCGACCCGTCGTCCCGATGGCTCAGTCGACCAAAAGCGCTTCGACCTCTTTCTCGATGTCGATCGAATGAGCACCAGCCATCGTGGCGATTGTCCCATCCGGTGCAATAATGATGGCGACCGGAAGCATGCTGACACCGATCTTCTTCAGGTCGGCGAATTCGACCGCGCAATTCTGTGTGCTGTGCCACTTCTGCTCGTTGATCACTTCCGCGGCTCTTGAGAGGTCTGAATCAACGGTGACGGTGATCAGTTCAACCTTTCCCGACCAACTTGGGTTTTCTTCCGAGAGCGTTTGCATTTTGGTCACGGGCGCAAAACACGTGGGGCACCACGACGCCCAAAAGTCGAGAACAACCACTTTCCCGCGATGATCTGACATTCGTATCTTTTGAGAACCGTCAAGCGATGGCAGTATCAGTTCGCCTGTCTTCTGAGCATCGTCAATCGCTGATAGCGCTAGCTCGGGCACAGGTTTTCCGATGAACGACTGATAGGACGAACTGGAAACGGAGTCAATCTCCAGCGGCTCTCGCTCCAGCGTGACCCTTATCGTTTCTTGCGTGTTCGGCGGCAATACGCTGAGCACCAGTTCCGTTCCCACCGGCCCACGAATCAGGCTTGCGGTTTCACCGATTGTTTTCCCGTCAAGCAACGTTTCTTCTCCGTCGACCTCGACAGAAACAAGTCGAGCACCCTCAGAGATCAAGCCCGACTTAGCGGCGGGTGATTTGGCGACCACCTTTGCGACAAAGATCTGGTCTTCTTTGTCAAGCAATGCAATGCCAACTCCGGATAGAACGGGGTAGCTCTTTGGTTCGACTCCCTCAGCACGCGATTCATACATCGTCGACGCGAGCAGCCAGGATGTGACGAGAACGACGGCGAATAGTTGATTTTGCATTTTCTAGCTTTCGAATGGCACGGTTAACTGGAACTGGGGGTTGTGCCGATCGTTTTGTTCCCCGCCTTTGCTCATCGCTTGGATGCGACCAGTCTGTTCACACTCGCGTTCATGGGGTATCAACGTAGCAAAGCGTGTGGTCCGATAACTTGTTTCTCAGCGTTCGGTCCCGTGAGATCGGTGTAAAGGCGTCAATTCTCACCGGTTTCCACGCCCGGTGTCAACGAATTGAAGACGTGGCTCCGCATACAGCAGCTTCCAGTGTAGACGTTCCGTCTACTATGCCAAGCATTTCTTTTCGTTTTAATGCCGGCTGAGCGTCCAGCAGCGTCAGCCAAACCGCAAAATACTGAGAGCCAGCGACGGATGCTCGATGTGGCGAGCCGCTCATTTCTGGTTCATCGCCTGCGGAAACGAGCGCGCTGGGAAAAAACCGGCGGATTTCTTGTAATAGGAATGCGTGCTTCTACGCCAACCTTAGAAACGCAACTTGATGCAGCGAGCGATTCCCTTGACAGACTGGGACACCATCCGCGAAACGCACGCTCCGATGGTTTGGAGCACTGTCGCCCGGATTTTGAAACGCCATGACGATGCGCTCGATTGCTTTCAAGATGTATTTGCGGAAGCCATAACGCGGGGTCGTCGCGGTCCGGTGACCGATTGGGGCGCGCTCTTGCGATGGTTGGCGACGCGGCGCGCGATCGACTGCTTGCGTCGACGCAAGCGACAGTCCACCGTCAGCGGGAATGTTGAGCAGGTTCGCGATGCAACACAGTCCGCTGAACAACGGGCCGCATTCGAAGAATTGGTCGAATGCGTCCGGAGCGAGCTGGGCAACTTGCCGGACCGACAGGCCGAGGCGTTTTGGCTGGTGTGCGTCGAGGAGCGGACCTACGAGGAGGTTGCGCAGCAGATGAGAGTGCAGCGAAACGCGGTAGGCGTTCTGGTGCATCGCGCGCGGCAACACATGCGTACAAAGCTGAAATCTTTGAATCCGATACAGACCGATTAAAGACTACGGGAGCGTCATGAACACCGACGAGGATTTGCTCAACCAGATTACCGCACATCTACGGTCCGAATCAGCGCCTGAGATGCCGGCGGCACTTACGACCAGGTGCACGGCGAAGCCCCGTGGTTGGTTTCGGTACGCAGTGGGTGCCAGTGCCTTGGCTGCCTCGATCGTCGGCTTCTTGATTTGGCGATCGCACGCATCGCAGTCCGTCGAGCCCCGCGCGCCTACTGTCGTCCAGCAGCCGCGCGAGGACACTCAGGAATCGGATGTGGTTGTGCGAGCTGTCGATCTAACAGAGCCACTGGCGCGACTGGAAGCGAACCTCGATTCCGTGGACGCCGAAATCGCTGAACTGCGAAGCAAAGCGGCTTTGTTGGACGCGCAGCGAATGGCGGATGAATTATTGGTTCAGTATTAGAACGTGCAGAATCGTCCATGTTTCGTTTTCAACGACTCATTTTACTTCAAGAGCGAGAGTATCCAGATGACTTTCAAAAGCTTATGCCGTGCTGCATTGATCGTATTATGCGTATCCATCGGGTTCGAATCCGGAGCGAATGCGCAAGATAATGATGAGACGAATGAGCTCCAGAGCATCGTTGGCGCTCCGCCGAACACCCGTAACATGGGCAGCACCCTCGGTGGTGCGTACTTCGTCGATGAAGAACTGCTCGAACGCTACGAGGCAATCAAAGCTCGGCTAGTGCAAGTCCGCAAAGACATCTCACTCGGCAACGCGTCCAGCGATGCCGCCATGAAGACGCTTGCCTCGATCCAAAAAGAATCGGATCTTTTGCGGGAAGAACTGGAAAAGAAGAAAGTCCTCGTATCGGCATTCCATGTTTACTCAAAGACTAGCGAACAGAGCTTTCCGCTGGGCGAAGAACGGTTGGTCATCATCACGGGTGATAACGTCATCGTTCGAGGCTGGGATGGTCCGGGAATGAAGTGTGTGGTGGAAAAGACGATCCTTGCAAAGGAGCGACCGGACGACAGCGACTTTGACGCGATCCAGGTCGATCACGAACTCACGGTCGCGAAAGATCAAGTGGGGCTGACCCCAGAGCAGCGTGACCAACAGGAGAGAGATTTTCTAGCGTCGGAGAATGGCCGTGACCTTACCGAGGAACAAATGGCCCGTCGCAAGCAATTTGTTGATGAAATTCATCACAGCTACGGCGAGTACCGGGCGTTCCAAGGCCGGAAGGCAAACACGATTCAGTTGACAGGGCTGACCCACCAGGAAGGGAACAAAAACCTGACCATGCGGATCAATTCGCCTGGCGGTGGCGGAACCGTGTCGAGTCAGTGGCAGCGACACGCCGCGATGACCGTCTACGTCCCCGAGTGTAAATCCTTGGCCGTTCGAGGATGTTTGGCGGGGCTCGACGTCCAGGACATCGAATGCGATCTGGTGCTGACGACGGATGGCTCCAAAGATCGCGATTATGAAGGCTCCTTCACAGTTCGCCGCATAAAAGGCAACGTGACGATCGATCAGGTTCCGGTGCGCGTGCTGTCAGACGTGACGGGTGACGTCCGATTCACCGCCACCGATGAATTTGTCAATAGCGGGACGCATCACGAGAACAACATGCGGATTCACTCGTCTTACAGCACGCACCTGACTCAGATCGATCATGTCAGCGGCGATTTGCAGGCGACGTTTTTGCGCACGGATCTAAAGTTGAGCGAGATCGAGGGCACTTTGGATATCGTCAACAGCTATGGACCGTGCCATTTAGCGGCTAACACCGCCGATACCGAGCGGGCTCATCGAATTGTGTCCCAGAGCGGAACGATCCATGTTCAGGGACCCGCGAGTGTCTTGGAGAAGACACCAATTTATGCGTATACAGAGTGCGGCCGCTTGCGCACCAATATCTCTCGGGAAATTCTTGACGATGTGAGTTTCAGCACAGGCCGGCCGAGAAGGGGCTGGAATGGGTTTGTCACACCGTCCGAAAATCGCTTTCATTTTGGAGCCTTTGAACGTCCGGCTGCGGCACTCGAAGATCGCGAGCGAGCACCAGGATTGGATTTGATCAGTCACGCCGGCACGGTTTCGATTCTTACGATCGAAGCAACGGAGTAACCAGGAAATTCCCGAACAGAAACCCATTCAGTGGAGTGGAGGACTGACGGAGATCAAACCGCCTGCAGACCCTGCCGATAACGCCGTGACTGTGCTCGTCGGCGGGCTGTTGATCATCGTCGAGATCAAGGCCGCGTCGAAGCTTTGCGATGAGCATATGGCACAGGTCCACAACTACCTCAAGGCAACTGGCTACCGCCTCGGATTACTCTTC
>JBBDHZ010000105.1:0-34579 GCA_040880645.1 Minisyncoccota bacterium
ACTTCCGCGCCTTCTGGAAAGAGAACGTCGGCGAAGACTTTGAACAGATCCGCGGCAAAATTATGACCTTGCTGTCTGAAGAGGACCGATTGAACGAGATCGTACGCCTGGTTGGTATGGAAGCGCTCGCTGACAACGAGAAGCTCATTCTCGAGATCGCCCGATCGATCCGCGAAGACTTCCTGTTCCAGAACGCCTTTGACGAGTACGACGCGTACACCCCGCTCCAAAAGCAGTACCAGATCCTCAAATCGATCATCTCGCTCTACGAAGCAGCCAAAGACGCCTCAAGCGCGGAGGAGTTTGACTTCGAAGCCTTCCAAGAGCTTCCAAGCGTGAAGGAGCTGGCAAACCTGAAAAACTACGATGCCGACGCGCCGGAGACATTTGAAGCCTTCCGCGAGCAAGCCGGCCGCGAGATCCAGGGACTTATCAATGCACCGGCCGAACTAACCGCCTAATCACGAATCTATGCCGCAGCAACAACACAAAGAGTATAAAACCGTTAGTTCCGTTGCCGGACCGCTGATCACCGTCGTCGATATCGAGGGAGTCTCGTACGACGAGCTCGTTGAGGTCCGAGTTCCGGGCGAAGAGAAGCCGCGCAAAGGGAAAGTGCTGACGGCCGCCCGAAACAAAGCGGTGGTTCAGCTGTTTGAGCCAACGTACGGAATGCAGGTGGAAGATACCAAGGTCCGGTTCACCGGCGAAGTATCGAAGATGGGGCTCTCCAAATCAATGCTCGGACGCACCTTCTCGGGCGGCGGTGACGTGATCGATGACGGACCGGCGATCATTCCCGAAACAAAACGACCGATCGAGGGATCGCCGATCAACCCGTGGAGTCGCCAGTTCCCGGACGACTTCATCCAGACCGGCATCTCATCGATCGATGTGATGAACACCCTGGTGCGCGGCCAGAAGCTTCCGATCTTCTCCGGTTCCGGACTTCCCCACGGAAAACTGGCCGCCCAGATCGCGCGACAGGCAAAGGTGACCACCGGTGAAGATTTCGCGATCGTGTTCGGGACAATGGGCGTGACGTTTGAAGAAGCTGACTTTTTCCGCCAGGAGTTTGAGGAGACCGGCGCGATCGAGCGAAGTGTTCTTCTGCTGAACACCGCCGCCGACCCGGTGGTCGAGCGAATCTCAACGCCGCGTATCGCCCTGACAACCGCGGAGTACCTCGCCTTCGAGCACGGTATGCACGTTCTGGTTATTTTGACCGATATGACCAACTACTGCGACGCGCTTCGAGAAGTTTCGAGCGCCCGTAAAGAGATTCCGGGGCGCCGCGGCTACCCGGGGTATATGTACACCGACCTTGCCGGGCTCTACGAGCGCGCCGGACGCGTAAAAGGAAAGAGTGGATCGATCACTCAGATTCCGATCCTCTCGATGCCGGACGATGACAAGACCCACCCGATTCCCGACCTGACCGGGTACATCACCGAGGGTCAGTTCATCATCTCGCGTGAGCTCAGCGCCAAAGGGATCTTCCCGCCGGTTGATGTACAAGACTCGCTCTCTCGACTCTGGTCAGCCGGTGTCGGCGAAGGCAAAACCCGCGAAGAGCACAAGGACGTTAAAGACCAGCTCTTCGCGTCGTACGCAACCGGACGAGAGGCACGTGAGCTGGCGGTGGTGCTTGGTGAGAACTCACTCTCAAAAAGTGACCAGGCCCACCTCAAGTTTGCCGACGCCTTCGAAAAAGAGTTCATTAATCAAGGCGAGTTCGAGAATCGTGACGTTATTGACTCGCTCGACCTCGGCTGGAAGCTCTTGACGCTGGTGCCACGCGATTCGCTTAAGCGCGTTAAGCCGGACACCATAGACACGTACCTGCCGAAAACAGACACGACGGATGCTACCGCCTAACCCCCTCACACCGCCACCAGCAGCCCTATGCTCAAAGTTAACCCGACACGTGTAAACCTCCTTGCGCTCAAGAAGCGCCTGAAGACGGCCAAAAAGGGACACAAGCTCCTGAAGGATAAACGCGACGGCCTGATCCAGAAGTTTATGCAGATCATCAAGGAAACGCGCGAACTGCGCCGGCAGATCGATCAAGAGCTCGGTACGGCACTCCATACGTACGTTCGTGGCTCGTCGATGATCAGTAAAAAAGTTCTCGACGTTGCGTTTATGGTTCCCACCTCTAAGGTCTCGCTTGATGTATCGACCGAGTCGGTGATGGCGGTTTCGATCCCGCGCTTCACGGTCCACAAGAACGGCAACGGATTCTCCTACGGGTTCCTGGAGACCAACGGCGACATCGACCGTGCCATCTCGCAGATTGACGAGGTGTTCCCGGCGCTGATCAAGCTCGCCGAACTCGAAAAAGCGATCGAGAACCTGGCAGACGAGATCGAGAAAACCCGCCGCCGCACCAACGCTCTTGAGAACGTGATGATCCCCAACCTCAACAGCACGATCCGATACATTACAACGCGGCTCGAGGAGCAGCAGCGGGATGCGGTCGTTGCAAGTATGAAGATTAAAGATATGATCACCGCCCAATCCGTCGCGGAGACCTCCTGACGTACCATCACCCGCGACGCCTAGCAACCATTTACTATGCAAACCATTCAAACCATTTTAGATACCGAACAAGAAGCGGCCCGGCGGGTCGAAGCGGCCCGGCATGCCCGTGGCCAAGCGATCGAACACGCCCGCGGAGCAGGGCGAGAGGAGATCGACCGGTACCGTGACGAACTCGCTCGCGAACGCGAAGACGCCCTCGCCTCTGTTGAAAAGGACACCGCCGCAATGGCGCAGAAAATGACGGAGGAGCAGAAAAAAGAGCAGGCAACGATCGAAGAGGTTGCCCGGGCTCACCACGCACAAGCCGTGGAGCAACTGCTTGCCTCGATCACTAAAAGCACGACCTAACTCACCTTCCCCACTATGGCTGTCCTCCCCATGCAAAAAATACGATTGATCATCTCTCGCGACGATGCGCCGCAGGTTCTTGAGGATATCCAGCGACTGTCCAGCGTAGAGTTTCGAGATCACGAGCTGGACGCGTTCTCCTTCGAAGAGCAAACGTCGTTCGAGTACAGTTACAACGCCTCCCGACTTGACTTCGTCGTGTCGTTCCTCGCCCGGTACGAGAACCAGGGCATTATGAGCAAGATTCTCGAGGGGTCAACCGTTCACACCAACGAAGACGAGATTTTCGAAACAGCCCGCACCTTCACCGCCGATCCGATCATCAAGGAAGCCCAACAACTTGAAGAACGCCTGAACACGATCGAGATAAAGCGCAAGGAACTTCACGACGAAGAGCTACTTCTGTCCGGATGGACCGACCTGACCGTGGACCTCGACCAGCAGCTTCAGACCGAGATGACCACGACCACCCTGCTTCGCGTACCGGCAGGCACTATTCACGATTTCGAGCTTGCTTTGGCACAGGCCGACCTCGATATTCACCTCGAGCAAGCCGGCGAAGACGCCTATCGCCTCACCTATCTGAACGAAGATGCCGAGACGGTCCAGGAGATATTCACCACGCTCTCGATCGAGACAGTGTCGCTGCCGCGTCGCTCCGGCACCCCGCGCGACGCCCTCCGCGCTATCAACGACGAGCGCCAGGAGCTCGCCCGCGAGCACAGCGCCTCAACTCAGCGAGCCCGCGAGCTCACCGAACATCTTCCTCAGCTGCGAAAACTGGCTGACTATATGCACTGGAAGGACGAGCAGGTATCGCTGGTCCACCGACACGGCAAGGCCTCGCCGTACGTCTATGTCTTCGAAGGATGGTGCCCGGTACGCGACCTTGATCAGCTCTACTACACGATCGACCGGAGCACCCACGCCTTTGTGCTCGAACACCTGGAAACCAAAGAGGGTGAAGAGCCGCCCGTCGCGATCGAAAACCCGAAAAGCTTCCGACCGTTCGAGTCAGTTACCCGGCTGTACGGTGTACCGGGATACCGCGACCTCGACCCCACCCTGTTCCTCTCCGGCTTCTTCTTTATCTTCTTCGGGCTCTGTTTAACCGACGTCGGTTACGGTATCTTTCTCTCAACCGTCACCGGACTTATTATGCTGCTCTACCGGGTTCCCGACGCGCTCAAACAGCTTCTGAAACTGCTCTTCCTCGGCGGGATCGCCTCGATCCTGGTCGGACTCTTCTTCGGCGGGTACTTCGGCGTTGATATCGCGCATATGCCGAGCGTGCTCCGGTCCTTCGCCTACTTTGACCCGATCAACGAACCGCTTCCGTTCTTCTATCTCACCCTGGTCGTTGGTTTTATTCAGGTTGCCGTCGGGCTTATCCTGAATATTGTCCGGGCGCGCAAAAACAAAGAGCTCAAGGAGGGCCTGCTCGATAACGGTCCGTGGCTGGCGCTGTTTCTCGGAGTTGCCCTGGTTATCGGCGGGATGGTCGCGGTTCTTCCGGCAAGCCCCCTCTATGTCTGGCTGATATGGGCCGCCGTTGCCGCCCTGATCCTAACCCAGGGGCGGCACCAGAAGAGCCTGATCGGTAAAGGTCTGAAGGGTCTGCTGAGCCTCTACGACTCGGTCGGTTACTTCTCCGACGTCCTCTCCTACTCCCGCCTTCTGGCGCTCGGCCTGGCCACCAGTGCTCTCGCCTTCTCGATCAATATGATCGGTGCGCTTGTCAACGACATCGTGCCGGTCCTCGGTCCGCTGTTAATGGTGATCGTGCTGATCGTCGGTCACACCTTTAACCTGGTGGTGAACGTGCTCGGCGCGTATATTCATACGGCTCGTTTGCAATTCGTCGAATTCTTCGGTAAATTTATTACCGGTTCAGGACAAGAGTTTCGGCCGTTTCAACGCGAACAGCAGCACGTCACCCTCACGGACGAGTGAGGTGAGTGGGATGTTATCAACCGCTAATCAATTAATCATATGGAATTTGGAGTAGTATTTGTATTTGCAGGCGCCGCGATCGCGGCATTGCTCGGGTTTATCGGCTCAGCGATCGGAATGGGTGCGGCCGGCCGGGCCGGATCAGCGGTCACGGCCGAGAAACCGGAACTTTTTGGTAAGGTGCTTCTGTTGCAGGCGCTGCCCGGTTCCCAGGGTATTTACACACTGGTGGGCGCCTTTCTTATCCTCAACTTTGCCGGTCTGTTGGCGGGCGGAGGTGCGGAGATCACGCTTGGTACCGGTCTTCAGTACCTGATGGTTGCGCTTCCGGTGGGCATTGCCGGTCTCTTCTCCGGTGTTATTCAGGGCAGTGTGTCCGCGACCGGTATCTCGATGATCGCGAAAGACGACACCTTGGTTGCCCGCGCGATCGTACTTTCAGCGATGGTAGAGACCTGGGCAATCTTCGGGTTGCTTATCTCGTTCATCCTTCTAACCGCGATCTAATCCGTCTGAACTGCGCGGTTTCCCACACGGAGGAGTGTGTACGACACCGCTCTGCGCCGAACTATTCACTGATGAACCAATTCTATGGCCTTACCTGACATTACCCAAAAAATTCTCGACGAAGCTGACCGACGCGTCAAAGAGATCCAAAACGACACCGCCGAGGAGGTGGCCGAGATCGAACGCGAGACCCGAGAGAAAAAAGACGCGCTCAAACACGATTATGATCAGGCCCTGGAACGCGACAAAGACCACCTGCGCCGACAGGCACGCTCCCACGCGGAGCAGGCAAAAAAGCGCGCGGTCGAAACAAGCAAGCGTCAGCATATTGACCGTGTGTTCACGGAGGTGACCGAACGTCTTGCCAAGCTGCCGCGTGATGCGTATCAAGCGCTCATCACATCGCTTCTTCAGGAACTGCCGAGCGGCACCCGCGGCACCCTTTACGCACCCGCCACACGCATCGCGGAGACCGACAAAGCGCTTGCGACGGCCGGCATACGCGACCTCTCGCTCGAGGAAGACGTCTCGATGACCGGCGGCTTTCGAATCACCGGTGCTTCCGCCGATTATGACTACAGCTTCGAACGACTGGTCGAAGACGCCCGCGACGAACACGAGCTCACCGTTGCCCAAACCCTGTTCCCGACCACCTAACACGCAACGCCCTGCGTTTCCCCTATGCAATCCAAGTATATCTACGCCGGAACCCGCGCAAAAACGCTTGAACACGAGCTGCTCAACGAGGTACAGCGGGAGGTTTTGCTTGGGGCAAAGTCGATCGAAGAATTTTTTGCCGGCCTGCAGGACACCTTTCTTGCACCGTATATCGCGCGCGAGGAATCTGACCGAGACCTCTCTTTGTTGCTCGAGGAGACCGTCACCGACGCCAAGATCCTGCTTGAGAAGATCGCTCCGGAACCGGAGTTGCTTACGGTCCTTTGGATCAAGTATGACTTTTACAATCTCAAAGCGGCGATCAAGGGAGGTATCGCCGGGCTTACCCCGGAGGAGATCAAAGCACACTGCTTCACCACCGGTCTGTACGCTCCTGACAAGCTCATTCAGGCATACCAGGACGGACGGCTCGGTACGCTCGACGAACGCCTTCGCCGCGCCGCTGACGAGGCGCTGGGGTACAGCCGCATCGCGGATATCGACCTTATTCTCAATCTTCACTACCTGACTACGGCACGCGAAATGGCGACGCGATCAAAAAACCCGTTTGTCCGCTCGTACATCACCCTCTTGATCGATCTCTTTAACCTGAAAGCCGCATTGCGCACTCAGGCGTTTCAGGACACGCCGGTGCCGGATATGTTCATCGAAGGCGGCACCTTTCACAAGCGCGAGCTCGAGGACACCGAAGCGGTTTTGGGGCAATTTCGGCGTATCGGCGGCCCGACGATCTGGAAGGACGCGATCGAGAAATACCGAGCGAACAACACCTTTAGTCTCATCGAAAAGGTCTCGGAGGACTACCTCGCTTACTGGCTCAAACAGCAAAGCTACGAGATCTTCTCCCCCGCCCCGCTCTTTGCGTACTTTTCCGCCAAGAAAAACAATGTGCAGCAGATCCGCGCGATCCACGTCAGCAAGGTAGCCGGCCTGCCGGAACACGACATTCGCGCCGCGCTTCGTAACCTGTACTCAACTCTGTAATATGGCACACCAAGACTACACAATAGCGATCATCGGCCCGCACGATCTTGTTTCCGGCTTCCGTGCGCTCGGGGTCGAGGTGTTCAACGCCGACTCCTCAGAAGAAGCGCTCAAGATCATCACGGACCTCAAGAAGCAGACCGTCAGCGAAGATCGGGCCGGTGCCTACGGCGTGGTCTTTGTGATCGATTTCCTAATCAACGGCATCCCGGACGACGAGTACCAAAAAGTAACCGCGGGTGCCCTGCCATCGATCATCGCCATCCCGGGACTCAACGGTGACAAGGAAGCGGGAACCCGAAAGCTCCGCCAGCTGACCGAGAAGGCAATCGGCTCGGATATTCTCTCAAACGAATAAATGTTACTGATGAACGTTCAATGAACGTTACCCCGACAAGCGAGAAGCGGTCGGGAGCTCGTTCACGTTCCGTTCGAGCGCAGTTGGGGCAAGTCTTGCTTACTCTAACAAGTGAGGAGCGAAACGGGAATACGTCAGTATTCACGCTCCGTCCGAGCGCAGTTAGAGCAAGCTTTGTTTACCCCTCGTGTGCCGTGTACTTGCCTATCCTGTCCCGATAGATCCAGTAGGCACAGGCCCCCGGGCCAAGCGACTTCCCCATTTCGTGAGCAAGCGAGCGCATATAGGTACCGCTCGAGCAGCTCACTTCAAACCGCGTCACGCTGAACACTTTCCGAAAGTGTTCAGCGGAGGGATCATGTAGTTGTTCCCACGCTTTTCCTATTTCCGCTTGTCGGAAATCACCCGAGACGATCGAGCACCTGTGGCGGACCGTTTCCAGCAGCTCATCTATCGTGATCTCACGATCGCCTGCGTGCTTGATGCTCGATATCACCACCTGCTTAGTCGGCATCGTGATCTCACTGAGCCGTTTCTCCCTCGCCCAGCGCCACAACGGCTTTCCGTGCACCGGTTGTGCCGAATACGGCGGATACTCCTGCTCAAATTCCCCTATCCATTTCTCGTATTCCAAGGATCTGTCAGACTCTGACTCTAACGGATCTACGGTTTCCGTACCTTTTTGGGGAATACCCAAGAGATCATAGGTATCCGTTTCGATCCCCCACAACACATCGAGTGTATACGTCTTATCCAACCCCGCACACTCCGGCTTGCGGTGAACATCCTCGCCCGAGAGCACGAGTAGCAACCCCTCGGCCACCGGATCAAGGCGGCCGGCATAGGTCATCGGCGCATCGGCCGATTCACCGTACTCCCGCCGTGCTCGCTCAAGCGCTTCAAGCGGAGTCTCGCCAAGTTTCTTGTATACCTCGTAGATGGCCATAGCACTTCAAAAATACCATATGCGTGGTAGAATCAAAGGCACTATGACAGATACACCTTCACTCGACCCCTACAAAGGCGTTCGTGACTTTTATCCGGAAGACCAGTTTGTTCAGCGTTATCTCTACGCCGTTATGCGCGAAAGTGTCGAGTCGTTCGGATACGAAGAGTATGATGCCTCTCTGCTTGAGCCGGCAGAGCTCTACGAAGCCAAAAGCTCCGAGGAGATCGTCAACGAGCAAACCTATACCTTCACCGATCGCGGCGAGCGCCGGGTGACACTGCGTCCGGAGATGACCCCGACCGTCGCCCGAATGGTCGCTAAGCGCCGCAAAGAGCTTGCCCTGCCGATCCGTTGGTTCACGATCGCCAACCTCTTCCGCTACGAACGACCCCAAAAAGGCCGACTGCGTGAGCACGTTCAGCTCAACGCCGATATGTTCGGCCTGTCCGGCCGGGAAGCCGACGCCGAGATCGTTGAGCTCGCCGCGTCAATCCTGCTCAACGCCGGCGCAACGATGGATGACTTCGTGATCTATATCTCCAGCCGCGGACTCCTCGGCGACCTGTTTGAGCTCTACGGCGTTGATACCGCAACCCGTCCCGCCCTCACCCGACTGCTTGATAAAAAAAACAAGATGGACGAGAACGATTTCCGAGATAAAACGGCAGAACTACTCGGGGAACGAACCAATGACTTTCTCGCGACCGTGTCATCGGCCGAAGCAACGATCAAGATGCTCGGCGACGACCACCAAGCGCTCCGGGAGCTTACCGAGCTGGTCAGCGATCTTCACGCCCGGGGTATCGACAATGTCCGGATCCTGCCGACCCTGGTCCGTGGATTTGATTACTACACCGATATGGTCTTTGAGGTATACGACACCGACCCGGAAAATAACCGCTCGATGTTCGGTGGCGGCCGCTACGACAACCTCCTGGCCACCTTTGGCACCGAGCCGACCCCGGCCGTCGGGTTCGGTATGGGCGACGTTACTCTCTATGAATTCCTTGCCAGCCGCGACCTTATCCCGGCCTACCGGTCCAATGCCGACCTGGCGCTCTGTCGCGTCGATGCCGCCGTCGCGAAGGATTGTAACGCTCTGGCCAACCGCCTACGCACCCGGCACGGGATTCACGTACGGGTGGACCTGACCGACCGAAAGGTCGGTGACCAGATCACCGGCGCGGACAAGAGTGGCATTCCGTTCGTTATCTGCGTCGGACCCAACGAGATAAAAAGCGGACAATACACGGTTAAGCAGCTCTCCACCGGCACTGAGAAAACGGTGGCCGAGGACGAGATCCTCAATGCACTAGAAGAGCTCGCGGTGACCGACGAGGAGTCGCCCGAGTGGACAAGTGAAGTATAGGAAAGCACCGCGTCCACACCCGGGCCGGCAAAACATCTGGTATACTATCCCACATACTTGTTGACCGAGCACGACAACCGGCCCGCACGGCTCACCACCGTTCGCACACGCGTCACGGAAAGACCCACGTATGAGAAAAATCACCTTCGATATTGAAACCAAAAACATCTTTGCCGATGTCGGCACAAACAACCCCGCCGATCTCGACCTCTCGGTTGTCTGTATTCACGACTCGGAAACCGATGAGTACACCGCCTATATGGAAGAAGATCTGCCGAAACTCTGGCCGATCATCGAGAAAGCCGATATGCTGATCGGGTACAACTCGGACCACTTTGATGTTCCCCTGCTTGATAAATACTACCCCGGCGATCTTTTCTCGATAAAAAGCCTGGATATACTCAAAGAGATCAAGAACTCCTTCGGACGACGGATGAAGCTCGACCAGGTCGCGGAAGGGACGCTTGGCGTGAAAAAGTCCGGCCACGGACTCGAGGCGATTGCGTGGTGGAAAGCGGGAGAGATCGACAAGATCAAAAAGTACTGCATCGATGACGTACGAATCACCAAAGATGTCTACGACTACGCTCTTCAGAACGGCACCCTCAAATTTATGGAAGGCGGAAGAACAAACGAATTCCCGCTCGATACCTCTGCCTGGGAAGACCTCGAGGACAACGCATTGACTCACACTCTCCCGTTCTAAAACGTTCCAATTCAGACACAGCGGCCCCTGTCCCACCACTGAGTAAGTGGTCTTTTTTTAGATCAAACTGTCCTACCCCAATACCCCACCTCAGAATTAGGACCTTTTTGGGGGCGGTACTTCTGTATCAACGTTTGAATCAAAGGAGAAACACAAACAACACCACGGCGATAAATACCCGGTAGACAATAAAAATGGTCAGGCGGTTTTTCCTGAGGTACCGAACAAGAAAATGTACCGCCATCAGACCAACCGCGAACGCAACCAGCGAACCCACCAACGCCGGCAAGGTGAACACGTCTGCCGGAGCAGACGCGTGGTACAGCGCGCGGGCGCCGGCACCGGCAATGATCGGCAGACCCAAGAGAAAACTGAACCGCACCGCCTCCTCCCGAGAGAGACCCAGGAGCAAACCACCGGCGATCGTTGCTCCGGATCGTGACATACCGGGAATAAGAGCCAGCGCCTGAAATACACCAATCAGAAACCCGCGATTTCCTGAAATAGTCCGGGTATATCGGGAAGCGACCTCGGCAACGGCAAACAACAGACTTCCGGCGAGCAGCGCAAACACGACAACCATCGGCGCCCGAAATACCTTCTCAATAATATCTTCAAAGAGAAACCCGACCAGAACCGCCGGAAGCGTACCGAGAATAATGGCAAGCAAAAGGCGCTCTTGTGTTTTCTCGATCGGTTGAGCCGCTGCATAAGCGACCGCGCTCTTCATAAGCCCGACGACATCGTGCCAAAAGTACACGACGATCGCCGCCAGGGTTGCCAGGTGAAGCAGAACATCGAACGCCATCGCCTCCGGTACCGTAAATCCCAACGCGCTCCGGGCGGCGATCAAATGTCCCGAGGACGAGATCGGCAAAAATTCGGTCAATCCCTGGACAATTCCCAGTATAATAGCTTCGGTAAAAGACATACAGAATACAGAATCGGGGGGGTACCCGTTACCCATCAACCATACCACAATCCTCGGGGCTGTGGTACACTGTCGCCTATAGTCAGGTAATTACAGCAATTCTATGAAACAAATTGGTATACCGATCGCAATCATTGTCGCGGGAGTTTTGATCGCCGGAGCCGTTCTCTACAGCGGTGATCTCGGATCATCTAAGAGCGGCGCAGCGGCACAGTCACTCGACTACGATGCGACCGAGATGGAGTCACTGATCGCAGAGGTCGGCGTCGATGGAAAGATTCTAGGTGATCCGAACGCACCGATCATCATCACCGAGTACTCGGACACCGAGTGCCCGTTCTGTCAGCGGTACCACGGTACTATGAAACAGGTGATCGAGAAGTACGGTGCCGACGGTCAGGTCGCGTGGGAGTACAAACACTTCCCTATCCCGCAGCTTCACAGCAAGGCTCCGGCCGAGTCGCACGCGCTTGAGTGTATCTTTGAACTGGGTGGGGGCGAAGCCTTCTGGGTTGCCATCGATACGATCTACACCGTTTCACCAAGCAACAACGGCCTTGACCTCGCCCTGCTTCCGGATATCGCCGCCGTATCCGGCGTTGACGTTGATGCCTTCAACGACTGTCAGGACAGCGACCGGCACACGAGCCGTGTCGAGACAGACGTCGCCGAGGCTCAGGCGAACGGCGCCAGCGGAACGCCACACTCGGTGCTCCGTCTCAGCTCACCGATCGATTCCGAGACCGAGCAGTTCATCGAGGATATCGATGAGCAGGTATCCAGCGGCGACCTCTTCCAGATCGTGGAGAACGGAACGCAGATCCGTATGAGCGGCGCTCTGCCGTTCGATATGATCGATCAGATCGTCAGCCGGATTCTCGGAGCGGAGGCGTAGTACGATAAACGCTCGCCCACGTATAAACACCGCGCGGTATTCCTGCGCGGTGTTTCTATGTAAACCCTCTGATCAAGCCGTTATACTTCCCCCGCAATCAGATCATCCTCAAACTGCTCGACCCCTTTCACATCAGCGCTGTACCCGCTCACGTCGGGAAACGCCAGCGTGGTGATCCGTTTGTATACCGCCTCGATCAGCGAGCGGGTCCGAACGACATCGTCATCCTCGATCTCAAGCTCAAGCGAGACGAGTTTCCCGTTCTTCGGCTCCACGAACTCAAGGACACCCTTCTTGACCGTGTACTGACTGTAGTCTCGCGACTCCTCGATCAGCAACTTATAGACCACCAGCTGTTGCTTGTAGTTATGCAGCTGGATCTTCTCAAGCGGACTGGACCCGGTCCACTTGGTTTTGGCCCGGCCGGTCTTGTAGTCGTGAACGACCGCGGTGTTTGCGTCCTCAAGCGAAAGTCGGTCGATCTTTCCGGCCAAGTGAGCTTCACCGATCAAAACTCCTTGATTCTTAAAGTTCACCTCCACCTTGTCTGACGGATCAAATCGATCTCGCTTTTGCTCAACGTACGCAGCCAACGCTTTCTCGCCTCGGGTACGATTAACCTCAAAGTCGCGCGGTGCCATCCGCTCTTTTTTCAGAGCCTCACGAAACCAGGCCAGTACCTGCTCATCAGCCGGAAGTTTTTCGTGTTTACGAAGATGCACATACAGCAGCTCAAGCGCCTTATGGACAGCGGTACCGAACGCGGCGGAGGCAGTTTTAGCCTGGGGGAACCGCAGTAAGTTCTGCTCCAAAAACAGCTGCGGACCGCCCTGAGCGACGTTCACAAAGTTATTCAGATGCGTCACGCTCATCTGGTAATCCTCAACCAGTGAGCCGAGCAGCGCCTGCTCATCGTGAACAAACGGTCCGGCGTGAGCACCCATCACCGAGGCGGTCAGAACGTCGGTGGTCGCCGGCACATCGGTGGTCTCGGGAGCACGCTCGCGCTGTGTGAGCAGTTTCCGGACCGACGGCGCGTAGCTGTCGTGGGCGGCGTCAGGCACCAAAAACTGGATCGGCATCCTCTCCTTGCCGCTCTCATCGGCCTGATACGACGTAATAAATAACTGCCGCTTCGCTCGGGTAAGAGCGACGTAGAAAAGACGCAGTTGATCGTCGACTGTATCCCCGGCCGCCGTGATCGGCATATTGAGCGGAAACGATAGATTGCTTCCTCGCCCCCTCGGCGTCCAGACCTCATCCACACAGCTCAACACAAAGACGGTATCGAACTCAAGCCCCTTGGCTTTATGCGCGGTGAGCAACTGGACCGCGTGATCGGCTGAAACAAACGGACTCGTGTCGACAACCGGGATGTTGTTTTGCTCATGGAGATCAACAAAGGCGACCAGGTCGTCTACCCCGAGCACCTCGCCTTGCTTATACTCGCGCACGGCATCCAGAAAAACCCTCAGGCTCGAGAGGAACGTGAGGTACTGGTCTTTGTTCTGGTCAAACTCCTGCTCGCTAAAGTAGTGCTCACGAAACGGACTTTGCAGTGCCGTATCCCCGGCCGATTGTCCACCGGCTCCCTCCGCTCCACCACCCTCCTCTTCGCCGTCTTCACTCTCACGCAGAAGCGGCACGTGCGAGCCGATCAGGTAATCAAGAATAAACTCAAGCGGCTCGTTGAGTGACCGGATTGCGGTATCGATAAAGAACGCCGCTATCTCGCGGACCCGCTCATCGTCGTGTTCCTCCATCACCTCCAGCCAGAGCTTGTTTTCTCGGGCGGCCGTGACCGACAGACGCCAGACAATGCTCCGTTCAAGTCCCCAGAACGGATAGGCCAGAATCTCGGGTAACAGCTCGTCAGCCTCGGCGCGTTGCTTGCGGGCCAGCGATCCGATAAAGCGGGCCATCCGGATCAACTGGCGTACGTGTGTCTCGGCTAGAACATTCTGCTGGCGCTCATAGCGAAGCGGAATGCTCTTGTTATACAGATACGGTAAAAGCTCTTTGAGGTGCTTGTGCTGCCGGGCGATCAGAGCGATCTCGCTTGGGTCGGTTCCGTTCTCAATCTGGCGCGCCACCTCGTTCGCCACGTAGCTGTACTCGTGGGCGCGTGATGGAAATGTTGCGTACGCAATATCGCCCTCGCTCAGCTGGCCTTTCGAGGCGGTTAATTCTTTCGAGATATCCGGCAGGCGATTTTCGAGCCGCTCCTCTCCCTTGGTGATAACAAAACGCGCCACGTCAAGAATATCCTGCCGTGAGCGATAGTTCTCGGTCATTGTAATAATTGTGGGATCTTGATAGGTCTCCCGAAAATTGAGAATATTGGAGATCTCCGCTCCCTGGAATTTATAGATCGCCTGGTCATCGTCCCCCACCACCATCAAATTTGGTCGGCCTTCATTTACCGGACTGTCGGTAATCGCGTGCAGCAGTCGCATCTGGGCATCGTTAGTGTCCTGAAATTCATCGACCAGGATGTACCGAAACTGTTCTTGGAGCTCGCTTCTCAGGACGGTGTTCTGCTCGACCGCCTGAATCGTATCGAGGATCATATCGTCAAAATCAATATAGCCGCGCCGGTACATCTCCGTACTGTACTGTTCGTACACATCAGCCAACGCGTAGAGGCGCTCGAGGGAAAGCGCATCCTTAAATACCCGTTTCCCGTTCTCGTCCTTCGGCGCCCACTTTTGCTTCCACTTTGATACCGGCGCGGTGCTCTCCTCCTCAGCCGCCTGCTGCATCGCGTGCTCAAGCGAATCGGCGACAACCGCTTCGAGCGGCTGGAAAAGCGGGACCGGCATACCCCGATCGCTCACCGCGGCACGAAGTTCCCGAATGGCGTCTGCTATCTCGCCTACCTTGTCTTTGGTCAATCGCTCCGCAAACAGCTTCTCCATCCACGGATTAATACACGCAAGCGAGGCCGCGTCGGAATCGAGCACGGCCCGAAATTCAGCGGGGGTTAAACCGGCTTTTTTCAACTGGCCGATTGCCGTGCGAATCGAGTGCAGATAGGTGTACCCCTGCTCGGGATGCTGACTTCGGAGCGGGTTGTCGTGCTCCGCTGCCTCCAAAAGACCGGTAATGACCTCGATCTGGACCAGCTCATCGGCCGGCGATAGCAGGGCGTTGTTATAAAAAAACTCGGGATGCCGACCGATGATATCGACCCCGAAATTATGAAAGGTGTGAATGGCCACTCGGTACGCGTCGCGTCCGATCAAGCCGGCAAGCCGTTCACGCATATTGACGGCCGCGGACTCGGTAAAGGTCAGACACAGAATATTGCTGGGCAGGGCATCAGTCTGATTCAAAATGTTCCCGACCCGCATCGAGAGGATCTGGGTCTTGCCGGAGCCCGGCCCGGCAATGACCATCACCGGCCCCTCGATCGCGTCTACGGCTTCTTTCTGCTTGGTATTAAGTTGTGCGTACGCCTGGTCAAACTGTTCGGAAGTGGGCATACAGGCATTTTACCACGCGAGCACAAATACGCAGCAATGGTGCACCTATTGACGAGCGTAGTGGTTTTGCTAAGGTAATCCAGGAACAATAAACTCCCGCACAGATACCGAAAGGACGAGTGATGCTAGTAACGTTTCTGTTGGGCTTTGCATCAACACTACTCATTTCCTGCCTTCTCCCCGCTATTTCACGGCAAGGACCGGATCCGGTGTCGTGGAGGATTTTGATTACAATTATGATCACCCTCTCCGTCGGAGTCGGCGGATGTGCAATGGTTGCGATGCACCTCACGTAAGCAACCCAACTTCCAACGCCGGCGCCGCCTTCACTCGGACCACCTCGTCCGAGTTTTTTTATTTGATTCAACCCCAGGGGTTGAATCAAATAAGCTGGAAGCTCACCCGCGTGCACAGTAGACTGCTGGACAGGTGAGGTTTAGGATGTCCTTGTTACGTAGCATGTTACGTAACAAAACATTGAGCTTTTCTTTTCCAGGGCGTTCACTTCCGAAGCACACGGCCGCCGTGCTTACGGTTCACCCAAAGGCATAAAGCAATCACTACAGTGTTTTAGAGCGTTGTAGTAATGAAAAAACCGGTAGCCGTCTAGCGACCGGTTATTTCTAAGACCTAGCATCTAGAACCTAACGCCTATCCTAGTAATTCCTCAATCGCTCCACGCTGTCGTGCTGGCGGATCTTTTCGTGTGCCTTCGCCTCGATCTGGCGGATACGCTCGCGAGTCACGCTAAACTCCCGCCCCACCTCTTCGAGAGTATGCGTAATGCCGTCGGTCAGACCGTGACGCATCTCAAGAATACGGCGCTCTTTCTCAGGCAGGTCTTCGAGGATCTCTTTGACCTGATCGCGGATAATACGCCGAGACGATTCCTGGTCAGGAGACAGGACCGAGTCATCAGCAAGAAAGTCACCCAACGTTGATTTACCGTCCTCGTCATCTTCCTTGGTTGGACTGTCGAGCGAGGCGGTGTTCTGGTCGATCTTCTCGATCTGATAGATCTTTTCGATATCCAGGCTCATCTCTGTGGCAATCTCCTCAGGCAGCGGTTCACGGCCAAGGTCCTGCGAGAGGCGGCGCACCACCTGCTTGTACTTGGCGATGGTCTCCACCATATGCACCGGCACGCGGATCGTCCGTGACTGGTCGGCCAGGGCACGGGTGATCGCCTGACGGATCCACCACGTTGCGTAAGTTGAGAACTTGTATCCCTTGGTCCAGTCGAATTTATCAACAGCCTTAAACAATCCGAGATTTCCTTCCTGGATCAGGTCGAGCAGGGTCAGGTCGGGGCTTCGCCCGACGTACTTCTTGGCGATCGACACAACCAGCCGCAAGTTTGCCCGGGCCAACAGGGTTCGCGCTTCCTCGTCGCCGTCCTCGATCCGCCGAGCAAGCTCTTTTTCCTGTGCCGCCGTGATCAGCGGATACTTCCCGATCTCGCGTAGGTACATCTGGATCGAGTCGTACGACGATGACTCATTCGCAACCGGGCCCTGTTTGGCCGAGATCTCTTCGGGTGTTTCCAGAAGACTGCCGGACTCCAGAACGTCTACCCCCGCGGTCGAGAGTTTGGCGTAGAGGTCCTCAAGCAGATCGATCTCCTCTTCGACGTCGGGGAACGACTTGAGGATCTCGTCGTAGGTAATAAATCCCCGCCGCTTCCCTTTCGCAATAAGGTCCTTTTCCAATTTCTCCAGCTCTTGGGCGACTGTTTTTTGCGACCGGCGACGTGGTGACGCGGTTTTCTTTGCGGTCTTCTTCGTTACGCCTTTCTTCGCGCTTTTCTTTTTTGCCGCGGTTTTTTTAGGGGACCTTTTTGCTGATGTTTTTGACGATGAGGTCTTCTTCGCGGATCGTGACGTACTCCGTGTCGTGGTTTTCACCCCGGTCCGGTTTACTTTTTTCTGCGTCGTTTTGTTCTTCGACCGAGCTGCCTGCCCCGAACTCGTCGAGCGAGTTCGTTTTTTTGTGCCCGTATTTAATTGTTGTTTTTTTGGCTGTGCCATAACATTGTGATCCGTTTACTTTGTATCCTGTGTGTGACGTATTAAAACATACTGTTCGCTCGTCTCTGCCGCTACGTTGCCTCGTCCTCTGACCGGCGCATTCGATCAAGCTGCCCCTGTAGCTCTTGAAACGCTTTCATTTTCTTCTCAATTGCTTCCTCATCGTGATTGTGCTCAGACGCTCTCAGCTCGGCCCGAACCCGGTCGCGCCTCTGAACCAGCAACTCGATATCAAGCGCCCGGAACAGCTCCGCGACGGTTGTGTCCGTGATCGAGCTCTCCCCGTACTGCTGCTCGATCCTGAAGACCGCGTCGGGGTGATCGGCCACCGTATCAAGAAACGTCTGTGCATCCTTCCCCAGACGCTCCTCCAGCTTCGCCCGAGCGGCGGCAACATCGATCTGAGCGTCCTCCTTTGCCTGCTGCCACAGGATGAGCCCGGCAATATCGCGCGCCACCAGCGTCAGCCGATTGCGGCCGGCCGGAGTCTCCTCGCGGGGCGATACTCCGACAGACGAGTCGGATGCCGTCGATCCGGACGCACGCTCTTCAGCACCGTGCGACCCGGTTGCCGGTGTCGTCTTTTTGAGATCGCTCCACAACGCGTCTTCGCGCAGTCCGGTTGCCTGAGCCATCTCGGTGATAAAGTACGACTGCTCGCTCGCCTGCGGAAGCGCGGCAACGTACGGCAAGACATCTTTTGCCACGCGCCGGGCGACCTCGCGCGTATCAGACCCGGCCTCGGCCAAAACATTATCGACTAAAAAGGTTACGACCGGTTTGGCGCCCCCCAGTATCGCCTTCCACTCAGCCGGATCACGTACCAGGACATCGGCCGGATCCTCTCCGGCCGGCGCCACGGCCACCTTGACGTCCATCCCGAGCGCCAGAGCGATACCGGCGCTCTTCTGAACCGCACTCACACCGGCGCTGTCACCGTCAAACGCCAGCATCAGTTTCTGTGACAAGCGATTGAGCCGGCTCAAGTGGTCCCGAGTGATCGCGGTGCCGGAGGTCGCCACCGTGTTCTGAAAGCCCCGCTGATGACTCAAGACAAGATCCATCTGCCCCTCCACGAGGGTCGTGAAATCCATCTGGCGGATCGCCTGCTTGGCGCGGTCAAGGCCGTACAGAACGTTGGATTTGTGAAAGATCGGCGTATCCGGACTGTTGAGATACTTGGGCGCGTCGTCGGTCTCCTGAAAGATCCGACCGGAAAACGCGATAACCCGTCCGGCCGGATCCTTGATTGGAAACACAATGCGATCACGGAAGGTATCGTAGAGGCGCGGCGAACCGGTCGATGGCTTGCCGCTTCGCTTGACCAGCCCCGCGGTAATCAGATCATCATCGGCGTATCCTTTCGCCGAGAGATGCTCGTAGAGCGCTCGCCATTCACTCGGGGCGTACCCGAGCCGCCACACCGAGATACTTGCCTCGCTCACGCCGCGTCCGTTAAGGTACGACTGTACCGGCGCGGCGCCCTCAAGCCGGGTGCTGTAGTAGAGACACGCTTCCTCGAGAAGCTCGTACAGCGTATCCTTTTCGTTCCGCTTTTCCGGCGTGATCGGCTCGAAGGTCACACCGGCTCGGTCCGCCAGGATCTTCATCGCTCCGTAGAAATCCACCCCCTCGATGCGCTCGACGAAATTGATCATATCGCCCCCGGCACCGCAACCAAAGCAGTAGTACATCTGTCGTTCAGAGCTGACCGAGAACGAGGGGGTGCGTTCGTTATGAAACGGGCAACGAGCCTTGGAGTTGGTCCCGGAACGCGTCAGGGTAACGTAGCTCTCGACGACATCAACAATGTCGAGTTTTGATTTGATCTCATCGACAGAATTCATAGAAGCGTTTTGATCGTCCCCCTTCCGACATACTCCTCTCCCGACTCCTCCGGGAGTGTCTCCGGTGAAAAAGTACACCTATCGTTAGCGCCGACAGCCTACGCGTCGGTAGTAACCGCCGCGTCGCCCGGCTCCTGCTCCCGCATCTCACGCTGTACCTGCTCGATCACCTGCTGCTTCGGACTTCCTTCGAAGCCGGTCCCGGCCGGGATCAGGTTTCCGATGATCACGTTCTCCTTCAACCCAATCAACGGGTCGGAGCTTCCCCGCACCGCCGCATCGATCAGAACACGGGTTGTGTGCTGGAACGACGCGGAGGAGAGGAAACTTCGGCGCGTCAGTGAAACCTCAGTGATACCCATTACCACGTCCTCGCTTTTGGCCTCTTCCCCGCCAGCCTCAGCGACACGGGCATTCTCTTCTTCAAGCTGGGAGAGCTCGATAACGTCACCCTGGGTCAGAGTGGTGTCGCCCGACTTCGTGATGCGCCGACGGGAGAACATCTGCCGCGCGATAGTCTCGATGTGCTTGTGGCTAACACTCTCACCCTGGAGTTCGTAGGGCTTCACAATCTCGTGGATGATGTACGCCTGAGCCCGCTCGGTTCCGCCGTACTTGAAGAGCTCGTCGACATCCGCCGATCCGTCGGTCAGGAGATCTCCCTTCTCCACCTTCTGTCCCTCGCTCACCGTGATCGTTCGGTTGTAGTGAACCGAGTAGGTGACCTCCTTCTTGCCTTTCCCGGACCCTTTCTCTTCGAGTTCCGGAATGATCGTAATCGATTTGTCGTTATCGTCCTTGGTATCGATCGTTGAGACCACACCGCTGACCCGACTGACAACCGCGGAGAACTTCGGCTTTCGCTTCTCGAAGACCTCCTCAACACGAGGCAGACCCTGCGTGATATCTCCGCCAACGGACGCAGCACCACCGGCATGGAACGTACGCATCGTCAGCTGCGTTCCCGGCTCACCGATCGCCTGCGCCGCTACGGTACCAACCGCCTCACCGATCTCAATCGGCTTGTTCGTGCTCAGGTCGGCGCCGTAACAGGTCTGACACACACCGTACCGTGTCTTACACGACATCGGAGAGCGCACGTATACCTCCTCGACACCTTTCTCCTCGACAACCTCCGCGTCCTGCTTGGTGAGGTAGTGATTTCGTTTAAACAATACGTTGCCGTCGGCATCCGTTACATCCTTGGCGAGATACCGCCCGCGCACGTTCTCGGCGATCGGGATCTCAATACCGGACGCGGTCTTCTTTTTGATCCAGAGCCCGTTCTTCGTGGAACAATCCTTTTCGCTCACAATAATATCCTGAGCAACATCGAAGAGCCGTCGGGTCAGGTACCCGGCCTGCGCGGTCTTCAGCGCGGTGTCGGACAGTCCCTTACGTGACCCGTGGGTCGTAATAAAGTACTCGATCGGAGAGAGTCCTTCCTTCATCGACGCCAGGATCGGAAACTCGATCGTCGATCCGCTCGTCGACTGGATCAGTCCCTTCATACCGGCCATCTGCGTGATCTGGGAGAACGAACCTCGAGCACCGGAGTAGATCAGGTCGTACACCGAACCGGTCTTGGAAAGCGTTGCCGGAAGCAGGTCCTCAACGTCATCTTTCGCCGCGTGCCAGATCTGCAAACTCTTGCGCATCCGCTCTTCCTCCGAGAGAAGCCCGTCTTCGTACTGCTCGTACACGGCACGCTCTTCTTTCTGCGCCTCCTCGATGATCGCGAACTTTCCTTCCGGAATGGTAATATCGTCCAGTCCCCAGGTAACTCCTGAGTGCGTGGCGTACGAGAATCCGAACGTCTTGATCTCGTCCAGGATCGCGGGAAGGCCCTCAAGACCGTACCGCTCGATCAAGGCGTCGATCAAGCGACCCATTGACTTTCGCTCGATCTCTTCGTTCACGTACGGGAAGTCATCCGGAAGAATGTTGTTGAACTTCAGCCGGCCCACTGTTGTCTCGAACGGCTTGCGCTCGAACTCGCTGAATTTCTCCTTGTCGTTCGGAAGCACGTGAATCGTGGCCCGGAACCCGACCGCACCGAAGTCATACGCAGTCATCGCGTGGGACGGTGACGGGAAGTACTTTCCTTCACCTTTATCCCCTTCCACGACTTTCGTCATCCAGTAACAGCCGAGCACGATGTCGAGCATTTTCGCCGACACGATCGGCGTACCGCTTCCCGGCTTGAGGATGTTCTTGTTTGCCGCCATAAAGTGGCGCGCCTCGGCCTGAGCTTCGGTTGAAAGCGGTACGTGCACCGCCATCTGGTCACCGTCAAAGTCCGCGTTAAAGGCGGTACAGATCAACGGGTGGACCTGGATAGCGTTTCCTTCGATCAGCGTCGGGCGAAAGGCCTGAATACCCAGCCGGTGCAAGGTCGGCGCACGGTTCAAGAGCACGTGCTTATCGGCGATCACCTCTTCGAGGATCGCCCACACCTCATCGGCACCGTCCTCGATCAGTTTGCTGGCGCTGCGGATGTTGTACGCCAGTTCCCGTGACAAAAGTTTCGAGATCACGAACGGCTTAAAGAGCTCGAGGGCCATATGCTTTGGCAGACCGCACTCATCGATCTCGAGCTCCGGACCGATCACGATAACACTTCGACCGGAGTAATCGACGCGCTTTCCGAGCAGGTTCTGACGGAAGAGACCGCGCTTTCCTTTCAAGCTGTCCGCGAGTGACTTGAGCGGACGATTCTGCGCTTGGTTCACCGCCGACGGCACCGTGTTGCCGTGCCGGATCGAGTTGTCGATCAGCGAGTCAACGGCTTCCTGGAGAATACGCTTCTCGTTTCGAAGGATCACGTCAGGCGCCATAATGTCCTTCAGGCGCTTCAGGCGGTTGTTGCGGTTAATAACCCGACGATACAGATCGTTCACGTCTGACGTGGCGTACCGGCCACCGTCAAGCGGCACCATCGGACGCAGAGCGGGCGGAATAACCGGAATTCGGGTCAGAAACATCCACTCCGGACGAATACCCGAGCTTCGCATCGCCCGAACGGCGGAAAGACGGCGGTTGATCTTGCCCTTTTCGATCGATCCGGCCTTCTCGAACCGTGCTTCAAGTCGCGTTTCAAGCTCATCGAGATCAAGTCCCTGCAGCATATTGTATACCGCCTCGGCCCCGATCTCGGCTTCAAACAACGTTCCGTATTTAACCGAGTAGTTATGATACGCAACCTCGTCAAGTACCGTATACTCCTTGATCAGCTCAAGTTCCTGTTTTGCTTTGGCAAACCGCTCCTTGATGTCTTCTTTGGCCTCGGCATCTTTCGCCCCTTTGACCTTTGATTTGTATTCACCGTCAAGCTGTTTGAGCAGGCGTGATCGTTCGTCTTCATCTACCTTTGTCACCAAATACCCGGCGAAGTAGATCACCTTTTCGAGATCCGACGTGGTCAAGCCGGTGATCAGACTGATCCGTGAGGGCATACTGCGCAGGAACCAGATGTGTGAGACCGGTGTAGCCAGCTCAATGTGGCCCATTCGTTCACGACGAACGATCGAGCGCGTGATCTCTACGCCACATTTTTCGCAGACGATCCCCTTGTACCGCACGCCACGGTACTTTCCGCAGTAACATTCGTAGTCACGGTCCGGCCCGAAGATCTTTTCATCAAAGAGACCGCTCTTTTCGCTGCGCTGTGTTCGGTAGTTGATCGTTTCAGGCTTCGTGATCTCACCCCATGACCAGGAGAGGATCGCCTCCGGCGACGCTAAGCGAAGCGAAACCGAATCAAAATCGTTGATGTTTTTGTGTAGTTGTGACATAGGATTCAGGTTAATCGCTCTGCTTATTCGTCCTTACGGTGCAGCTCGACATCGAGTGAGAGACCGCGAAGATAACTAAGTAATACATTAAACGACGCCGGGGTATTGATCTGGGTGATCGGTTCGCCTTTCACGATCGAGTCAAAGGCCGCGGACCGACCGAGAATATCGTCCGATTTAATGGTCAGCATCTCCCGCAGGTTGTACGCGGCACCGTAGCCCAGAAGCGCCCACACTTCCATTTCTCCGAATCGCTGGCCACCGCCCTGCGCCTTACCACCAAGCGGCTGCTGCGTGATAAGCGAGTACGGCCCGATGGATCGCTGGTGGATCTTGTCGTCCACCATATGGTGGAGCTTGAGAATATACATACAGCCAACCGCGACATCCTGCTCAAAGGCGATACCGGTCTGCCCGTCAAAGAGCTTGACCTTTCCGTTTTCCGGATACCCGGCCTCTTTAAGTTCGGCGCGGATCTCTTCACCGGTTGCACTGGCAAACGGCGGTACGATTGCCTGGTAGCCAAGCGTGTTTGCGGCCAGTCCCAGATGAAGCTCAAGGATCTGTCCGAGGTTCATTCGTGACGGCACGCCCAGCGGAGTTAAGATCACGTCGAGCGGTTCCCCGTCCTCGGTGTACGGCATATCTTCCTCGGGCAAAATCTTGGAGATAACTCCCTTGTTTCCATGGCGTCCGGCGAGCTTGTCACCGACCGAAATATTCCGGAGCTCGGCAACCTCAATGTGTACGCGCTTGATAATACCGCTCTCGAGTTTGTCGCCTTGCTCGCGGGAAAAGACCTTCACGTTGATCACGCGACCGCGCTTTCCTGCCTCGAGACGCTTGGAGGTGTCTTTCACGTCGCGCGCCTTCTCTCCAAAGAGTGAGCGCAGCAAGCGTTCTTCCGGCGTCAGCTGGGTCTCCCCTTTCGGGGTGATCTTTCCGACCAGGATATCGCCCGGCTCAACCTCTGCCCCGACCCGAACGATCCCGTCCTCCGCAAGGTTCTTGAGCTTTCCTTCGCCCACGTTCGGAATATCACAGGTTGTCACCTCCGGACCGAGCTTGGTGTCGCGGACATTTACCACGAACTCTTCAATATGGATACTGGTCAGTTTCTTATCCTTGACCAATCGCTCGGAAATAATAATAGCGTCTTCGTAGTTGGCACCGTGCCACGAAAGGAAGCCGACGCGAAGGTTCTGGCCCAGCGCCATCTCCCCGCGATCGCTCGACGAAATATCCGCCAGCACGTCACCGACCTTAACCTTGTCTCCCGGCCATACACTCGGACGCTGGTGAAACGCGGTGTAATCATTTGTTCGGCTGTACGAAATCAGCTCATACTCGCGTTTCTTTCCTTTGTTTGTTTTCACCACGATCTTTTTGGAGTCCGCGTAGGTCACTTCTCCGGGCTCATCGGCGATCACCAGGCGATTCGTGTCGGCTACCGCCTGACGCTCCATACCGGTTGCCACCACCGGCGCATCCGGGATCAGGCACGGCGTTGCCTGCTTTTGCATGTTTGAACCCATCAAGGCGCGGTTGGCGTCGTCGTGCTGAAGGAACGGGATCATCGACGTTGCCACCGAGAATGCCTGGTTCGGAGCGATGTCGATGTAATCGATCTCTTTTTTGGGAACCTTAACGGGATTACCGTTGCGTCGCGCCTCCACCATATCGTCTTTGATCGCGCCTTTTCCGTCATAGTTCGTTCCGGCGTGGGCGATCGTGTAGTTCTCCTCTTCCATTGCGTTCAGGTAGAAGATCTCGCCGGTGATCGTGCCTTTCTCGACTTTGGCGTACGGAGTTTCGATCATACCGAACTCGTTCACCTGGGCGAACGCGCTCAGGCGAAGGATCAGACCGATGTTCGCGCCTTCCGGCGTGTGGATCGGACAAACGCGACCGTAGTGGCTGGAATGAACGTCACGCACTTCGAAACCGGCGCGGGCACGGTTCAGTCCGCCGGGACCCAGGGCCGAAAGTGTTCGGAGGTGTTCAACCTCGGCCAGCGGGTTCTCCTGTTGCATATACTGCGAGAGCTGGTTGGTCGTGAAAAATTCTTTGATGCGAGCCTGCAGCGGCTTGGCGCTGATGAATTGGACCGGGGACGACACATCACTCTCGATCGTCGACATTCGGTTTTGAATGTTGCGCTTGATCTGAGACATACCCACGCGCAACTTCTGCTGGAACAGCTCACCGACGTATCGTACGCGGCGCGATCCGAGATGGTCGATGTCATCTTCCTCTGAACCGGGAGTTGTGTTGAGCTCAACAACGTGATTGAGCACCAGAGCAAAGTCCTCAAGCGAGAGGACGCGATGCTCGAGATCCTTTTTCGTAAGCTCTTTTCCGAATCGCTTGTTAAAACTAAATCGACCGACACGGGACAGGTCGTACCGCTCTTCGCTGAAGAGTGTCGTGATGAACTCAATGGCGTTGTCCGCGGTCGCAAGGTCGCCGTCGCGCAGTCGCTTGTAGATCTCGATTGCGGCATCTTCAACCGTCTCGGCCGGATCTTTCGCAAGGGTACGTGAAATATACTCTTTTGCGATTTTTGAGCTAAAGAGTTTCTCGATGTCTTTGTTCGTCTTAGCCCCAAGGACCCGAAGCAATGTGGTTACCGGGAACTTGCGCTTACGGTCGATACGAACGTACAGCGCGTCGTCGTTGTCGGTCTCAAACTCGATCCAGGCTCCGCGGGTCGGGATGATCTTGGCGCCGAAGTAGGTCTTGCCCTTCAAAACCTGTGACGTAAAGAAGACACCGTAAGAACGGGCCAGCTGCGGTACGATAACGCGCTCGATACCGCTGATCACGAATGTACCGCGTGAAGTCATCAACGGAAAATCAGCAAGGAAGATCTCCTGCTCTTCCTCGCTGCCGGTTGTTTTGTTAACGAGTTTGACCTTCACCTTGAGCGGCGCCTCGTAAGAAAGTTTTTGGTCTTTTGCGTATAGCTCGTTGTGCGGCGGCTCGCCGATCTCGAAGCCGTGGAACTCAAGATCGAACTTCTTTTCTGAGAAGTCCTTAACCGGACTGAACTCCTGAAAGATCTCCTTCAGTCCTTCCTCAAGAAGCCACTCGAATGAATGACGTTGCGCCTCGATCAGATTCGGAATCGGGACAAGCGGATCCTTGTATGCCTTAAAGTATTTCTTGGTAATACCCGAGACCTTTTTCGTGTGTGTCTCGTTCACGTGATCACCCGATAATTTTGCCTTGGTTGTTTGTGCCATAAAGCTGCCGTGCTATCTAATGATGTTACTGACCTTTGCACACAGGCACGACGCGTCGAGGAGCGCCGCACAGTAATGCAAGTGACAGATGGTAATGACAACTACAAACGTTAGAAAATGTGTTCTCTTATGGACGAAGAGATGCTGGGCATCGCTTGCCTGCGCCGTAACGCAAAAATGACCCTTCCCGACAAAGGTCCTGTCGTTTCTTTATACTAGTATTGAATGAGTACGCCGTACAAAGCAAATCGTCAACGAGTAATGAACGGATGAAACGCCTAGCAAACAGTTAAACGCTATGTGCTATCCCCTCGTGACAGATAGACGTATAGTATACGCGCCTCTCAAAGACTGTCAACCCTGTCAAGTGGGACCTGTGGATAAGAAGGGTCGCGTGTCGCAAAGTATATGTTTTTAAAGCACCGCAAGAGTACTGCTTGTTTTCTAATTCGTTCCTCAAAAGAAAACAATGGAGCCCAGACCCAGGCCTCCGCCCGAGTCGGACAGGCAAAACCACTTCCACAGACTCCCTGCACCACGCTTTGGTGAGTGGAGAACCCGCGCCTTCGGCGCGGGTTTTTAATATCTTACCTCAAGTAATTCACTAGGTATAATTTTAGCTTTGATTGTTTCATTTTTATTAGAATAGGCTTTACACAACCTATGAATACCATCAAGAATAACCAATCTTTCTTTGTACATCGTAACAAGAATAGGGAAACTTAAATCTACTTCAGCTATTTTTTTCTGATGATTCCTGGTAAATTTTTCTTTATTTAAAACTTCTCTAGGTGTGAGATTCCAATCATCGGTATTATCTTTTTCCCACACAGGCATATCTAAGTGCCATAAAAGAGATTCTGTCTCTATTTCCACGATTGGTAACTCCAAATCACGAAAAGTTAAGTCATGTTTAAATAAACTAAGACCTTTTTCAGTGAGAATAGACGGAGGAAGTAACTTTTTAGACATTTTCTTTATTTTAGCGCGTCCGGAATACCACTAATCTGTTTTGTTTGCAAAAAAGTGGTTCGTGGAATGTATTAGGGTCTATAATCTTCCCCGTAATCAATATCACCTCTTTCTTTTAAACCTTTGTACAGATTCGTAATAAAACCAACAAATGGGTCCTCGGTTGATGTGGCTTCATATATCTCCTCAAGCTTTTCAAGATCCCGACTAAAATATGCCAGTGTCGCTTGTTTGTACCGCATCTCCTCTTCTGGCAAATCTGCCTGCCTTGCTGCCTCGATAGATTTATTAAGCTCATCTACAGGAATATCACCCTTGAAACCTTTCTGTTGTGCTAAATGAAAATAGGTGAGTGATAAAACTGTGTAGTAACATTCACTCAATTCGGCATTACTATCAAATACACTTTTTACCTCTTCTTTTTCCAAAATCTCTCTATTATTCTGTGCTGCTGAACGTTCTTTGTCAGATTGATCAAGTTTAAAAATTTCTTCCAGAAATGAGGTTGGGGCGCGTTCTTGATTCAGCAATTCTTTCTTCAACATCTCTTGGATTGTTGGCTGCTCTGATGATTCAAATTTATCTGAGGTCATACGACTTGATTGTACCAAGGATTCAGACATTCTGAGTTATGTTTTAGGCATTCACTTCTGGCACTTTGGAGTATAGCATTTCATTTGGCGTTTTCCCTTCCAGAGCACAGTGCCCAAGATCATTGCAGTAATCATTCCAGCGCCGAAGTTTTTTCTCAAGGTCGGCTTTGGATCTGAATGTTTGCTTCTGATAAAACTTCTCCTCATCTTCTCGGTGAGAACGTTCGACGGTACCATTTTGAGCTGGCTTGCCCGGGTCAATGAGATAGTGAATGATGTCGTTTCCAGCACACCACTCATCGAGCGGGTGTATTGTCTTCACGAGCACATCACTGCGTTTGTTCGTACCAACATAATAGTTGGTGAATGTGGTATGGTTGTCTGTTTTGATGGCTTTAATTTGATGAGGAAAACGTTTCCGCACGATCTCCATCATTCGAATAGCATGGTGGGTGCACTGTTCGTCAAATATCTCCAAATGCCGCCATCGTGTGGCGGTATCGATCACCGTGTACTGATAGTATTTCCTGCCCTGTACGGGGCCAGGAACATACTTCACGTCCATTTCCAACAGTTCACCGGGTTGCCGCTTTGCTTTCAGATATTTGTACTTCACCTTCTTGGTTCGATATTTTCGAACCAGTCCTTCATCCTTGAGTATTTTTCCGATCGTTCGCACCGGGATATCAATTCCTTGCTTCCTGAGCTTCCAGTGGAGTTTTTTGGCACAGAGTCCGGTTTCCTTCCTGAGCGAGATCACCATTTCTTTGACCTGTATGGATGTTTCGTTCGGCTGGGTTTTGGGTGCCGTGCTCCGGGGAGCAAGACCATCTATGCCGTACTGCTCGTACGCCTTCTTCCAGCGCTTCAAGCTTCGAGCAGAGTGCGGGCAGACCTTTGCCACATTCTTCAACGTCATTTCTTTAGTGATAATTGGTTTGATCCATCTCCACCGTTCCTCTTGGACTGTTTGAGCCATAGATACTGACATTCTTAGATACTACTAAAAAGTGCCAGAAGTGTTTGCACATTACCGTTAACTATTGTCAAAAAATGCAAAGAGTGTATCTCTACTATGACCGCTCCCCTCTCCACTCATCAATCTTCTTATGATGACCTGACCTAAGCACCTCTGGGACCTCGTAACTCTTCCCCTTCCACTTCAATTTTTCCGGCCGGGTATATACCTCGTGTGAGGCGATCCGCTCTTCTTCCCGACTCTTTTCGTCGCCCAGCACCCCCTCGATCTGTCGCGCTGTCGCGTCCATCACCACCATTGCCGGCAGCTCACCCCCGGTCAACACATACGGACCGATTGAGATCGCATCCGCCTTGAGTGCTTTTCGGGCTCGGGCGTCGATCCCCTCGTACCTTCCCGACACCAGCACGATATGTTTATACTTTTTCGCCCAATCACGCGCGTACTCATTGCTAAACTCCTTCCCGCCCGCCTCCATAAACACAACCTTTACGCTTTTTTTTCGTCCGATCGCGTGCTTGACCGCCTTTAAGACCGGTTCGGCCTGAATGACCATCCCCGGCCCCCCACCGTACGGCTTCTGGTCCACTCGAGCGTGCTTGTCGTTAGTATAGTCACGCGGGTTATAGTACGACACCGTGATCTTTCCATCCTCAATAGCCCGTCCGATGATCGACGAGCGAAGGTACGAGTCAAACGACTCCGGGAACAATGTAACGATATGAAAATACATACGATAGACGTTAGGCTTCGGACCCCCAGGCTTTAGGGCAATACTAGAGGAAAGACCGAAAAAAGAAAAGCGGGGCGAGACAAAATCCGCCCGTGGGCGGATTTTGCTTCAAAAACCTAACCATTCTTCCTCCCGCTCGGATCAATTTCCGTTCTTAAAGTCATCCATCACTTCGTCCACGCTCTGCTGAGAATCAGCCGCCTGAGGCTGTGGCGGAACCTCACCTGCCGCTTCCTGAATTTCCTCCGGTGCTCCGGCAACGGCCGTATTCGCCCCGGTATCACGAATACCGCCCTCCGGCTCGTTGATCTTCAAGTTCACGCGGGCGTTGTTCTTCATACCGACCACGCGTAGAAGTGTTCGGACCGCCTTGGCGGTATTCCCGGATCGGCCGATGATCTTTCCCATATCTTCCCGGGCAACATCAAGCGTGATAAGTACACCCATTTCGTCCACCGTTCGGTTGATCGTTACCTTGTCGGGGTTATCGACTAATGATTTAACAACAAACTCAAGAAATCGTGCGTCTTCGTATTCCTGCGTAGAATCTGCCATAGTACTGAAATTAACGACCATTCTAATCATCAACGCAACCGACCGGCAATCGCTACCGTACCGCTTGCTGTAGCATTATTTTACGGCAATACAAAAAGCCCGTCAACAGCATAACGGACCCGCGACCGACATCGAACCGGTCGACTTTCCCTCGTGTTAGGCCTTTTTCTCTTCCTCACCGGTGGCTGCTTCCGCGCCTGCGCTCTCGGCTTCGGACGGCTTCTCCTCTGCTTCGTTCTTTTCGTCCGCTTTCTCCTCTACTTTCTCCTCTTCCTTTTCTTCCGCTACAGGCTCTGCCGGTGCGGCCTTCTCTTTTGGAGCTTCAGTGTCTTCGCTCGTCTCCTCCGCAACAGGAGCTTCCGTGTCTTCGCCTGTTTCTTCTGCCGCCGGAGCTTCGGCGTCTTTTGTCTGTTCTTCAGCCGGCTCGTCGCTCACAATTGGTGTCTTTTTCGGAAGCACGTTTTTCTTCGCTCCTTTCACCACACCGAGATCAACAAGGAGATTGTGGACCGTGCCTGAGGTTTGCGCTCCCTGGGAGACCCAGTACGATGCGCGCTCGGTATTGATCTGAGGGGCGTCGTGGCGCGTATCGTACGAACCGAGGTTCTCAACAACCCGGCCGCTCTTTGGGCTCTGACGAGAATCCTGAACAACCACCCGGTGGGCCGGAATGCCGCGTCGTCCAACACGCTGTAATCGAATCGTTAACATGCGGGCAATACTAGCAAAAAGCTCTATCGGCGTCAACTTGCTTCCCCCATACCAGCCGCACGTTCTTCGGGCGCGAACGGGCTATGCGCAGATACACGTCTAGGTAGATACGAGAAACAGTCCGTGGTATAGTCTCCCCATGAATACACAGGATTCCCACAGAAAAAACCATAGCAAAAACGGTGGAAGAAAAAAAACGGAGCACCGCTCCAAACAACGTACGGGCGGCTCTAAAAGTCGCTCACAAAACCACTCACGAGACCGGTCCGGAAACTCCAAAAGCAACTCCCGAGAGGCGATTCCGACCCAAACCACCTACGAGGGTTCGATCTCGGTCAACAACCGAGGTGTCGGGTATCTCCGGACCGACCGGCTTGAGGAGGACATCGAGATCCCTCAGGAAGGTATGAACACGGCGTTGAACGGCGACACGGTGCAAGTCAACCTTCTCTCTCAGCGAAGCGATCGTGACCGGATCCAAGGAGAGGTATCCGAGGTCCTGGAACGCAACCGCACGGAATTTGTCGGTACCTTGAAAAAAAACAACGGCACCGCCGTATGCGAAGCCGACGACCCGCGAATGTACCGCGACATCTATCTCAACAAAGACGAGGTACGTGACATCGAGACCGGCACCAAGATATTCGTTCGCATCGGTGACTGGACCGACCCGAAGCAAAACCCGGAAGGCACACTCCTCCAGACCCTCGGAAAACAAGGTGAGCACGATGTCGAGATGAACTCGATCGTGCTCGAGCACGGTTTCCGCACGGAGTTTCCACACGCGGTCCAGAAAGAAGCTGAGGAGATCCAGCAGCGGTCCCGCGAAAATATCCAAAACGAGATACCGAACCGCCGCGACTTCCGCGGTGTCACCACAATGACCATCGACCCATGGGACGCTAAAGACTTCGACGACGGCCTCTCCTACAAAAAGCTCGAGAACGGCAACGTCGAGATCGGCATTCACATCGCCGACGTTTCCCACTACGTCACCCCCGGCAGCGAGCTGGACAAAGAGGCGCTCAAACGCGGCTTCTCGGTCTATCTGGTCGACCGTACGATCCCGATGCTTCCCGAGGAGCTTTCCAACGACGTCTGCAGCCTCAACCCGGAAGAAGACAAGCTCGCCTTCTCAGCGGTCTTTGAACTCGATCACAGCGGAAACATTCAGGACCGCTGGTTCGGGCGCACCATCATCAACTCCGACAAACGCTTCACCTACGAAGAAGCCCAGAAAAACATCGACACCGGCGAAGGTGCCTTTCCCGCCGAGCTCAAAGTGATGAACGAGATCGCCCAAAAGCTTGGCGAGAAGCGCTTCAAAGAAGGCGCGGTGGACTTCGAGACCGACGAAGTGGAGATCGAGCTCGACGAGAATATGCAGCCCAAGAAGATCTACAAGAAAGAACGCATCGATACCCAGAAACTAATCGAGGAGTATATGCTTCTCGCTAACCGTGAAGTCGCCCGACACATTGCCAAAAAACAGGAGAAGGGTCACGGCAGTTTCCTGTACCGCGTCCACGACCAGCCGGACCCGGAGAAGATCGACTCACTCACTATTTTCACCGACGCGCTCGGCTACGACCTCGAACGGCTCGGCAACGGCAGCATTACGAGCCAGGCGCTCAACTCACTGATGAAAAAGATCGAGGGCGAACCCAGCGAGGACCTGATCAAAGTCGCCGCCATCAAATCAATGGCCAAAGCGGTATACTCGACTAAGAACATCGGCCACTTCGGCCTCGCCTTTGAGTACTACACTCACTTCACGTCCCCGATCCGCCGGTATCCCGATCTGGCCGTTCACCGGATCCTCGGCAAGTACGTTGCCGGGGAGAAGATCTCGAGCGAAGAGTTTGCTCAGCTGAAAGTAGTCGCGGAGCGCTCCGCCCAGCAAGAGCTTGACGCGATGCACGCCGAACGCGACTCGATCAAGTACAAACAGGTCGAGTATATGGCCGACCACGTCGGCGAGACCTTCACCGGAGTTATCTCGGGCATCTCCCCGAACGGCATCTTTATCGCCGAAGAGTCCACCGGCGCCGAGGGGATGGTGCGTATGCGCGACCTCGGCAGCGACTACTTCGAGCTTGATGACTCGAACTTCGCCATTGTCGGCAAGCGAACCGGCACAAAATTCCAGCTCGGCGACGAGGTCACCTTCACGATCACCAACGCCAACCTCGAACTCAAACAGCTGGATTACAAGCTAGTTCCGAAAGAATCGCCTAAAAAACAGGCTTAAACAAGTACTCTAAACGGCTCACCCTATAGTGTGAGCCGTTTAGAGTCACCAAAAGACGCACCCCCCCCCGGGGGGGGTTGCGTCTTTTAACATCACCACCGCAAACCATTGACATACGATATGTATAGTGTTATTATGTAGTCTGCGTTAGAAGTTCGTTTCCAGTCACCATACTCTAGCAACGAAAGAGGTGTCTCATGGATATCACCTGTATTCGCCACTCGGTCTCAAACAAATCATCGAGTGACGATCACCGAAATCACATCCTCAGCGCCGAGGGCGTGGAGCTGGCTAAAAGGCGCCGGGAATTGCTTGGTAATCCCGAATTCGACCTGGTTCTCTGCTCGCCCCTCATCCGGACGCGGCAGACTGCCCAGCTCGTGGCGGGCCTCGAAAGCGACGAGACGATCATCACCGTGCCCGACCTCTTCTACGAGGACGACAGCGAGCACGGCCAGCTACTCAACGCCATGTTCGAGCGTCTCGGCCACGCGACACTAAAGAAGTATCTTGAAGACCCTAACGGTGATGCAATGCGCGTCATAGGCAAACACGGGTGGCAAGGAGTCCTCGCAAAGATCGGGGTATACAAATCGCATACCCGTCGTCTACCTGAACGCGTGCTGGTGGTCGGACACGGAGTACTCATCAATATGCTCGGCATCTCGATGGGTGTCCCCGCCGACCGTTTGGTCCACCGCGCCCACAAGGAAACCCAGGGCTTCACGGTCATCAATCTATCCGGGACAGTTACACTGACCAAGAGAGTTGCACTGATTGACTAACCCCATCTTCACACATCAATCAAGAAGGCCTCCAGCAATCCTGCTGTAGGCCTTTATTTATTCAAAATTCGCACCACCCCCTCATTCGCATCCACCTCCACCTCGTCGCCGTCTTTAAGAATTTTTGTAGCGTTTTCTGTTGCTATAATACACGGCTTGTTCATTTCTCTTGATACAATAGCTGCGTGAGAAGTAATACCACCAATATCAGTCACGAATGCCGCCGCTTTTGCCATTCCACTTAGAAAGTCCGGGGTGGACATTGTGGCCACCAGAATATCCCCCTTTTCAATTTTTGAGCACTCCTTTGGACTTAACACTACCTTTACCTTACCTCGAACCTTCCCTTTATTCGCGATCTGCCCTTTTATTTCTTTAAC